>NZ_JAJPWN010000009.1:0-450159 GCF_046549135.1 Amycolatopsis sp. lyj-23 | reverse complement strand
AGGCTACCTGTACTGATCAACTCCTGCGTCCATCCGGAGCTTTGTCGTCACTTCATGAGCAGGCCGCAGGTTCAACTTCCCCGCCAACGAACACGCGCCGAACGAATACGCGTCGTTACCAGTAACCGGGTGGGCGCCGCTGCCTTTTCGGCGTAGTCTGGTGTGGACATGATGGGCTTGCGGAAGCTGAGCCCTGGTGGTCATGAGTATCTCACGAACACGGTGGCGTGCGCCGATCGCGACCGTGAGCTCGCGCCCGGCGAGCTGTTGAGTGACTACTACCTCTCCCGTGGTTACCCGGCAGGCCAATGGTTCGGCGCCGGAGCAGAGCAGTTAGGACTCTCCGGCGCAGTCACTTCTGCCCAGATGAACGCCCTCTTCGGCGAAGGCCGGCACCCGCATGCAGACGCCATCGAAGCCGAGATGGTCGCCGGCGGCGCCACCGCCGCGGAGGCGTTGAAAGCGACCCGGTTGGGCCGGCGGTTCCCGCAGTACTCGGCGCTAGATCATTTGCGCTCCCAGGTGTCGCAGGCGTACAAGGACCACAACCGCCTGCACGGGCGGCCGGTCGGCGCGCCGATCTCCGCACAGAAACGTGCCGAGCTGCGTCACGGTGTGCAGCTGCAGGCTTGCCACAAAGCCCACGACGGCAACGGTCCCGTCAGCGACACGGAACTGAACAAGTGGCTAGCGGAGCAGAAGCGCAATCTCAAGTCCGCGGTCTCCGGGTTCGAGGCGGTGTTCGCACCGGACAAGACCGTCTCCATCGCGTGGGCGATGGCGTCACCAGCCGGACGGAAGCGCATTGTTGGCATGGCCCGCCAAGCTGCCCTTGACACCGTGTCCTATATGGAGCGAAACGTCGCGTACACCCGTCGCGGGAACATGGGCGAGGCTCAGGTCGACGTCAATGGGATCACCGCCGCGTTGTTCGAGCATTGGGATTCCCGCGCCTCGGATCCGCACCTGCACTTCCACGTCCTGATCTCGTCGAAGGTGCAGCGCAGCGACGATGGCGAGTGGACTGCTCTCGACGGGCGCACCATGTTCGCCGCGACCGTCGCCGTGTCGGAGTACTTCGACAACCGGCTGCGTGACCTGTTCCGCGAACAGGGCGCTTCGTGGGTGCAGCGCGGCGCCGAGGGCGTGGACATGAAGCGCCCGGTCTGGCAGCTCGAAGGTGTCCCGGTAACGCTGGTGAAGCTGTTCTCCCAGCGCCATCGCCAATTCGAGGCAGCTCGAGCGAAGCGCATCGTCGAATTCCGGGCCAAGTACGGGAAGGAGCCGACGCCGAAGGACATCTTCGCCATCGACCGGGCCGCCCAGTACGACAACCGTCCCGGCAAGAAGCCACCCAAGACGCTGCCGGAACACCTCGAGGCGTGGCGTGAGCACGCGTTAACCCTCGTACCGGCCACGGTCCTTGACACACTCGCCGACCGCGTCTTCCTCAGCGGACGCGCCGAGCCGGATGCGTTCGACATCGCCAAACTTGCCCGGGTCACGCGGGATGTGGTGTCGGACAACTACAGCCACTTTTCCTGGTGGAACCTTGCTGCCGAAGCCCACCGCCAGACCGCGCACCTGAAGGTGCCGGTCGACAAGCGCGAGCAGCTCGTCGATGACGTAGTCGACACCATCCTCGCCCAGGCCGACACCGTCGCCCTCGTCGGCCCGACCGCGGTCAACGAGCCAGCCTCGTTGCGTCGAAGGGACGGCGAGTCGGTGTTCATGGAGCACAACTCGACCCGCTACACCACCACCGCGACCCTCGCCGCGGAAGGCGACCTGGTCGCCTGGGCCCGCCGCGGCGGCGGGCACCGCCTGCGCGCCGACACCGTCGAGAAGGCTCTCACCGGCCAGGGATTGAACGCGGGGCAGACGGAAATGGTGCGCCAGTTCGCTCGTTCCGGACGTCGCCTGCAGCTCGCCTTGGCGCCAGCCGGGGCCGGGAAGACCTCGGCGATGAAGGTCCTGGCGACCGCGTGGCGGCGCACCGGGCACCGCGTCTACGCGTTCGGTCCGTCCGCCCGTGCGGCGCAGGAGCTCGGTGCGTCGATCGGGGCGAAGCCGCACACGCTGCATCAGCTGACCACCGCACTGCGGCTCGGATTTGCCCAGCGCGCGTTCCCCATGCAGGCCGGGGACCTGGTGATCGTCGACGAGGCGGCGATGGCCGGCACCCATACCCTGCACAAGGTCGTGAAGTACGCGCTGACCAACGGCGCGGACGTGCGGTTGATCGGGGATGACGCGCAGCTGGCCGCGGTCGAGGCCGGTGGCGCGATCCGGTTGATCGCCCACGACGTCGGCGCCGTCCGGTTCCGGGAGATCGTGCGCTTCCGCGGCGACGACCGCAAGGAGCAGGCTGCGGCGTCGCTGCAGATCCGGGCGGCGAACCCGAAGGGGCTCGAGTACTACTTCGACAGCGGTCGGGTTTCCGACGGGTCGCTGGAGACGATGCGCGACGCCGCGCGCTCGCATTGGCAGTCTGATCTCGACGGCGGCGTTCAGTCGCTGCTGATCGTGCCGACCAACGAAGACACCGTCGCCTTGAACATCGACGCCCGCGAACGGCGCCTGGCCCGTGGCCTGGTCGACCGGGGCCGTAAGGTGGAGCTGCACGACGCCACTACCGCCAGTGTCGGGGACTGGGTCGTTACCCGGCACAATCAGCGCCTGCTGTCGCTGTTCGGCGGGCGCGACTTCGTCAAGAACGGCGACGTCTGGACCATCACCGACGTCCACCGCACTGGCAGAATCACAGTCCAGCACCGCGTCCATAATGCCTCCATTACGCTGCCGGCCGGGTACGTCCAAGCCCACGTCGAACTCGCCTACGCCGCGACCATCAACCGCGTGCAGGGCATGACCAGCACCGGCAACGCCCACCTACTGGTGCCGCCGACGATGACTCGCGAGCAGTTCTACCCCGGCATCACCCGCGCCATGCTCGGCAACTTCATCTACGTCGTCACCCACCACCACGTCATCGACCAGCACCGCGAAACCCCCGAGCCGGTGTCGGCGCGGTCGGTGCTCGCCGGCGTGCTGCACCACTCCGGGGCTGAGGTCTCGGCGACCGAGACGTTGCGGGAGGCCCAGGACGCGGCGGTGTCGATGGGCACGCTGGTGCTGCGCTACAACTACACCGCCACCTACCGCGACGAGGACCACTACCGCGCCATCCTCGCCCGCCACGCCCCCTCCACCGTCGATCTCGACAGTGAGCCAGCGCTGATCCAGACGCTGCGCAACGCCCACGACCTCGGGTGGGAGCCCGAGCCCCTTGTCGCCGCCGTCATGCGCTGGCGCCAACCGCTGGACGAGGCCGACGACCCCGGCGCCGCGCTGCAAGCCCGGATCACCACGCACCTCGGGCACCGCCAGCCGCCCTCCCCGACCGCACCGCCGCAGCCGGCCGACGTGACCCGCTGGCGGAGCATCGTCGACGCGATCGCCCCGCACGCCGCCGTCGAGGACCCCGAATGGGAGAAGATCTGGCATCGGGCCGCCGGCGCGCTGGCGATCGGGTTCGACATCGACGCCGCGCTGACCGTGGTCGCGCATCAGCTCGCGGCGCGCCCGGTAGTACCGGATCCAATGCCGGATGACCGATATGCCGACGCGGCATTGTCCGCCGAGCTGACGCGCCGAGGTGAGCGTGGAGAGGCCCACAGGCGCGCTGTTCCCTGGCTGGCCCGCCCCGACTTCACCCACGTTCGCCACCATCCCGGGCACGCCCAGTACCTGCACGAGATGAACCAGGCCATCGCCGAGCGGGTCGAAGTGCTGCGTGCCGCGGTGATCCGCAACCAGCCCGAATGGGTATCAAAGCTCGGGCCGCGCCCGGACAACCCGATCGCGGCCGAGGAGTGGGACGACCTCGTCGGCCTGGTCGCGGCCTACCGCGAGACGTTCCGCATCGACGCTGAGGCGCCGCTAGGCGCCAGACCTGACAGCCGCGGCGCGCGGGCACACGCCTGGCGCACCCTGAGCGAGCGCTGGGACAACTTCGGAAAAGCACCGGCGACCGCCCAACCCGAACCTGCAACACCCTGGGTGGCCGCCCGATCCGCTGAGCTCGACGACGTATTCGCCGGCCTCGAAGATGCCGATGAGCGTGTCGTCCTCGAGCCCCTGAACGTGCTGGTGCGCCGTTACGAGCTTCTCGCGCGCGACGGCGATGAGGACCGCTACCTCGACGTACTCGCCCAGTACGTCCCCGGTTCGGTCAACGCGAGGGCCGAGCCCGCCGCCCTGGGCGCACTGGCCAACGCCCAGGATCAAGGCTGGCAGGCCGAACGGCTGGTCCGCAGACTTGCCGACGAGAGCGGGTTCTCCTGGGCGAGCGACCCGGCCGCCGTCCTCGCCAAGCGCGTGTCAACGCACGTCAACGAGCACCAAGCCCCGGCCAGAATCGGGGCGCCGACCGACGACCAGGTCGATCGGTGGCGCAGCATCGTCGCCGAATATCTACCGGACGCGGACGTCACCGGCGAGCAGTGGGGCATCGTCTGGCGTCACGCCGCCGGCGGAGCGGCATACGGTCTCGACGCTGACACCGCCCTCACCGACGCCCTCACCCGCCTCGCCGACGACATCACCGGCGCCGAGGACGGTCACTATCGCCGTGCCGGTGAAGCTCTCGTTGCCCTTCTCACCGACCGCCACCGCGCCGGAGAAGGGCTGCACGCCGCGCTCCCGTGGCAGGCCCAACCCGACTTCGGAACACCCGGCGACCATCACGGCGCCCGGGCTCGGCTGGACGGCCTCAACGGCGAGATCGCTGCCCGCGCCGACCAGCTGCTCGACCACGTGCATCGCGAGCAACCTCGCTGGGCTGCACGGCTCGGTCAGCGCCCCGACGACGCTGAACCGGCCGCGACCTGGGATCAGACTGTCCGGCTGGCCGCGGCGTACCGTGAAACTTACGGAATCACCACTACCGATGACGCCTCCCCGCTCGGCCTGCGACCCGCCGGGCACGGCCCCAAAGCCGCGGCCTGGGACCAGATCACCACCCAATGGAGGCAGCTGATGACCGCACCAGACCGGCAAGACGCCGCATCGGACGCGATGCTCACCGCCGAGTCCCGCCGCGACACCCTCGACGCCCTGCGCGACGAATTCACCAGCGGCGTCGCCGCCCGCACCCAACAGCTCCAGGATCAAGACGAGAAGGAACGACAAGCGGCGCGGCACGACGAGACCGAAGACGAGTACGACGATCGTCACGAAAGCTTTGGCGACGACCTGCACCGCGGTATGGGCTACTGACCGGCCCGTTGAGCTGGGTCAGGTCGCTGGCGATCGTCCCACACGTAGACGACACTGGCCTTCCCGTCGGGCGCAGAACGGCGTTCGACCTGGAACAGCGTGGTGGCTTCGATCAGGCCGCTGAGCTTCGGGTATCCGTAGTTGCGGGAGTCGAAGTCCGGGCGCCGTTTGAGGATGATGTTTCCCACGGCGCCCAGCGGCGCCCAGCCGTCTTCATCGGACGCCGCGTCGACCGCGCTGCGCAACAGCGTGACCAAGCCGGTGTCCTGCTTCAACTCAGCCGCTGATCGTCGCGGGTTTGGCTTCTCCGTCGCACCTACTGGACTGACTGTACTCACGCGGACCAGGTTTTCGGTGTAGACGAACTTGTCGCACGCCGCGACGAATGGAGCCGGTGTCTTGCGTTCCCCGAACCCGTACACCGTCAGCCCGGACTCCCGCAGCCGCGACGCGAGACGGGTGAAATCGCTGTCGCTGGATACCAGGCAGAAGCCGTCGAACCGTTCGGTGTAGAGCAGATCCATCGCGTCGATGACCATCGCCGCGTCGGTGGCGTTCTTGCCGGTAGTGTAGGCGAACTGCTGCATCGGCTGGATCGACGCGGTCAGCAGCTGCTCCTTCCAGCCACGCAGATTCGTGCCGGTCCAGTCGCCGTAGGCGCGTTTGACGTGGGCGGTGCCGTACTTGGCGACTTCGGCAAGTAACCCCTCAACGATGCCCGGCTGGGCGTTGTCCGCGTCGATAAGAACGGCCAGCTTCGCTGCGTCGGAGTTCACCACGAACGTCGTCCCCTCATCCGCTCCATCAATGATCGTCCGGCGACGCGGCCAAGCGTACGCTCACGCGGGCCTCTCGCGCGCACAGCCGTCGACTGCCATGGCATCGGTGTCCAGCCCGGCGAGAATGCCGAAGGATCCACGTTCCGATGGCGGCTGCTCAGAGAGCTACTGAGCCAGTTACGACGCCCACGCCCGGACACCCGATGTGTCCTCATGACACGACCGTTCCCCTGTCGTTGATCCGGACAGGTGGTCGCCGTCCGGGTCCGCAGTTCAGTCACTTTCGGAATAGAACCGCTTCTCTCGCACCAACGCCCACGAAGTTCATCCTTTAGGGGCAAGCTGCAACGAGGCGTGCAGGCAGCTGACCTGCAGAATGCTGACTTCAGTTGCAGATACTCCGGGTTAGAACCACGTTTCCGCACCAATGTCCGCGAAGTTCACCCTTTGGGATGAGGCTGCATCGAGGCGTGGAGGCGGCCGACCTGCAGAATGCTGACTTCAGTTGCCAAGCGCTGCACAGCGCCAGCAGTAACGGTTACACGGTAACGTTACTGCTTTCCCTTTCCTGTCAACGGAGTTCAACTCGACCCGAGCAACCGGAATGTCTCGTCGCACGCTAAAGTCCCTCGTGGCAGCGGAGCATCATCGGTGCCACGGGCAGGACGTCTTCCGGACACTACGTCCGACCTCGGGGAAGAGGTCGGGCAACGGGCTCGACCGGAGATGGAGGACGAACTTGTCCAAGAGGAGAAGGAAGGTCAAGCGGCGGGTAAGCCCGCGTCACCTACTGGCGACGCGGCACCGGCCCAGCGGGACGGGTTGCAGCCCGCCCCGCTGGTTACCGGTCATCATCGCCGTGGCCAGGTGGGTGTACGACATCCTGAAGGATGCCGGTCACCCCCTGATCAAGTGACCAACCGGGTCGGGGTTCGAGCTGAGAACGTGCCCCGACCCGGGCTTCTGCCGCTTTGACGCGTTAACATCAAGGCGCTAAAGCACATGCTAGCAGCGTGCTATTCGACAGGCGATCCCGTCAGCACTCATCCGCCATTCGAATGCTTCTCGACAGACGAGTGGACTCAGCTCTCAATCGCTACGGGGACGCTCTCGGCTTCCTCAGTAGAGCTTGATCATGGCTCTGTGCTCTCGTCCGCTTCCAGGGTACCCATGTCATCCTGCGTGGCGGGCGTGCTAGCAGCGGAAAGGTCTTGGACTTCCGGGGTGAAACGGTCGGTCAGCGGCGTCGCACCCACCGGCTTGTGAACCTCGGTGAGACACTGCTGGTGAGTCCACTCGGTGATCATGCGTTCGGCGAAACCGGCCCGCCACCGGTCGTGCCAGTACTGGGCGTCGCTGGCCTTGGCGCCCTTGCCGACGTGCGCGGCCCGCCACGTGTAGGCCAGCGTCGCCAGCTCCGCCACCAACCCGGGATGCTGCGGCCAGCAGTCCGGGATCGCGACCGCGCGCGTCCCGCCTTTGCCGACGTAGACGGCGTTGTAGTACTGCACGAAATTGGTGACGGTGAACACCGGGCTCTGCTCCCGGTGTTGCTTGTCCTCCGCGGCCGGCGGCGCCGGGAACGGCAACCATGGTGCCAGCCGCGGCTTCTCCTCCGCGTCGTTCTCCAGCTCCGCGATCTTCTCCTGGAGCTGGTCGATCTCGGACTGCTGGGCTTGCGTCCGTGCCCACAGTTCCTCGGTCATTGCGTCGAGCTCGGCGCGGGAACGGGCGGGCTGCTGTTGTTCGGCTTGCGTTGCCTCGTCCGGGCGGTCAGGTTCCGGCGTGGGGATGTCGTCGTCCTCGGTCATCGCCGCGGCTTCCGGATGTGCGGACCGTCGACCATCGCCGGCGGGAGGGGGCGGAGGTACCCGTCGGTGCCGACCGGGGCGTCGCCGCGGCGGATCGTCGCGACATCGGCCTGCAGCTGGGGCCAGTCCGGTCGTTGTCCGACGTCGACGGTGCGGCCGAGGATCGGGCGGAGGTTGCCGTGCAGGATCAGGACCCGGTCGCGGTCGAGGGTGCGGATGTCCCCGGCGCGCAGCGTGGGGACGGTTTCTTCGCCGCTGGCGCCGCGTCCGGGGCTGAGAATCCCGTCGCTGTGGTGCTGGTGGGTGCGGCGGCGGTGGTGCCCGGACAGTGTGGAGAGCCACTCGAGGGTTTTGTCGTCTTTGAGTCCGGGGAAGGCGGTGAGGGTGAGGGTGTTGTCGATCAGCTGCAGCCGGCCGGGCTCGCCGTAGAGTTCGTCCAGCTGGGAGCGGGACTGGGCGGACCAGTGGATCAGCACGCCGCGGCCGGCGGAGTCGGCGATGATCGCGGGCAACCGCGGCACCGGCGTCCCCGCGAACAGCTCGTCCAGAATCGCCGTCGCCGGCGGTTCCAAGCGACGTCGTTCATACCGCAGCGCGGCGTCCTGCGCCGTGGTGAGGAGTTGCTCCCCCAAGGCAGTCAGTACCGCACGGGCCTGGGGCGCCTGGTGCTCGCCGGCGACAATGAACAGGCTGCCGCGACGGCGCAGGAACTCATCGATGTCCAATTCCTGCCCCGGTGCGGGAGTGGCGAAGTAGCGGATGGCGGGGTTCATGAACGGCTCGATCGCCCGCCGCACCGACATCCAGACCGCATCCGCGGTCTCGGCGACCATCCCGATCTCAGAGCGCAGGTTGAACGCCAGCTCGGGGAACCGGTGCCGCAACAGCTCGACCGGCTCCTGATCCGGCGGCTTGGTGACCGACCAGACGACCAGATCGGTCACCGTCCGATGGTGCAGTGCAGCAGCTAGCAGATAGGCCTGCAGCACGATGGTGGCGCGGCCGCGGAACACCGCGTCGTTGCCGCCGACGTCTTCCAGCCCGAGTGAGGACGCTTCGATCAGCGTCTCAGCGCGCCGCAGCGCGACCGCGAGATCGGCGCAGCCGGTGACCGGTGACCAGCGGGCGTGCGCTGGCCAGGACAGCGTGCCGGTGGCGTCGATCACCAGCACCGGCCCGGCGTCGGGGCGGCGGGTGCGGGCCAGCAGGCACCATTCGGCGAGGTCGTTCTTCGTTGTCGACGCGATCAGCGCGCCCGGGGCGGCGAGGACCTTGTGCACCAGATCCGTGCGGGACTTGCCGGAACGAGTCGGCGCGATCGTCCCGGTCGGCGTCTCCAGCGAGGTCACCAGCCGCTGGCGCCGGGGGCCCCGGTGCAGCGGGACTGCGATCTGTTCGACCGGCGCGGTGCGGCGTTGCTCGTCGGTGAGGTCACCCCGGGTCCACACCGCGGTCTTGCGCGCGGCTGCGACCGACAACGTCCTGGCCATCTCGCGGCGGGTGGCGTGTCCCGGGTCGGTGGGCCCCACCCGTCGCCAGACCGGAATCGCCACGCCGACCGTCAGACCGGCGGTGAGCATCGAGATCGTAGTGAACCAGACGCAGAACGCCAGCTGGTGATCGCTGATGGCGTTCGACCATGGGCCCGGCAGATGTGGTCCTGGGTCGGCGGCGTGGAACGCGACCGTCAGGGCGAAGCCCGCCCACGTGGTGATCGGGGGCCAGGTCCACGTGCCGGTGAAGAACCCGGTCACCAGAACGGCCGCCACAATGACGATCGCGCCGAGGGTGCAGAGGACCGCCAGGGCGGCGACCGCAAGGCCCATCAGGGCGACGTCGCGGTCGAGGTTGAGTGTGTCGGTGCGTGTGCGCGGCATCGGCCGCTCCTCCCGGACAGCGGGAGAGCGGCACCACGGTGATAGTCATCGGAGTGGGCTCCCTCCCGGTGGCGGGGAGGGCGGACTGGGGTCGGCGATCCGGCGGATCGCGACGATCTTCGAGGTCCACGTGGAGAGGGGTTCGAGGATGACGCCGGTGTCGGTGTCGTAGGCGTCGACGATCAGGCCGTGTCCGGCGTACATCCCGACGTGCCGCGGCACCTGCGCAGTCCCCAGCGAACCGGGGATGAACAGCAGATCCCCGGGCTGCACCTGCTCCAGTGACGAGACGGAGTGGCCGGCGTGGACTTGACTGATCGTGCCTGCGGGGATGCCGATGCCGGCGGCGGCCCAGGAGGCGAGCATCAGCCCGGAGCAATCGTAGGCGTCCGGGCCCTTCGCGCCCCAGGCATACGGTTTGCCGAGCTGGCCCAGCGCGAAGCCGACCGCGGCCCGCTGGCGCACGTCGGTGGGCAGTGTAAACCCCGGCGGCAGCTTCTTCGGGTCCACCTGGCTCGGGTCGCGGGGCACGTCGGACCCGCCCTGGTCCGGGCACAGCGTCTTCGCTTGCACGGCTTCGGTGCCGCCGCCAGGTGGCGGGGTCGGGTTGTCCGGTCCGGTCCAGAAGCGATCCACGATCGCGGCGGCCGCAGGTTCGCGTGGGGCGTAGCGGTCCGGGAAGCCGCTATGTTGGACGGCTTGCTCCGCCTGGCCTGGGGCCATGGTGTCCCAGCCGGGCAGCGCGACGAGGGCGTCGAGGAACTTGCCGGTGGCGTAGACCGGGTTGAGGATCTGCTCGCGGGTGCCCCACCCCTGGCTCGGGCGTTGCTGGAACACCCCGAGCGAGTCGCGGTCGCCGTAGTCGAGGTTGCGCAGCCCGGACTCGACCATCCCGGTGGCGATCGCGAGGACCGCGGCCCGCCGCGGGAGCCGGCGTTGCTGGACGACGTCGACGATGGTGCGGGCGATGTCCATCTCGTCGGCGCCCAGCTGCTGGCGGTCGACCACGATGGAGCCGCCGCCCGGGCCGCCCTGCTCGCAGCCGCTCAGCTGCACGATCGTCGCGGTCGCTGTGGGGCCGATCATCAGCGCCAGCGCGAGGATCGGCAGGAACACGAGCCCGCCCAGCGCGCCGGAGACACCGGCGAGCATCCCGTGGGGCTTCATGACGTCGCCGATACGGCGTTGCTCGGTAGCGGGTTCGGCTTCGTGACGAGCTGAGAGTTGGTATCGAAGATCTGCCGCTCGATCCGGCTGAGCACTGTCTGTACTTTCAGGCCGGTCCGGTTCTCGATCTTCCACAGCGCGCGGCCCTGACGGTCGTTCGCCCACCCGGTCGTCGCCTCATGCTCTTTCTCCGACAGTGCAAGGACATCGGCCAGCTCGCTTGCCACGCGGGTCGACTGTCCAAGAAGGACTCGAATCGAGCAGAGGGCGAGCAGGTCGCGGGCGATGGCGACTTCCTGAGAGCCGGTGGCGCCGACGGAGAGGAAGTCGCCGGGTTTGTGGCTGACCAGCACCTGGATCTTGCGTTCGGCGCGCGAGAGCCGTAGTTCGCTGTCGACAGCCTGGACCGCCCGCAGGCCCAGGCGGAGTTGGCGCCAGATCTCGTCGCGGACGACGATCCGCAGTTCCCCGTCCTCCTGCAGATCCGTGGCCAGTGACGACCACGACCCGAGGCAGGTCAGCGCGACGGCGATGGCTTGGTCGCCGCGGGTGCGTAGCCGCGAGAGGTCCAGGCTTTGGATCGGGGCGTCCCAGTCGACGGTGAAGTTCGTGGCCGCGTCGAACAGCCCGGCCAGCGGGCCGGAGATCAGGTTGGCCAGGGCGTCGGTGATCGAGCGGAGGTGGTCGAGGAACTGGCGGCGGCCGGCGAACCGCAATCCCTGCCACAACTGCTCCTCCGGGTCCGACAGCGCCCGGTGGACGTCGGGGATGGTGATCGGCGTGAGGCGGGTGTAGCCGTCGCTGGCGCCGAGCAGTTGCCGCAGCACCGCCGACAGTGCCGCTTCGTCGGTGACGGTGGGTCGGTAGCCCTGGGCTTCGGCGAGCGCGACCAGCAGCTGCACCCAGCGACCGAGGACGCCGTCGAGCTCGTCGCGCTGCCGTTCGGCCGGCCAGGTGTCCCAGCGGGCGGCGAGGGGGCCGAGGTCGAGGGCGTTGAGGCGGGCGCTGCTGCCGCGGCCGAGCATGATCGGCGTGACACCCAGGGCGTTCAGCAGCGGGGTGTATTCGCCTTTGACATCGCCGGAGATCAGGGTGCGGACGCCGGTGAGCATCATCCGCAGCAGGAACGCCACCACCGTGGAGGACTTGCCGCGGCCGGGCTCGCCGAACAGCACCATGTTCGGGTTGGTGCAGATCGCACGCAGAACGAACTCGACCGGGTGCAGATAGAACGCGCCCCCGGAGTGCACGTCGTACCCCATCCGAGCCCCGACCGCCGGCAACGGGCTCGCCGCCAGCAACGGGAACAACCCGCCGATCTCGTGCGTGCCGGCCTGGTAGACCTGCAGCGGCGCCGCCACCGGCGACCAGCCGTGCCCGGGCCGGGCGACGCCGCGCCGCGGCGCGGCGCGCTGGTTCACGCGCGCGCTGCGACCGTCTCGACGTGGGCGTCCCGTTGGTCGAGTGCTGAGCGCAGGCCCGAAGGTGGCGAGCAGTTCCGCGGCGGTTCGCTCGTCGGTGCGGCGGCTCATGACGCGCCGCCCCGCAGCCGCGGCAGCCCGACACCGACGGGCAGGACGGCGGCGACGAACCCAGCGTCCTGAGCCAGTTCCATCCGCAGCAGCTGGAAGCGGCCGGCGATGTCGTTCTCCAGCTTCGCGGCGTGGTCTTCGATGTTCCACGTGTCCGGGATCGTGACGGCCGCGGCGACGGCGAAGCGGACGATCCCGTGCCCGGCTGCGACCGCGTGCTCCTGCGCCCGCGCCCCGCCCGCCTCGCGGGCTTCGGCCGCGCCGGAGTTGAACCCTTTCGAGGACTTCCAGTCCCGCACGACGCCGGTGCGGAACCGGAGCCGGCGCACGGCCTTGCGGGACCGGTGCTGGGAGAGGGTTTCGTAGTGGATGGCCAGGCTGCGGCGCTCGCCGGCGGTTTTGACCGCCAGCAACCCGCCTAGTGACCCGAACACGGTCCCGGCCTCGGGCATCAACACCGAGTAGGACACCGTCGCGAAGCCGTCGTGGTAGTACGCCCGCGCCGACGGGGCGGGAGCGTGCACCGGTCCTGCGGTCGCCCACCGGACACCGGCGTTACCGGCGTCTCCGGCGCGATGGCGGCGCGCCGCAAGGCTGGCGGCGCTGGCCGGATTGAAGCCGGTGCGGATCGCCACCGCCAGCTCCGGGCCAGACAGCCACTTCACGCTGGTGGCGCCGAGCGATTTCAGCTTGTCCTCGAGCCCGTCCAGTACCCGGTAGAGCACCGCGGCCCGGCCGGCGACCCCACCTCCAGCGGCGGCGGCCGGACGGCGGAGAGCGTCATCTGCGCCGGAGAGGGTGACAAACACTTCGTGCCGGACCGACACCGCCCCGACCAGACGATCCAGCTCCTCAGACGCCTGCCGCGCGAACGCTGGAGCATCCGGGACGTCGTGCTCGGCCCGCCAAGCCTGGTAGTCGGCGCCGTCGTCGGGCACGGTCCGCACCAGCAGGGTCATCCGGTCGATGACTTCGCGGTGCCCGATCGACAGCAGCAGGTTGCCCAGCCGGTTGGCCAGCCGCTCGCACTGAGCGTCCGAGAGCATCCCGACCCCGGCGTGGGTGAGGCGGGCGGTGGCGCCCCACCGCCCGTCGCCGGTGTCGTGGATCAGGCAAACCCGGCCGAGGTCGCGCAGCGGTGGCCCGTCGGGGAACCGCAGCCGGGCCAACACCCCGGGCAGATCCGGCTCATCGAGGTCGGCGGTCTGGCCGGTGACCGCGCGCGACTGCCACCGCGACCAGCCCAACGCGATCCCGGCACGGTAGAGCAGCAGATGCCCCAGCCAGCGCAGCGCCGGGCGCCCGCGGACCGGCACCACGACCAGAGCCGCCGCTGTGCCGCAGAGCCCGCCCGCGACCACGGCTTCGCCGAAACGTCCAGCGGCCAGCGCGAGAATCACCGGCACAGCCAGCCCGACGCACACCAACGCCTGGACGGGTGTCAGCCCGACGATCCAGCCCGCCCGCTCTCTGCGGGACAGTCCTTTGTAGATCCGGGTCGCGGTGCTCACAGCAGCACCGCCGCTTCCTCGGCCTCGCCCGCCGCACTGCCACCGCCGCCGTCATCCGATGGGCCGCCCGTCGGCTTCGGGACCGGTGGTGTCGGTGGCCCGGTATCTCCTCCCGGGTCTGGAGGTGGCAACTCGCCGCCGCCGTCATCGGCGGCGGGCCCGGCTGCTCCCGCGCCACCGGTATCACCGGTTTCGGCTGTCCGCGGCTCCGTCGACGCGGCAGTCGGGTCGGTTCTAGAATGCTGTGCGTCGCTGCCGCCGGTCGCGTCGGTGCCGGGTGTGTTGCTGTCGGGCGTCGTGGCGGCATCGTCCGTTTCGTCAGGTGCGTGCTCGTCGCTCGTCGCGTCAAGCGGCCCGGTTGCCGTGTCGTCGTCGCCGACGGCAGCTTGGTCGAAGCGATCGACGTTCGCCTGCTCCTGGCTATCGTCGCCGTCGCCGTCGCCGTCGTTTCCCTTGTTTTGCAGATCATTGCGGGCCATGATCCCGAACGCGTGAGCTGCGCGCCCGGCGATGCTGTTGGCGCCGTAGGAGTCCAAGCCCGCCTCCGAGAGCTTGTCCCGGAACACGCCTTGAGGATCGGAGTCGGGGTCGACGAAGGCGAACAGCTTGAACAGCACCAGAGGCACACACAGCGCGACAAACAGCACCCCGATCCCGGCCAGCAGCCCGGACAGGCCCTGCGCGCCACCGACCATCGCGACCGCCAGCACCAGCACGAACGCCAGGGCCGGTTTCATCACGATGGCGACCAAGCCCCAGCGGGCAACCTTCCAATACCACCGCATGGTCGCGTCAGCTAGCAGCCCGGCCGCGGCGATCGGAACCGTGGCGACCACCACATAGATCGCCGCCTCGCGAAACACCGCCTCGAACGCGAAGCCGAGCCCGGCCGGGATTACCCCGAAAGCGCCGGCGAGACCAAGGACGACGTTCTTCACCTCGTCGGCGAGGGCGTCAGTGAAGCCAGTCATGTTCAGCGCGTCACGGAAGTTCCCCACGCGCAGCCCCGTGGACAGGATCGCTTCGGTCAGCCCGTCGGCCGCGGCGACGAACGCCGCGACCACCCCGACGGTCACCGCGAGGGCGATGCCGTACTGGATCGGGCCGGTGATCAAGCGAATGAAGCCGCGACCGCCGTGCAGGATGGTGGTGCTGATCTGCCAGAAGAACATCCCCAGTGCGATGACCCCAGAGATCCACAGCGTCATCGGCCACAGGATCGACACCGGCCCGTCCGTAGTGGACACGGTGAAGAGGGAGAACTGGTCGACCAATTGGAACGCGGTGCGCAGGATGAACAAGGCCGCCGCCCAGGTCGCTGCCATGAGGGGCTCGAGAACCCCGGCGGCAGTCGCTTTGACCCCTGCCCCGGCTAGCCTGCCCAGCTCCTTCAGCAACTCCAGTTCCGCGGGGTTCATCGGACGCCGTCCCGCTGCAGGGGCCGGTAGCCGGCCGCGACCGATTCGGCGCTGCCCGGCCACGCAGACGCGGCGTAGGCGGCGCGGGCACCTGGGGCGATGCGCCAGGCGGTGCCGGTCCAGCGCAGGGCCTGGCAGTCGCCGATGCCCATGCGCGTGCTCTGGCCCTGGTAGTCGAAACTCAGCTGCCCGAGCGTGCACACCACCGCGAACCGGCCGCCATCAGCGGTGCCCTTGATCAGGCCCTGGGAAACGTCATAGGTGACCGTCAGGCCGGGCTTAAGCTCGCCGGGGCGGATCCCTGCTTCCTCGCGAAACGAGGTCAGCAGCGCGAGCGGGCCGTTGCCTTGCGGGGACGGTGCGTGCGGGAGCGCGGATTCGGTGTAGGCCCGCAGGTAGGTGGCCGGGTCTCCGCCGCGCAGGGCGGTCTCGTTGAAGTTGGTCAGCCACCCGAGTGCGCCTTCGGCGGTGGCCGGGAAGCTGTCGGAGATCACGCGGTTCGCGATCGGGGCTGGTCGTGGGACGGTGATCGGCGGGCCGGCCGTGGCGGTGGTGAGTTCGTGCGGCAGTGCCGCTTCGCGCGGCAGGGTCAGCATGGGGCGGGTGGCCAGCGCGGTCGCTTCGTCGACCGGTGCTGTGGGTGCCGGTGAGGGTGCGGCGCCGGGCGGAGTCGCGGCCGGCGGGGACGACGGTGGTGCCGTTGCCTGCCGGGCAACCAGCACCACGGCGACCGCGACGACGAGCAGGACGACGATGATGATCAGGCGGCGCATACGCGTACGAGGGCGCGGCGATTCGGTGGTGGTGAACATGGCTCAGCCGCCCGCGAAGCTGTTGATGAGCGACCAGCCGATGCCGTAGAGAATCGCGCCGGCGATGGCGCAGAGCATCATGACGACGCCGACTTTCCCGGCGCGGTGGTGATCGACCCAGCGTCCGCCGGCCCAGACGATCAGGCCGATGAAGAATCCCGCGACGAGCGCGACTCCCGCGCCCCACTTGACGTTGTTAAGCAGCCCCAGGATCTTGTCGCCACCGACGGTGGGCTGCACCGGTGTCGGATTCGGGATCTGGCCGAGCCAGTCGATGACAATGTGCGCGGACATCGCGCCCTCCACGTCGCACCGCCCGACGTCGTGTCGAGCGGGTCAAGTGGGAGGGCGTTAAAGTTCTTGTCGGCCGAGCGGCAGGACCGGCTTAGCCGGAGGCGTGGCCGGCCGTGCGTCTCGTGCGTCCGCGGGCGCTGCCTGCCCGCGAGAGCACGGATAGCCGACGGGTCCGCTGGGGTAGCACATGCCAAGACCGGAGCAGGTGTTCGGCGGGTGAGCGCAGCGATGGCGGCGTCACGTCTTCGGTGACGCCCTGCACCGCGAGGCCGCGGTCGTGAGGGAAGAACACGGCCTCGGGTAGCAGGACATTGGTGCGACGGCCTGCGGTACCGGCCACGCCCTTCGGCCACCAGCGCGCGCCCACGACCAGCAACTGCGTGGGAGGAGTGACCGCGCCCGCGCGGACCCATGGCTCCAGGCGCGCCAGGACCTGTTCGGCGTGCGCGAGACCGGGCACCGAGGGCCGCACCACCAGCGCCGGAATCGGTGATGGGCTGCCAGTGCGCAGCCACTGCCCTGCTCCGAGAGCAGGGTCGGTTGCCAGGCGCCACGGGTCGTGGCCGATGTCGACCACGGTCGCATCCACGCTCCAATCGCCGCCGGGATGCCAGTACGGCGGCGGCGGAAACACCACCGGCTCTCCGGCGGCCTCCGCCACGTCGAGGCGCGCCAGGATCGCCCGCGCCCGCCGGGAGAACCGGACGCCGGCCGCGGGGCCACGCCCGTCCCGTCGTGGACCGTCGGCCCGCGCAGCGCGCCCCAGGCCGGAGCGGACCGGATCGCCCGCGTCGACAAGCAGAACAGAACGCCCCGCCAGCTGGAGCGCATCGGCGATCGCGACAGCGGTGGTCGTGGCCCCGGCCCCGGGCGATGCAGCCAGGATCGGCACGATCCGGCCGAATGGCGACCAGTCGAGCGGCTCGACCGCCGCTTCCGCGGGCGTGGCTTGCTGCTTCTCGGTCACCGGTGCGTCCGCACGGGAGCCGACGTCCACGGGTAGGTTGTCGGCCGTGGTCATGACGGGCCTCCCCTCAGCGGTAGTGGTGCGCCGGTGAAGGGTGCGGCGGTCACAGCGGGACCGTGCTCCAACCCCCTGTACGGGGTGGCGTGGGTTGCTTTCTCTCAGTAAACCGAAGATACTGTCAACACGTGTGGCTCTTTGCATTCGATGGTAGACCGAACCTGCGAAGTGTCAAACACGATCGATCACGGCGAAGTCTGAACCAGACGGTCACGACAACGGGCGGGGTGCGGCGTGGGACGACGGTATGAGGACGAGCCGGCCTTCGACAGCTGGGAATCGACCTCGCCAGCGCACCTGGACTCGCCGATCCCGCACCGTCCCTACGCCGCCCAGCAGCAGCTCACCCTCGACCTGCTCAATCTCGACACCTTCGCCGAGCGGTTGACGTACCTGTTCGAGCACGAGTCGACCTACTACGTGCTCGACGGTGAGCCCGTCGTCGATCCCGACGAGATCGCCCGTCTGGCTGCCGACAAGGTGCCTGGCTTTCGACGTTTCATCGCGCGGGCTCCGCTGGTGGCACGATGGGTCCAGGCCCGCAGCGGAGTGCCCCTTACCAAACAGGCCCTGCACAACTTCAAGGGCGGGATCCGGGAAAATACCCGCCCGTCGATCACCCGAGGTCTGGCCGCGTTCTGGCGCATCCACCGGGACCTGCTCGACCCCCACGTGGGAGCCGCAGAGTTCGAAGTGCCCTACGACGAGACCGACCGCCGAGCGCACGAGCTGATGACCGAGATCGGCGGGGTCGGCGTCAACGCCCGCACGATCGCCAGCCGTCTCGACGGCGCGCGCGAAGCCGACAAGCAGCTGCTGCTGAAGGTGCTCGAACGGATCGCCCGAAGGTCCCGCGGCCCCGGCCCCGGCCCCGGCCCCGGCCCCGGCCCCGGCCCCGGAGCAGCCTGACTGATGGTCAGGTGCCCCTTCAGATCCAGATCCGCCATCACGACCGGCTACGTGCGGCGGGCTGCCGCGGTCCCAACTTCGTCGCCAGCCGCTGGACCCGGCGCTCGCTCAGCGCGTCACCGACAGCGGCCAACCAGACCCGTCGCGTACCGTCGTCGACACGCAGGAGCTCGGTTTCCGGCCACCACACCTCCTCGTCCTCAGCATCGTCGGTGCTGACATCGCGGATGGGCTCGCTCGACGGGCGCGACAAGTGCACGACGAGGCTGGCGATCGCGATCTCGATCTCGACAGCGGTCGCCAGCGGTTCGATGTCCAAACCGTAGACAAGTGCCAGGTCCTGCAGTTCCCGCCGGATCGCCCACCGCGTCGCCGCGTCGACCAGCTGGTCCACGATCAGCAGCGCGTCCTCGATGTCGACCAGTTTCTGAGGCTGGGTTAATGGGGCCCGGCTGCGGCTGGCGAGCAGGATCCGCGTCCGTAGCCACAGGCGCTCAATCGCGACGTCCTGGCGTTGCTTACGGCGCCGGTCACGCCGGACGAACACCCTGCGGGTCGCCGCGGCGAACGCCGAGCCCAGAATGAACAGCAGCAGCCCGGCGGCGTCGGTGAACACCCCGAAGTGGCTGCCCCGAGGCAGATGGTGCGGGTCAGCCAGCAACCGGAGGGCGCCCCCGAAGCGCCAGCACAGCCCGACCAGCGACACCGCGATACCCAGCTGGGCCAGGGCCACGCCGCCGCGGACCCCGGCCACCTCGCCCATCGCCACCACCGTCAGCCCGAGCAGCAGCAGCGCGAGCCAGGTGACCATGTAGCCCAAGTAGATCGCGCTGTAAAGCTGGGAAGGCAGTGTCGGGTTGCGGGGCGAGGCGAAGAAAGACGTGTGCGCGCCGGCCAGCCCGTACAGCGTGACCATCGCGACGGCGCAGGCCACGAATATTGCGACTACTCCGGGCATCGGAAGACGCAGCTGCCCGAGGGTGTGCAGAAACGCGGCGACGAAAACCATCGCCAGCATCCCCAGCACGTGGTGGACGACGATCGCGACGTTGTGCAGGCCGGTGACGCTGTCGGCCCAGTCCACGGTCGCCGGATCCCCGGCCGCCATCGACAGCGCCATGCACGCGATGCCGGCGGTGAGGAAGTGGCGGCTGAGGGTATAGCCGACCCCCCGGTTGACCAGCACCTTCCTGCCCGATTCCGCTACGCCCGCTACGGCGGCGCCGTACCAGAGGACGGTGACGGCGTCAGCCATCGGCGCACAGGTGGTGACGGGCACCGAAGGCGGCGCGCAGGGCCGTGCGGCCGGGCGGGGGCTGGCGGTCGCGGTGGCGCGCAGTCCCGGCCCGCACGTGCGCTTGGAGCTGGTGGGCGAACTGCTCGGCGTCGATCTCCCGCTGGTCGCTGCTGCTGGTGCGCCGGCTGCAGATGTAGTCGCCCGGGTGGTCCAGCATCCAGTGCCCGACTTCGTGGAAGACGATGTGGTAGACGTGCGTCGGGGCGGCGGCGGCGGCGACTCCGAGCAGGCACTCTGTCCGCATGCGCACCAGCAGGCCGCTGGTCCCGCTGCGCCCGGTCAGCATCCGTCCCAGGACGACGGTCATCTCTCGTTGTTTCCCGAGGGCCTTGAGGAAGGCGCGTAACTCGAACGGGTACCGAATCGGCAGCGTGGCAATGAGGGTTTCGCAGCGCCGGCGGAACTCCTCGTCCTCGTTAGTTGCGTGATTCAACTTTCTTCCCTGGATGTTGTCGATCCAGCCGGTCCCCACCGGCCCCCTGGTTCAGCACTCTCACGATGGGTCTTCATCGCAGCAGGTCAGAGCGTTGCCGCCATCCTGACGGACGGGATACACCTTCGACGCCCGGATACGCCCGTTGGATCCCGCAGACTTCGATTACGGGGGTCATGCGGGGGCGTTTGCGGTCGTTGCGGGGTCGCTGCGGGTCCGCATACTTCTCCTCGGGGTCGCATTCTTGCCTGGTGCGGGATTGATTCCTGAGGCTGCGGCTGACTAGTCAGGAAGTCATGGTGCTGAATTCGGGGGACGCGCCGACGCGCGGAGCTGTCACGGATCCGACGGCGTTGGCATCGGGGTTCAACCATCTCGATCCCGTGGTTGCCGCGACGGCGTACGAGACGCTGGGGACGATCCGGCGGGGGTGTCCGGTCGCGCGCAGCGGTGAGCTGGATGGGTTCGTGCTGGTCACCGGGTACGACGAGATCCGCGAAGCCGCGCAGGCGCCGGAGCGGTTCAGTGCCTACGTCGGCGGGCTCGGCGCGGCGGCGGTGGTCACCGAGATGCCGGAAGCGGTGGCGCCGATGTTCGAGACCGACGCGGAGCACCATCACCAGTGGCGGCGCGCGCTGGCGACCTTCTTCACCCCGGCGGCCGCGGCGGCGCAGAAGCAGTACGTACGGGCGATCTGCCGGGAGACGCTGCTGCAGGAACTGATCCCTCAGGGGGCGGGGAACCTGGTCGCCAGCTATACCCAGCAGGTGCCGCCGCTGGTGATCGGGCGGGTCCTCGGGCTCGCCGAGCTGGAGCGGGCGTGGCTCTCGGAGCACGTACGTGCGCTCTACGGCGCCGAGACGTTGACCGACGCCGAGCAGGTAGGCCGGGTGTACGCGGATTTCCTGCTCAGGCAGATCCGCGACCGCCGCGCCCATCCCGGCTCCGACCTGCTCTCGTGCATGGCCACCGCCGAGGTCGACGGGCGTACCGCCGGCGAGGACGAGCTGGTCAAGATGACCATGCTGATGGTCGCGGCCGGGCACCTGAGCACCGCCGATGCCTGCGCCACCGCGATCCTGCATCTCTTGGACGATCCGGCGCTGCGCGAGCGCGTCGCGGCCGACTCCGGGCTGATGGAGGCGTTCGTCGAGGAGCTGGTCCGCTACGAGCCCGCTGTCGCGGCCACCGGCCGCACCGTCACCACCGACACCCAGCTCGGTGGAATGCCGCTCGCACCCGGGGATCGGCTGCTGCTGGCCTGGGGCAGCGCCAACCGCGATGAGCGTCGCTTCCACGACGGGGACGTTTTCCGGGTCGATCGCGAGCGCACCCGGACACGACACCTGGGATGGGGTGCCGGTGAGCACCGCTGCCTCGGCCGGCACCTGGCCCGGGTGGAGGTGCGGGTCATGCTGGAGGAGCTGCTGCGCGCGCTTCCCGATGTCCGGCTGCAGCCGCACGCGAGCGTGCGGCGCACGTTCGGGGTCATCCGCGGTGTGGCGGCGCTTCCGGCGCAGTGGAGCCGTCGCTAGCCGACACGTATGCCTGATACCACTCGGCGAGCTCGGTACGGCCGCGCAGGTTGAGTTGCCGGTAGATCTTCGTCAAATCGCCTTCGACCGTCCGCGCCGACACGTACAGGGCGTCGCCGATCTCGACATTCGACTTCCCGTCGCCGGCCATGCGTGTGATCTGCCACTGTCGCGGGGTCAGCGGCGGCGAGGTGGGGTCGGTGTCGCCGAGGGCGAAGGCCACGATGCGGTCGTCGCGCCATCGCGCGCCGGCAGCTCGTGCCGCCTCGAATGCCTCCTCGCCGATGCCTGCCTTCTCCGCGGTGCCGTGGATGATCGAGTCGATTGCGATGTCGCGGTGGTGGCGCCATCCGGGCAGGCCGTTGAACCGGACGCCGTGGCGGGCCTGCAGGCTGTCCGAGCCGCCATATAGATGGGCGGCGCCGACGAGATCGCCTGCCAGCACGCGTTTGCGGGCTTCCTCTTCCACGCCCCAGGCGGGCCCCCACAGGTCGCCGAGTTTCACCTGTGCGCGCAGCGCGTTGCGGGCGCTGGCCTGCGGCTGTGAGCCTTCGGGCAGGCCGCGGGTCCATTCCGCCCAGGTGATCGCCCATTCCGCGCCGCTGGCGTGGGCCGCATCAAGGCACCACTGCGACATGCGGTCGGCCTCCTCGACCGGCCCGAGCAGGCCCGCGTTGAAGGCGTGCAGCAGCCCGGCCATGAATTCCGAGCCGTGGGCGCCGGCCGCGCGGAATCCCTCGCGGGCCGCTTCCAGCTTGGCGTAGCCGCTGCGCAGCCCGAGGGCTAGCGCGTCGTAGGTGCCGTCCATGAACTGCACCGCCGGGGCGTTCTCCATGCCGATCTGGCGGGCAAGGTCCAGGCACTCGTCGCGGTGGGCATTGCCGCGCTCGCGAGCGCCGAGTGCGATCCAGGTCCAGCCGACCATCGCCAGCGCGCAGACTCGCACCGGCGTGGGCTCGGTGAGACCCGCCAGCAGGAGCTTCTCGACCTGGCGGCAGACAGGGATCTCGGTGGCGAAGAAGAACGGCGCGCGGGTGCGCAGCAGGTCGAACATGATCGTCAGCCCGCGTTCCACCTGCCCGCGCTCGGCACACCAGTTCACCACCGCGGTGATGTTGGCGGCCTCGGCGTTGACGCCGGTTAGCCGGCACATCTCGTCCGGGCCGAACCAGCCTTCAGCCGCGTCCCGCACTAGTTGCGCGACCCACGCGCAGAGGCGTTCTTCGATCGCGTCCTGGTCACCGA
This sequence comes from Amycolatopsis sp. lyj-23, assembly GCF_046549135.1. NCBI lineage: Bacteria > Bacillati > Actinomycetota > Actinomycetes > Pseudonocardiales > Pseudonocardiaceae > Amycolatopsis > Amycolatopsis sp. lyj-23. The sequence continues at coordinate 427,235 of NZ_JAJPWN010000009.1, read as the reverse complement.
AGTGTCGCAGGCGCCGGCGGCCGTACTCGCGCAGGTAGTTGTGCTGCCGGTAGCGGCCGTCGGCCGATGCGCCTTCGATGATCGAGTGCCGGACCAGGTAATCCAGGGTCGTCAGAATCACTGCACGGTCGACGACGGCGTCCGCACAGACCCGCTCGGCCGCCTCGAGCGTGAAGCCGCCGGTGAAGACCGTCAACCTTGCCCACACCCGCTGCTGGACCTCAGTGCACAGCTTCCAGGATTCGCCGATCGCCGCGTCGAGGGCCAGGTGATGAGCTTGAACTCCGCGGGTGCCCGGGGCATATCTCAAGGCCGATCCGCCTTCCAGGCGATCGAACACCACGCGAGGCGATCGTCCGGTGCTCAGCTGAGCCGCGACGAGTTCCAGGATGAGCGGGATCCCGTCGGACCAGCGGACCAGGCCGACGATGGCCGACCAGTCGTCGTCCGCGGTCAGCGGACGTCCGGCCAGGGCAGCGCGGTCCTGCAGCAGCTTCACCGCATCGCACTCTTCTGCTTCGACCCGGCCGGCGTTCTTGTCGGGGACATGGAGAGGGTTGAGGTGCACGATACGCGCGCCGTGGATCTCCAGCCAGGCGCGGCTGGTCGCGATGATCTGTAACTGCGGCGCTCGGTTGATCAGCAAGTCGACAAGTTCTTGGATGGGCTCGAGCAGGTGTTCGCAGTTGTCCAGCACGAGCAGGACACTGTGGTCGCACAAGAACTCGATCAGCACGTCCAGCGGCCGGGCGTCGGGCTGGTGGTTGGCGACGCGTAAATCTGCGAGCAGCAAGTTGCAGATTCGATCTACTGTCGTTTCGCCCCCCGGCTCGTCGCTTATTTCCGCGAGTCGGACGAAGGCGGCCGCGTCGTAGGCGTCGCATCGGTGTCCGAATGCTTCTCCAGCCGCCCGCGTCTTTCCCGCTCCACCGCTGCCGGTCACCACCACCAGAGGGTTACCTTCGTCGACATAACCCTCGATCTCAGTCACCTTCTGTAATTGACCGATGAGTGTCGTCGGATAGGCCGCGCCCGGTATACCGGCACTCGTCAGCGGTCTACGCGCCATGGCGCCGACATGTAGCACTATTCACGCCCGTCGTGCGTCCTGCCGTGGTGTGCGATGTCGACATTGCCCCTCCTCGTACTGCCCCTGCTCGTCACGGGCCTCGACTGATGCTCGTACTAGCCCCTCGCCGGCGAGAAACGCGTCACCTCAGGTCTGCCGCGCTCCGCGTCATGTTTCGTACCACGGGTAGGACCGCGGTCCTTGAGAATTGACCGTGGGAACACTCAATCGGGTTAGACGCCAACAACCAGGCCACGGGCAGTCGACTACGCTGAGTAGCATTCGCCACTTCGATCGACCGACCGGGCGAGCCACGCCGCGAAGATCACGAACAGCACCTAAATGCACACTTTCCGCAACGTTGAGCAGGAAGGCGCATAGGTAGACACAGGCAAACTCACCAGAGCAGACACACATGTTGACTTTTGCCGGGATCTGGTTATTGTTCGTTCCAGCGAGGCTGATCGTGTTCACGCCGGGGAGGCGTGGTGCAGGCACGGTCGGCTGCCACGTTAGGACTGACTCGTGCTCACTGCGTCATCATTCCACGTTATGGCCCGCGGGCCGCCGTTGTCGTGTCGATTCGACGACGAACTCCGATGTAGATTCTCTCCGGTCGCACCGCGACCGTCACCATGACCAGGCCAGCAGGGCCGGTCCACCTCATCTGAAGTCTCCGCTCAGCCCCTTCGCGTTTTCCTGGCTGCGGCACGAGGCACGCCTTTCAGCCCGCCCGTCACTCGATGGGCATCCGCACTGGATGGCTTTCCCTTTTCGTACAAGGAGAAACCTCGATGCACAGCCGTCTTTGGCATGCCCTGGCCGCGACCGCGGCCCTACTCGCCTCCACTGTAGCCACCGCCGTCGCGGCACCGAACACGGCCGCCGGCGACACCGGCTACCGCGCGCCGATCGCCGGAAGCACCCCGGCCTGGGCCACCCCGCACACTGAAGTCGCCCGCAGCAACGGACACACCGTCCGGCAAATCCAAGTCGCCCTGGCCCTGCGCGACCAGCGTGGCGCAGAACGCCTCGCCGCACAGCTGGCAACACCCGGCAGCGCCGAGCACGGAAAGTTCCTGTCGTCGAGGGCGTTCCTCGACCGATTCGCCCCGACGCAGGACACAGTCGATCACGTGTCGCAGTGGCTGGGCACCCAGGGCCTGCGCGTGACCGGAGTCAGCGCCAACCGACACTTCGTCGACGCAGAAGCCCCGACCTCAGCGCTGGAGTCGGCGTTCGGCACGAGGATCGCCGCATTCCGGACCCGCATCGACGGCGTCAACCGGACGCTCACGGCGCCGGCAGCGCCCGTCACCGTTCCAACCTCGCTGCGTGCCTCGATCACCGCGGTGCTCGGCCTGGACGACAGCGCCGCTCTCCTCAATCCGCAGCACACCCGCACCACGAACGCAGCCACGGCGGCGGAGCCGCATTGCGCGCGCTGGTGGGGTGAACAGAACAACACCGACGTCCCGCAGAAGTACCCGGCTGGCTTCCAGTCCAACTCGCTTTGCGGTTATACCGGCACCCAGGTCCGCGCGATGTACAAGCTGAGCAACGGAAACACCGGAGCCGGTACGACCATCGGTGTCGTGGGCGCCTACAACTCCGACACCGTCGTGGCCGACACCAACCAGGCCGCCGCCCAGCTCGGCGTCCCGCCACTCGCGGACGGGCAGTACAGCGCGGTCCTGCCACAGGGCGGGTTCACCGACACGACCGAGTGCGGCGCCGAGGGCTGGGCGGCCGAGCAGACCCTGGACGTGCAGGCCACGCACACCATCGCCCCGGCCGCGAAAATCCGCTACTACGCCGGGAAAACTTGCAAGGGCACCGGGATCTACGACGCGTTCAACCAGGCCGTCACCGACAACGCCGTGGACGTGATCAGCAACAGCTACGGCAACGCCGACGGCGAGCGCTCCCTGCCGCAAGCGGCGCGAGACCAGTTCAACAGCATGGCGCTGCAGGCGGCGATCCAGGGCCAGACCATCACCGTGTCCACCGGCGACGCCGGCAACAACTCCGGTTTCGTCGGCAACCCGGCCGCCAGCTTCCCCGCCTCAAGCCCCTGGGTTGTGGCCGTCGGCGGCACCAGCGTCGGCCTGGACCAAAACAACCAGCCCACGGTACTGACCGGGTGGGAGAACAGCGGCAACACCCAGTCCGGCAGCAGCTGGGCTCCGCAGAAAGATGCGGATGGTCCGTTCGCTTCCGGATCCGGTGGCGGGGCCTCCGCGCTCTACGACGCGCCCGACTGGCAGGCCGGCGTCGTCTCCGGCGGTGGCGGGAAGCGGGAGGTGCCGGACATCGCGGCGCTGGCCGACTCCTACACCGGGATGCTGGTCGGGCAGACCATCAAAGGCCAGTTCAGGATCGGCTCCTACGGCGGCACCTCACTCGCGTCGCCGCTGATCGCCGGGCTCGTCGCCGACGCCCAGCAGGCCCGCTCCGGCAACGCCCGGGCCGGACTGCTGACCCCGGTCCTCTACAGCCTGCGCGGGTCGAGCGCGATTACGGACGTCACGCCCCAGAAGGCCGGGGTATGGACGCCGATGATGCACGCCTTCGGCGGCGTCGCCGTCCCCGGCGGGCAGGGCAGCTACCTGATCGACTTCGACGCCCGCCCGCAGAACCTCCAAAGCGGCCCGGGCTGGGACAACGTCACCGGCCTCGGCACCCCCGCCGACGGATTCATCGGCGCGCTTTCTCAGTAACCACAACCTCTTCTCGCGGTGAGCCCGCTCGAGCGCGGACGGGCCCACCGCGGCCCCTAACGACCCTTGGGAAGGACTGTTCATGTCCGAGATGCCACAGCAGGCACCGAACAGGTGGTGGGTGCTCGCGCTCTGGCTGGCCGGAATCGCGATGGTCGGCACCACCGGCGCACTGCTCGCACCGTCCCGCCCCGCGCACGAGGCTGCGCACGGTACCGAGCCGGTCGAGCTGGGAGTCGAACTGCACGCCCCGGTCGTGGCCGCCCGCGCGGTCCCGAATCTCGCGGGGCTGCCAGAGGCCAGCACCTTCGGCACCATCCCGGCCGCTCCCCTGGACGCGACTGCCGAGGAAGTACCGGACGGGCAGCTCGTGCACCCGACCGAGCCAGTACCGGTCTTCGACCAGCCGGGCGGGGCCGCCACCGCGGCCCTGCCGACCACACAACTGGGATCCGACACGTGGCTGCCGGTCATCGCCGAGGAACCGGGCTGGGTGCAGGTGCTGTTGCCGTCCCGGCCCAACGGCTCCACCGGCTGGCTGTCCACCCAAGACAATACGCTCACGATCCGGTCGACGACCGACCGAATCGTCATCGACCGGACAGCGTTCCGGCTCACGCTCTACCACGACCACCAGCAGATCGGCACCTGGAGCGTCGGCGTCGGCACGCCGGCTACGCCGACCCCGGCCGGGCGGACGTTCGTCCTCGCCTCGATGACCGACGCGAAACAGAAATTCAGCCCGGTGATCTTCCCGCTCGGGATCCACTCGACGACCTTCTCCACCTACGGCGGCGGGCCCGGGACCACCGGCATCCACGGCTGGCCCACCACCGACGTGTTCGGCCGCCCCTCCAGCGACGGATGCATCCGCGTGCCAGCCGACGCCCTGGCCACCTTCACCAATCCTCTCGACCCGGTGCCCATCGGCACCCCGGTCCTCATCCGCTAACCCAACCGCGCCAACAATTCTGGAGAGACCAGCCCATGAACACCACTCGTAGCGCCCTCGCAGCCGCCGGAGCCGGCGCGCTGCTCATCGGCACCCTCACCACGTTCGCGTCCAGCTGCACTCCCGCGACCGCGGCGCCGCCCGCCCTCGCCGCTGCGGCGACGACGACGTCGACAGCGACGGGAATAGCCGTCTCCGGCGGCGAACACCTCTCGGCCAGTCCGAGCGTGTCCAGCAGCGGCGCGATCAAGACCGCCGGCGGGTCGGTGTCCACCCCGAGCGGCGCGGTCGTGGCCAGCGGCATCAGCCTGCAGGCCGGCGCCGGAGTCGCCGAAGCCCGCGTCGCGTCGGTGCGGGTCGGCGGCACCACGGTCGGTCCGTTCACCGCGACCTGCCGCAACGGCGCCATCACCACCAGCGCCCCCCAGGGCGGAAGCGGCAACCTCAAGGTCACCGGCGGCGGCAACGGCACCGCCGGGGTCATCACCGTCACCACCGGCGCCGCTCCCACCCGCACCGGCGGCTCCAGCGGACCGACGTCGGCCAAGCCGAGCGAGGGCACGGCGATCACGGTGACGGTGGCGACGGTCAGCTGCGGCGCCGGCACCCCTCCGCCGCCAACGACGGGCAACCCGCCGACTGGCACCCGCCCGGCCCCGACGCACAAGCCCGGTGCCCCCGGGATCTCTCGCCCGGGTATGCCGGGCCAGCGGCACCAGCAGGGCGACAACCCGGGTGACCGGACCGCGCCCAAGCCGCAACCGAAGCCCGGCCACGTCGCCGTCACCGGCTAACCCGTCACCCGGACGCGCGGGCCCGCGCCCCACCTCCACCCTCCAACGCGGGCCCGCGCACCCCTCCTGCTCCCACGTCGCCACCGGGCGCACCTCCCCACGCCCGCACCACCACACAACCCATCCCGACCAGGGAGATGTCCATGTCCACGCTCGTCTTCAGCCACGCCATCCACAACTATCTCGACTCCGCGTCCGACGAAGACGTCCGGGCCGTGCACTTCGTCGGCTCGCTGCCCGCCGCTCTGACCGGCGACCACCGCCAGATGATGCAGTGGTTCCTCGACCACGCCCCCGACACGACGCTGACCGGGCTGCCGTGCGACCCCGACCCGCGATGGATCATCGACTGGCTCGACGACCTCGCCACCATCGACGCCCTCGAACCCGTCCGCACCGGCCACTCCGCCGACTACGACGACATGCCCACCTACCGCCTCAAGCACGGACACTGGCTCGAATCCGAAGAACTGTCCCTCAGCCGCGCCGCACACACCGACGCCGTCATGGCCGCCCGCGCCCAGCTGCACGACGACCGCGACCTGCCACCACACCAGGTGTCGATCCCGAACCCGTACGACTTATCGCTGTTCACCTTCGGCAGCCCCGCCGCCGCGGTCACGCACCTGCCAATGTTCCGCCAAGCCGTCCTCGACGACGTCCACACCATCCACCAACGGCACGGCAACCAAGTCGTCTTCCAACTCGAGACCCCCGCCGTCCTCGCCACGCTCGACCGCACCCCACGCCCACTGTGGCCGACGGCAGTGCGGGCGATAGCCAAGCAGGTCGCCCGGGTCTTCGCCGACGGACCGCGCGAGGCAACGTGGCGGATCCACCTCTGCCACGGCGACCTCGGCCACCAGCCCCTGTTCCCGCTGACCGACCTCGTGGCCGCCGTGCAGTTCCTCAACGCCCTGCACAAACAACTACACCGGCTGCGGATCCCGGTGCCCGCCGCGCACATCCCGATGTGCACCGGCACCCAGGCCCCGTCGACAGATCCGCGGTTCTACCGGGCGCTGCGACACCTACGCCGCGACATCGACGTCATCGCCGGACTCGTCGACGAAACCCACCCCCAGGCCTCCCGCACCGCACTCAGGCTAGCCGAAACCGAACTGGACCGGCCCGTGCTCGCGGTCGCCGCCGCCTGCGGCCACGGCCGCCGGCTCGTCCCCGACGCCGCCGCCAACACCGCACTCGCCTGCGAACTCGCCCACCACACCACCGACACCCCCGCCCGCTGAACCCACTTGGAAGGCCTGCCGAGATGGACTCCACGACGACGCAGATCCCGTCCGCGGCCGGGGACCTGTCCAACGAAGCCGAAACGCTCACCCCCATCATGCGGACGGGAAGCGTGCCTACCCGCGCCCTTTCTGGCGGTCGGATGCACCTGCCTGGCGCGACCACCCTCGCCCCGCAACGGCACGACACCACCGAAACGGCGATCGCGATCATCAGCGGCCACGCCGCCGTCCTCTCTGGCAACGCCATGCAACCCTTCCATCCCCGCGCCGGGGACATCATCTATATCCCGGCGACGCTGCCGTACTCGGTGGTGAACCTCAGTAACAACGCCTCCGTCCTAGCGCTGGTCTTCCGCACCGACCCCGGCTTCGACACCGACATCCACCGCATGCCCGAACTCGACCACGCCGCCCGCGACCAGATCCCCGACCTGCGCCGCGCCCACCACAAAGCCCTGCTCACCCGGCGCAGTGGCCGCGCTCGCCGCACCTGACCCCGCTCTCATCCCCGTCCAGCATCCACGCCACCCGCCGACCAGACCCGTCGGCGCCCTCCCCGTCACCTTGCGTGCCATTCCAACCGGCTCGATCAGGAAGACGTCATGCGCACCTGGATCACTGACACCGCCCGCGACCTACTCGACGACCCGTCACCCGGTGGACCGGTCAACCTCGATGAAATTGCCGCCTGCGCCGGAGTCACGACACACCACTTGCGGGCCTACTACGGCTCGGTCGACGCCATCATCACCGATGTGACCGCCGAACCGTCTGGTTCAGCCCGGGTTGGGCGGTGCTGACGATGCGCTGGCAAAACCTGCACCTGCGCGGTGTCGGCGCCGCGCTCGGCGAGATCATGGCCGTCGAAGATCTCGAGTCCGGCCGAACGCTGCGCGGCGCAACGAGCCAGCGTGCCGTGTCGATCGCCCGCGACTGCACCGGTATGGATCTCGCCGTCCGCGCCAGCCGCCACGCCCTCGCCAGCATGGCCATGACCACCGTCGGCCCGCTCCCGGTGCCCGACCTGCACTTCCATGCGGCGATCTGGCGGGGTAGCCGCGGCATCGACTTCTGGTCCCGCGCCGCTTACGTCCGCTCCCGCCTCGGCTTGCCCGCCGGCCGCGGGATCGCCACCGAACTGAATGCCATGAGCAACAGCCTCGTCGGCGGGATCGACATCTCCGCCCGTGTCCTTGCCGGCAGCCCCGACCTCGACACCGTCCTGCTCACCGGCGGCGAAACCTTCGGCCCACCGGCCTTCGACCACCTCACCGCCGACCAGGGCATCGCCTACGGCGACGGCGGCTCCGCCCTCATCCTCGGCCGCCACTCCGGCCTCGCCCGCATCCTCGCGACTAGTTCCTATACCGACCCCACGCTCGAACAACTCCACCGCGGCAACCACCGCTTCGCGCCCGCCGGCACCACCGAACTCGGCATCGAACGAATCCACGAACGCAAACGCCAATACACCGACGCCGTCGGGACAGCATCGGTCAGGCGGCGCAACTGCGTCGGCGTCCGCGCCGTAATGGATCAAGCGCTTCGCGACGCCGACCTTACCCTCGGAGAGATCAGCTGGTTTCTCCTGCCGCACTATGGCCGGCACCTACTCGACACTCACTGTCTGGACCCACTCGCCATCACCGCCGACCGCACCCTCTGCCACGCCGGCGACCAGTGGGGTCATATCGGACCCAACGACCAGATCGTCGGCCTCACCCACTTGTTCACCCGGTGCGTCGTCACCCCAGGCGACTACGTCGCCCTACTCGGCATCGGCATCGGCATGACTTGGACTGCCACCATTCTCCGCGTCGACAACACCGAACCCGAAATGCGGCCATACGCGCCCGCGCTGCGGTGGCCCTGGCGCCGCAACGACGTGTCTCGCGGTGCTGCGCTCACGCGCGAGACGAACGCCGTGACTCCGGATCCGATGCCGGTTCCCGACCAGGCGGAGAATCTCTAATGGGTCCGCCAGTTCATACCGCCGTCGCCGACTCTTCAGGACAGGACAACACGGCCGACAACGCGACGCACAGGAAAACCGTTCGCCGATGGATTCCAGCGCCGCTCGACACCCACATCTTTGCTTCGCCGTACATCCTCATCGACCAGCACAACAGGTCACTCTTCACCGCCCGAGTCCTCGAAGACGCGCTCGAGGAGCTCGCCAACAACCAATCAGCCACAACGATCGTAGGCACACTCCGTCCCCCACTGCTGGGGATCGATGTCGACACAACCAACGATGAGGCGACATCCGAGGCATGCCTCGCCTTCACCGACGACCTCATCGCCTGGAGCGAGAAGCACGGACTTCCCTGGCTACGCCGAGAATCCGGGCGACTAGGACACTTTCATCTTATCGTCAAAGTTCCCTCCGCTCTCCATCGTTCCTTTCGCCATCTCGCAGCCGAAAGGAGTCGCCTACACCGAGTCTCGGCCACGGTCCGTTCGACACTCCGGCTCACGTCCGCGCCACATCGAACCGGCGCCGCAACTGCTGACGTCGAAGGAACCCTCAACATGCACGACGTCGCACTCGTAGATCGAGGCTCAACCACGCGAGCACATCGAAGCGCAGGTTTGCAATGCCGTCGGACCCACCGTCGCGGGAGTCAACCCAACGCCAGTCGCTCAGAACGCGAGTACGGCAACGCCTTGGCGATGGCACGCGCCGGCTGGAGCTGCGACTGGGCTTGGCAGGCAGCACGCCGCCCAGGCACGAAGGCCGCCGAGATCGGCCTCCTCGCTTGGCGTCGATGGTTCTGGGCTCCCGCAGTATCAATTGTCGACGCCGAGACTCGACGAACCGAAAGCCAAGCATGGTCCAACTTCCAGCTCGCGTCACCGACTCAGGCCCAACACCTCGGACGGCGTCGATGGCACGACGAACGCTGGATTCCTGCCCTCCACGAGGCGACGATCGACCGACCGCGGCGCACCAGACATCCCGGACGCAACCTCCACGCCCGTGGCGAACCACCAACCGACATCGCGCAGCGATTGGACGCCCTCCGCAAAGCCTTCTTCAACGCCGTACACGACAAACTAGGCAAGCTGCGCACGCTCCATCGACCCGTGAGGCAGGCATCGCTCTACGCCGCACTTCACGCCCTCGCTGCCGTAATCGTGCACCGTCATGGCTCCCTGTCTGTCCGCGACTGGGCAGAACGGGCGCGACTCGACACCAAGACCGTCCGACGAGCCCGCGATGCAGCACACCAGCTTGGCCTCATCCGAAGAACCCATTGCTACAAGGGCGGAACCGATGACTGCGATACCTGGCAACCCACCGATCTCATCGATCAACCCGCCAAGGACCACGCAATAAAGTCCCCCACTGTCCCGTACACCCCCACCACACAAGCAACCGGATCAGCAGACCTCAACCGCCTCCACCGAGCCCACGTCGCCGAGCGACGCGCGTGGCGCGCCTACGTGAATCGAGGCCGCCCGCGGATACAGCCGAACGTTCAACGCCCTCCCCGGCGATCACTCACACCGGGAGGAACAATGCCACCGACAACCCCGAACCCACGCCTACAATTGTCGGGCACTCGATGGACTCCAGACCTGCACGGCGCCAAGTCGATCGCCGTGATTCCTTCGATGCATGTTCCCTTTCACTCAACGCAGCTCATCGGACAGGCGCTAGCCGCCATCGCCACTTGCCGACCAGATCTTGTAATCCAGACAGGCTCCCTGTTCGCACGCGACACAATTGCAGGACGTCGCCGCTCGGCTCCCCTGTCCCCTGAGGAATGGAACCTTGCCCGCCGCGACTTCCTCGAACCTCTCGCCCGGTGCCACCAAGGTCCGCTCTTGATCAATGGCCGACGTGCCGCGATCTTCCTCGGAGACAGAATAGTCGTGCCGACCGACATCTTCGACGACCATCCGCTTGCTCCGACAATCACCAAGCTCGCCGACGAGCTCTGCATTGCCGACAACATCGAGATCGACTCGCCCTACACATGGATACCAGGCAACCATGCACTAACCGTCGCAAAAGAGATCGACACCTCCGTGATCACCGGACAAACCAACCGGCAGGCGAAAGCGCAATTCACTCGCCTGAGCGTGGCAAAGCAAACGATCTGCGGGATTGAGCTCGGCACCTTCGCAGACCTACGAAAGCTACGCCGCTCGTCGATCTCTGTAGAAGGCTGGAAGAACGGGTTCGCGGTGTTCTTCAGCTTCTCGGAGGCTACCGCGATCCAACGATTGGCCCACACGCATGTGATGCAGCCATCACCGCTCGGTCGTTTGACAACACGACAATGACACCAAGGTCATCCGGCAGCGGCGAGTCGTCCCTTGATGTCATCAGGGATCTTGATCTCCCACTCGGTCATGCTCGTGATCTCAAACCGAACTCCGGCTTCGACCAGCAGGCGCCGCTTCTTACTCTGGTCCGCGTCGACCCATGCCTGCGAGTACGTGACACCGCTCCCCTCGTACACATATCCGGACTCTCGCTGCGGCTTCACCTTCAGGATGTTCCGCCGCTCGACCAGCTTCGCTTTGCGATCGCGGTAAGACTCCTCATCCTCGTCATCCCACGAAGCCGACGTGTCTCGCTCGTTCTCGAGGCGACTGATCGCCGCACGGACACTCGCCAGCTCTTCGGTGTGATCTTCCCCGACCACCCAGCTACGCTTCACAACTTCAACGGAGCCGACCTGCTCGAGGAAAGTCTGCTCGACAAGCTGCTCCACCTCGTCGGCTCGCATGCTTACACCCGGACACGGCTTTTCCTGACGCTGATTCGTACACCGGTAGTACCGGTAGACCTTCTCCGTCTTGGTATCACCCTTACCGCTCGCCCTGGTCATGACAACGTGCGTCGCAGAGGCACCGCACTTCGCGCAGAACGGCACTCCGAGCAGTGGCGACGCGCCGAAGACCCGATACGGCTCCCGCTCGCGCTTCTTGATAGCAGCCTGCAGCGTGTCCCACTCTTCCTTTTTGAACACCGGATCCGCGGTGACAAGCAAGCTGCCATCAGGCGCGTACAACGGCTTTAGGCCGTGCAGCTTGCAGCCCAGGAGCGACAGCGAAGTCAGCACCTGCTTCACACTGGAGGGAGACCACTTCTCACCACGCGGCTCCTGTCCGAGGACGAACTTCCGCCAGCGATCGCGGTTGGTCAACTCACCCCGCTTGTCCAATCGCACGCACACCTGCTTGATCGTATGCGGGTTCTCCTCATCAACCAGCCACCCGCGCATCTCATGAAGCACAGTGGTCTCATACTCGTCTAAGACTCGAACCTTCCGGCTGACCAATTTGCCCTCATCGCCGACAGGCAGCAGCTTGGGCACCGTGGTGTAGCCATAGGTCGGGACACCACCAGGCCACGCCTCGGTGTACCGACGACGTTCATGGCTGTCCTTGACACGGTCCTTGATCCGCGCCAGTTCCTTCGCCGGCCCAAGAGCCTTCGCATGGGCGATCAAGCGCCCTTCGGGCGTCCGCAAGTCAAGGGACGGGTCGTCGAGGATGACAATGGTCTTGCCCCACTCCAGGATCTTGAAGACGAAGGCCAGGAAGTGCATGTCGTTTCGCGACAAACGGTCCTGCGTCGTGACCCAGAGCTCGTCCCACTGCTCGCGCGCCTCGTCCGTCAGCCACTTCCGCAAGTCCGGACGGTCGAAGAAGTCAACGTCCCCGGAGACCGAGCGGTCGATAGCCTTACCAACGACGGCGACATCACGAACCTTCGCCTCATCGGCTCGACGAGCTTCCAGCTTCGCGTCCTGCGTCTCGATCGACTCGGTGTTGCCTCGATCTCGACTGATGCGCTCGGCGAAGATCACATTGACCATGAGACGAGTGTCCGCGCAGGTCAGAGCGTTGTCAAACGGTAGGGAGCGGGTCGCCCATGCCCATGAAGACGATGTTCGACAGCCGGCCGGGGCCGCCCGGCATCGTGCCGTCGCGCATGACCGCGGCCGCCGAGCGGACCTGGTCGACGATCTCCGCCGTCGACAGGTTCCGGTCGAGCCCGCCCTGGCCGGTCGCGCAGAACGGGCACGCCATGCCGCAGCCGGCCTGGCTCGAGATGCACAGCGTCGCGCGGTCCGGGTAGCGCATCAGGACGCTCTCCAGGAGCGTGCCGTCGTGGGCGCGCCACAGCGTCTTGCGCGTCGCGCCGTCGTCCGCCGCCAGCGCGCGGACCTCGGTCAGCAACGTCGGCATCAAGTCGGAGACCAGCCGCGCGCGGGACGCCGCCGGGATGTCCGTCATCTCCTCCGGGTCCACCGTCAGGCGGGAGAAGTAGTGGTTCGACAGCTGCTTCGCGCGGAACGGCTTCTCCCCCAGCTCGGCGACCGCGGCCGCGCGCTCGGACACCGAAAGGTCGGCGAGGTGGCGCGGCGGCAGGCCGCGCTTGGGCGCGTCGAAGACGAGGGGGAGGGCAGTCATAACCGGACCAGTGTCCCACGCGCTCCCCGGGACCGTCCGGGCCGCCCCCACGTCGTGTACTCCACGTCACGGACGGCCCCCGGTCGGCGGCTCCGGTTCACCCACCAGGATGATCGAAGCGGGAAAGCGTCCGACGAAAGAAGGTGAGCGCGTGTCCGTCCGGCACCTTGTCCTGGTCGTCGCGGTCACCTTCGGCGTCGCCGCCTGCAGCACGCCGGCCGAACCCGCGCCGAGCGGGCCGCACGCCACGGTGGGCGCCCTGCACCTGCCCCTGCCGTCGGGCGCGACCTACACCGAGCACAGCCCGGACGGCCTGCTGGACGGCTGCCTCGCCGAAGCCGCCGTCGTGTGCGAAGCGCGGATCCTGGACCTGCGCAAGGCGGACCCGCAGGCGCCGATCAACCCGCCGAGCACCAAGCGGCCCTTCGGCTGGTACACCGGCACGGACCTGCCCACCTGCATCACCCCGGCTTCGCCGCCCGGGAAGGCCACGACGGCCACCGGCAGCACCCTCGTCGACTCCGGGTTCGCGCGGATCGGGCCCAAGAACGCCGAATACGGCCGCTGGAAGGTCACCTGCGAGAACTCCGCGCAGAACAACCAGGTCCGGATGTGGTGGCTGCCGACGAGCCGGATCCTCGTCGTCCAGTACGGGTCCTTCCCCGGCTGGGACGCGAAGATGGACAACCTGCTCGCCGGCGCCACCTTCAGCTGACGGCGTCGAGCGCGGCCCGGATGATCGCGTCCGTGTCGATGCCGTGGTGGGCGTAGACGTCCTCCAGCGAGCCCGACTGGCCGAACCCCGTGACGCCGAGCGCGACCGACGGGACCCGGTTGACCCCGGCGAGGAACGCCAGCGTGTGCGGGTGCCCGTCGAGCACCGTGACCAGCGGCTTCGCCCGCGAAGCGGGGAACACCTGGTCCAGGATCCACGTCTCGCCCTGGCCCCGGCCGGACCGGGCCTGGACCGCTTCGAACAGCAGCCCCGGGCTGGTCACGCACACGACGTCGGCCTCGACGCCGACCTGGGCCAGCCGCTCGGCCGCCGCGAGGGTGTCGGGCACCAGCGCGCCCATCGCCGCCAGCGTGACCGCCGGCTCCGAAGCGCGCCGCAGCAGGTACGCGCCCGCCACGACCTGACGGCGACGGCGTTCGCGGGCCGCCGGGTCGGCGGGCACGGCGGCGAGGGTCTGGTCGACCGGACGCGTCGAAAGCCGGAAGTACGACGACGTCCCGCCCGGCTTGCCGAGCCGGCCGAGCGCGGCCAGCAGCGTCCACTCGGTGTCGATCGCGAACGCCGGTTCGTAGCTGACGCAGCCGGGCTGCTCGATGCCGATCGACGGCGTGGTGATCGACTGGTGCGCGCCGCCTTCCGGGGCGAGCGTGACACCGGAGGGCGTGCCGATCAGGATCGACTGCCCGCCCGCGTAGATGCCGAACGACCACGGCTCCAGCGCGCGCTCGACGAACGGGTCGTACATGACGCCGATGGGCAGCAGCGGCTCGCCCCAGCGGCTCCAGGTCGCGCCCAGTTCGCCGAGCAGGCCCACCAAGTTGGTCTCGGCGATGCCCAGCTCGACGTGCTGGCCGGTCGGCTTCTCCCGCCAGTGCATGATCGTTTCGGGGTCGTCTTCGAACCAGTCGCGGCGCTCGGTCGCCGACCAGACGCCGACCTTGTTGACCCAGCCGCCGAGGTTGGTCGTCGAGCTGACGTCGGGGCTGACCGTGACGACGCGCTTCGCCGCTTCGGGCGCTTCGCGCGTCAGGTCGAGCAAGACGCGTCCCAGCGCCGCCTGCGTCGTCGCGGTCCCGGACGGCGTACGTCCGATGTCGACCGGCAGGGTCAACGAAGGCGCTGAAGGAACGTCCGGACGGCGAAGGCGCGAAGCGACTTCAGCGCACAACGCGGCTTCGGGCGACCCGTCAGCGAAACCCTCCCACGGCGAAGCGAGGTCCGTGCCCAGCGAAGCAGCCAGTTCCTCCATCTGCGCCACGGTCAGCAGCGACGAGTGGTTCTGCGGGTGCCCCTGCGTCGGCAGCCCGCGGCCCTTGACGGTGTAGCAGAAGATCACCGTCGGCCGGTCGTCCGCGATGGCCGCGAAGACCTCGTCGAGCGAGCCGAGGTCGTGGCCGCCGAGGTTCCGGATCGCGGCCAGCAGCGTCTCGTAGTCGAGCGACTCGACCAGCGACGCCAGCGCCGCGTCGCCCGCGGGCAGCCGGTCGCGCACCTGGGCGGCGTCGCAGCGCAGCAGCCGCTGGTACTCGGGGTTCGGCATGCCGTCGATGCGGGCGCGCAGCTCGGCGCCGCCGGGCCGGGTGAACAGCTCTTCCAGCAGGCGCCCGTACTTCAGCGTCAGCACCTGCCAGCCGGCGGCGTCGAACATGCCCTGCAGCCGCCCGGCCGCGATGTTCGGGACGACCCGGTCGAGGGACTGGCGGTTCAGGTCGACGATCCAGACGATCTCGCCCAGCTCGGCGACGGCCGGGTCGAGGATGGCCTCCCAGATCGCACCCTCGTCCAGCTCGGCGTCACCGACCAGCGAGTACTGCCGTCCGGTGCCCGCCGCCGAGCCCCGGGTGGTGAGGTAACGACGTGCCAGCGCGCCCCAGATCGGGGCGGTCGCGCCGATGCCGACCGAGCCGGTCGAGTAGTCGACGGGGTCGGGGTCCTTGGCGCGGCTCGGGTAGCTCTGCAGGCCGCCGAACTCGCGCAGCGTCGGCAGGTAGGCCTCGTCGAGCTCGCCGAGCAGGTAGTTGATCGCGTGGAGCACCGGCGACGCGTGCGGCTTCACCGAGACCCGGTCCTCGGGACGCAGGTGCCGGAACCACAACGACGTCATGATCGAGACCAGCGAGGCGCACGACGCCTGGTGGCCCCCGACCTTGAGCCCCGACGGGTTGGGGCGGACCCGGTTGGCCTGGTGCACGATCGCCGTGGCGAGCCACAGGACCCGCTGCTCGATCGCGGTGAGCGCCGGGGCGGTCACGGGGGCGTGGGTCATCCTCGACATCTTTCGCACCTTTCGTGCAGGAAGCGCCCACCAGGACAGCACCGGTGGACGCATCGCACAACCGATGGCCCCGAAAGTGCGCAGAATGCGCAGCAGACCGGGAAGGCTCAGGCCTCCTGCTGCGCAGAATGCACGCGCTCCAGCAGGGGCGTCAGGCGGTACGGGACGAGCTCACGCATGACGAGCGAGATGTTCGTCCGCTCGACGCCGGGCGAGGCCAGGATGCGCCCGGCGATCCGGTACAGGTCGTCGGCGTCGACGGCGACCACCTGGACCATCAGGTCGCTCGCGCCGGTCAGCCCGCACACCTCGGTCACCTCGGGGATCGCGGCGAGCGCCTCGGCGATCTCGGCCAGGCGCCGCTGGTCGACCTGCGCGTTGACGAAGGCCCGCAGCGGGTGCCCGAGGCGCGCGGGGTCGATGCGGCGTTCGAACGACCTGAGGACGCCCCGCTGCTCGAGCCGCACGAGCCGGGCCTGGACCGTGTTGCGGGACAGGCCCAGCCGCTCGGCCAGCGCGACCGCCGTGGACCGCGGGTCCTCCCCCAGCGCCAGGAGCAGGCGTGCGTCGATCTCGTCGATGGTTTCCGGCACCCGCCGATCTTCCCAGGTGACCGGCGTCACCGGAGACCGGTTGCCATCCGACCGTTTCCGATATATCGTGAACGTGTCGCAACAGTTCGAGAAAGGAACATGACATGCGTAGGCAACGACACCCCTTCGCCCACGAACGTGGGCGCGCACCCTTCGGGCCCTTCGGTGGTTTCGGCGAGTTCCCCCCGGGCTTCGGCCCCGGTGGACGCGGTCGCGGCCACGGCCCGCACCGGCGGGGTCACGGCGGACGGCGCAGCCGCCGCGGTGACGTCCGCGCCGCGATCCTGGCGCTGCTCGCCGAGCAGCCCCGGCACGGCTACGAGATCATCCGCGAGATCGGCGAGCGCTCCGGCGGCTTCTGGCGCCCGAGCCCGGGCTCGGTCTACCCGACCCTGCAGCTGCTGGCCGACGAAGGCCTGGTCGTCAGCAAGGACGAGAACGGCAAGAAGCTGTTCGAGCTGACCGACGCCGGCCGCGCCGCCGCCCAGGAGCAGGACAGCACGCCGCCGTGGGAGCAGATCGCCCAGGACGTCGACCCGGTCGAGGTCGGGCTCGCGAAGGCGGGCAAGAACCTGGCCGCCGCCGTCGTGCAGATCATGCGCGCAGGCACCGAGAGCCAGCAGGCCCGCGCGGCCGAGGTCCTCAACGACGCCCGGCGCTCGCTCTACGGCATCCTCGGCGAAGACGACGAGGAATCCGCTTCCGGTGAAGCGGCCGCCGAGTGACCTGGCAGGACGAGGCCGGTGGGCTTGCGGCGCGCGTGAACGCGGTAGCCCACCGGCAGCGTCAGGTCGTGGCGGCGATTCCCGTTACGCTGCAAGGACTCCGCGATCGCCTGTTCGGCAACCCGGTGGCTGAACTCGATCTTCAGCACGGCTTCGAGGTCCGCCGCGGTCGCGAAACGCCATTCGGTCGCGACGCGGCGGCAGCCGAACCCGGCCCTGGCGAAGAACCGTTCCACGGCGGCCGGGTCGTAGTGCGGTAGGTCGGCGCGCATCCAGCGGCCGTAGGGCTCGCTCGTCACGTCGAGGTCGACGATCAGGAGCGCGCCGCCCGGCCGCAGCACCCGCTCGGCCTCCGCCAGACCCGGCTCGCAGCCGGGCCCGAAGAAGTACGCCGTGCGCGCGTGCACGACGTCGACGCTCGCGCTGCGGACCGGCAGCCGCTGGGCCCGGCCCATCCGGACGTCCACGTTCGACAGTCCCTCGACGCGCTTCAGCGCGCTTCGCACCAACGGCTCGTGCGGCTCGACCCCGAGCACCGATCGCGCGTCACGGGCGAAGCGCGGCAAGTGAAACCCGTCACCGCAGCCGACGTCCAGCACGTCCCGGCCGGTCCAGTCCTGCTCCTCCCGCAGCACCCGCCAGATTTCGCCGCCGCTGTCCTGCGCGTGGTTCTCCAGCTCGTAATCGGCCTGGTAGTACCAGATGTTGGGGCTCGGCACGACCTCCGCGCGCCGCGACGACCACCGCACCCCCGCTGCTCCTTCCGGGTCCTCGTCGCCGGGCCGTGCTCGCACGGTGGCGAATTCTTGGCGGAAAACTCACGGATCACGCCTAGAATCCGGTGGGTATCCGGGAGGAGCACCCATGACAATCGGCCCGTCCAGTACCCCGTCCCCGGTCCCGGCCGGAATCCCGTGCTGGATCGAGCTGGCCTGCCGTGAGCAGGCCGTGGCGGAAAGATTCTACGGTGCGCTCTTCGGCTGGGAGTACACCACTCAGCGGGATCCGGCGACGTCCGACGGCCGCTACGCCATCGGGGCGCTGAACGGCGTCCCCGTCGGCGGGCTCTACCGCGCGGCGCAAGGCGCGCCGCTGGGCTGGATGCCGCACATCTCCGTGCCCCACACCGCGAGCGCGGCCGAGTGGGTGGAACACCTCGGCGGCCGGATCACCCTCGGACCGGTGGCGATCCCGGACCGCGGCACGATCATGCACGCCATCGACGCGTGCGGCGCGCCGGTGGTGTTCTGGGAAGTGCCGCCGAACTGGGAGTTCATCACCGGGATCCCGAACACCTTCAGCGGCGCGGACCTCAACACCCACGACGGCGTCGCGGCGGATCACTTCTACACCAAGCTGTTCACGTACGGGAGCCATCAGATCGGCGACGGCGAGATGCTCGACTACGTCGAATGGCTCATCGAGCACGAGCCGGTGCTGTACCGGTACGTGATGGGTTCGGAGTACAGCCTCGACACCCCGCCGCACTGGCTCGTGTACTTCGACATCGACCCGGCCCGCGGCGTCGACGCGGTCGCGGGCGAAGCGCTCATGAACGGCGGCACAGTCGTGATCCAGCCTTACGACACCCCGTTCGGCCGGATGTCGATCCTCGCCGACCCCGAGGGCGCAGTGTTCGCGGTGATCGACCACTCGCGCGTCGCCGAAGGCTGGGGCCGCGCGGAGGTCGACGACCCCTACGACGACTAGACCGGCACGAACGCCGAAAGCAGCAGCCAGGACACGACCGCCGAGGGCAGCAGCGAGTCGAGGCGGTCCATGATCCCGCCGTGCCCGGGCAGCAGCGTGCCCATGTCCTTGACGCCGAGGTCGCGTTTGATCAACGACTCGACGAGGTCGCCCAGGGTCGCGGTCAGCACGATGGCGACACCGAAGATCACGCCCTGCCAGACGTGGCCGTCGAGCATCAGGCTGAGCGTCAGCGCCCCGGCCACGACACCGCCGATCACCGAACCCGCGAAGCCTTCCCAGGTCTTCTTCGGGCTGATGGTGGGCGCCATCGGGTGCTTCCCGCCGAGCACGCCGGCGATGTAGCCACCGGTGTCCGAGGCGACGACACCGATCAGGAAGGTCAGAACGCGCCCGACGCCGTCGTGCGGCGGCACGAGCATGGCCGCGAAGGCGCCGAAGAGCGGCAGGTAGGCGGCGGCGAAGGTGGACGCGCTGATGTCGCGCAGGTAGCCCTTCGCCCCGCCGGGCAGCCGCCAGAGCAGGCAGGCGAGGACGGTGAGGACGAACGCGGTAAGCGCGCCCTCCCGCCCGAACGGCCAGGCGAGCCAGATCATGGCCTGCCCGCCGACGAGCACCGGGACGATCGCCACCCGGATGTCGGCGACCCGGCGCAGCACCCCGGCGAATTCGAAGGTGCCGACCGCGATCGCGATCGCGATGATCCCGATGAACAGGTACCGCACGGTGAGCAGCGAAACGATGATGGCGGCGCCGAGCAGCAGCGCCACCCCGATGGCCGCGGGCAGGTTCCGGCCGGCCTTGGAGGCCTTCTTGACGGCCTCCGGCGGCGCCGGCGTGTCCGAGGCGCCCGACTCGGCGTCGGCGGTTCCGGGGGGCTCCGCCGCGCCGGTGGCCGAGGCCGCCGGTGTTTTCGCCGGATCGCCGCCCGCCTCGCCGGTCCGCGAGGCTGCCGGCGCGTCCGCCGCGGCGGTACCGGCCGCCGACAACCGGGCCGCTTCGCCGGTGCCCGAGGTCTCCGAAACGGCCGGCGTCGCCGCCGCTTGCGGAGTTTCCGAGGTCGCCGAAGCCCCGGCGGTTCCCGGAAACTCCGGCGTGGCCGGGCGGCCGGCGTCGCCCGGCTCCGGCGTCCCGGGCGTGGCCGCCGGGTGTGCTCCGGTGGCGTCCACCCGGTCCTCGCGTTCCTCGCTCACCTGTGCCATCAGACCTCGAGCAGCTCGGCTTCCTTGTGCTTGACCAGCTCGTCGACCTTGTGCACGTAGGTGTCGGTCAGGTTCTGCAGTTCCTTCTCCGCGCGCGCGACGTCGTCCTCACCGGCCTCGCCGTCCTTGGCGATGCGGTCGAGCTCGTCCTTGGCCTTGCGGCGAATGCTGCGGATCGAGACGCGGGCGTCCTCGCCCTTACCCTTGGCGACCTTCACCATCTCCTTGCGCCGCTCCTCGGTGAGCTGCGGGATGACGATGCGGATGACCTGGCCGTCGTTGCTCGGGTTGACCCCGAGGTCGGACTCCCGGATCGCCTTCTCGATCGCGCCGAGCTGCGACTGGTCGTAGGGCTTGATGAGCGCCATGCGGGCTTCCGGCACGTTCACGCTGGCCAGCTGGTTCAGCGGGGTCGGCGAGCCGTAGTACTCGACGACGATCCGCGAGAACATCGCCGACGAAGCCCGGCCGGTGCGAACCGACTGCAGCTCGTCCTTGGCGACGGACACCGCTTTTTCCATCTTCTCCTCGGCATCGAGGAGGGTCTCGTCGATCACGGTCACTCCCGTAGTTGTGATGGGTGGCGCTTGCTGATCCCAGCAGGTCTAGGCCGGCACCCCGGCAGTGGGGGTGCTGACCAACGTGCCGATTCTTTCACCACTCACCGCGCGGGCGATGTTCCCCTCGGTGAGCAGGTTGAACACGATGATCGGCATGTTGTTGTCCATGCAGAGGCTGAACGCCGTCGCGTCGGCGACCTTGAGGTCCCGCTCCAGCACCTCGCGGTGGGTGATCTCGCGGAACATCTCGGCGGTGGGGTCGGCCTTCGGGTCCGCGGTGTAGACACCGTCGACGGCCTTCGCCATCAGCACGGCTTCGCAGCCCAGTTCGAGCGCCCGCTGCGCGGCCGCGGTGTCGGTGGAGAAGTACGGCATGCCGACCCCGGCGCCGAAGATCACGACGCGGCCCTTCTCCAGGTGCCGCTCGGCGCGGCGCGGGATGTACGGCTCGGCGACCTGGCCCATCGTGATCGCGGTCTGCACGCGGGTGGGCAGGCCCTCCTTCTCCAGGAAGTCCTGCAGCGCCAGGCAGTTCATGACGGTGCCCAGCATCGCCATGTAGTCGGCGCGGTCGCGGTCCATGCCGCGCTGCGACAGCTCCGCGCCCCGGAAGTAGTTGCCGCCGCCGATCACGACCGCGACCTGGACACCGGTGCGGGCGACGTCGGCGATCTGCTGCGCGACCGAGTGGACGACGTCCGGATCGACGCCGATCGAACCACCGCCGAACATCTCGCCGCCCAGTTTCAGCAGCACCCGCCGGTAGCCACCTTCGACCCGGTCACCCATCTATGTCGCCTCCTGTGTTGTTGGCCGCCTCCGCGGGAGGGAGTACGTCGGCGGGTGCCCTCGACCGTGTTTTCTCTCCGGACCCGGCAGTGCCCCGTCCCCGATGGACGGAGACGGGGCACTGTGGGGTGAAACCTACGCCCTGGCCTGAGGTCAGGCCTGGCCGACCTCGAAACGCGCGAAGCGGGTCAGCGTCACGCCGGCCTCGTCGAGCAGGGCCTTGACGGTCTTCTTGTTGTCCTTGACCGACGGCTGCTCGAGCAGGACGTTGTCCTTGTAGTAGGCGTTGACCTTGCCCTCGATGATCTTGGGCATGGCCTGCTCCGGCTTGCCTTCCTCGCGAGCGGTCTGCTCGGCGATGCGGCGCTCGTTCTCGACGATCTCGGCGGGCACCTCGTCACGGGTGAGGTACTTGGCGCGCAGCGCGGCGACCTGCATGGCGGCCCCGCGGGCGGCCTCGGCGTCGTCACCGGTGAACTCGACGAGCACGCCGACGGCCGGCGGCAGGTCGGAACCGCGGCGGTGCAGGTAGGTCGCGGTCTGGCCCTCGAAGGCCACGACGCGGCGCAGCTCGAGCTTCTCGCCGATGCGGGCCGAGAGCTCCTGCACGACCTCGTTGACGGTCTTGCCGTCGAGCTCGGCACCCTTGAGCGCCTCGACGTCGGAGGTCTTGATGGACTTCGCGACCTCGACGATCTTCGCGGCGAGCGCCTGGAAGTCGGCGTTCTTCGCGACGAAGTCGGTCTCGGAGTCCAGCTCGATGAGGACGCCGCCGTCGCCGGTGACCAGGCCTTCGGCGGTGGCGCGCTCGGCACGCTTGCCGACGTCCTTGGCGCCCTTGATGCGGAGGAACTCGACGGCCTTGTCGAAGTCGCCGCCGTTCTCCTCGAGGGCCTTCTTGCAGTCCATCATGCCGGCGCCGGTCATCTCGCGCAGGCGCTTCACGTCGGCGGCGGTGTAGTTCGCCATTCTGGTAAATCCGTCCTTCGCAGGAAATCTGTGGGTTGCCACGCCCGTGCGGCCGGCCCACGGGGGGCTCGGCCGCACGGACGGTGGAGCGTCAGGAAGAGGCGGTCGCCTGCTCGGTGGCGGCCTCGGCCGGGGCCGCCTCGACGGCAGCGGCGGCTTCGGTCGCGTCGGCGGCGGCGGTCTCGGAGCCGGCGAGCAGCTCCTTCTCCCACTCGGCCAGCGGCTCGTCGGCGGCAACGCCCGCCTCCGGCTTGGCGTCGGCCGAAGCACCGTTGCGGCTGGAGCGGGCCATCAGGCCGGCGGCCGCGGCCTCGGCGACGACCTTCGTCAGCAGCGCGGCGGAGCGGATCGCGTCGTCGTTGCCCGGGATCGGGTAGTCGACCTCGTCCGGGTCGCAGTTGGTGTCCAGGATCGCGACGACCGGGATGTTCAGCTTCCGAGCCTCGCCGACGGCGATGTGCTCCTTCTTCGTGTCGACGATCCACACCGCGCTCGGCACCTTGGCCATGTCGCGGATACCGCCGAGGGTCTTCTCGAGCTTGTCCTTCTCGCGGGTCAGCGTCAGGATCTCGCGCTTGGTGAGACCCTCGAAGCCGCCGGTCTGCTCCCGCGACTCGAGCTCCTTCAGGCGGAGGAGACGCTTGTGCACGGTCTGGAAGTTGGTCAGCATGCCGCCGAGCCAGCGCTGGTTGACGTAGGGCATGCCCACGCGCGCGGCCTCGTTGGCGATGGCTTCCTGCGCCTGCTTCTTGGTGCCGACGAACATGATGGTGCCGCCGTGCGCGACGGTTTCCTTGATGAACTCGTACGCACGGTCGATGTAGGTCAGCGTCTGCTGCAGGTCGATGATGTAGATGCCGTTGCGCTCGGTGAAGATGTAGCGCTTCATCTTCGGGTTCCACCGGCGGGTCTGGTGCCCGAAGTGCACGCCGCTGTCGAGCAGCTGCTTCATGGTGACGACGGCCATTGCCGGAATCACACCTCTTCTGTGTAGTGCGCACCCGGCTTCCGCCGGCGCGCTGCTCGGTTTTGTCGCTTTCGGCCGGGTGGCCGATCGCCCTGGTGCCCGTGCCGGCGTCCGGACCCCGGGAGTGAGAAACCCCGGGGACCGCCGGACCCCGTGCGCCCACCCGCCTGCTTCCAGACCGGGGAACGCGCACGTGCACGCGAAGTCAGTCCGCTGAAACGGACCGCGGAGAAGATTCTACCCCCTCCCACCACCCCCTCCCCCACCGGCGGCCAGTGCGCGAAGGAGTTGTCCACATCGCCTCGAGTTGTCCACAGATTCGCGATCGGCCCCCCACGGGGTGGCGGAGTGCCGCAGCCTGGAGTCATGGAGTCGATCAAGCAGCCTCGGCGGTGGGCACTGAGGTGGTTGTCGGGCGCGATTGCGCTGGTCACGGCGGTCTTCGGAGGAGCGCTGGCGGGTGAAGAGGTGAGCGTCGGCGCGTGGTGGGCGGGGCTCGGCGGAGGCGAGACGCCGACGTCGGCGGCGCTGGGGATAGGTGCGGTCGGGACGGACGGATCCGGGCCCCCACAGGCGGCGGCACGGCCGTGGACGGGCGGCGTGGCACCACCCGATCCAGCGGCAGCCGAGCGTGAGGCGGGCGGCTTCGGCTCACCCGAGCAGGCGGCAGCCGAGCGTGGAGCGGGAGGCGTCGGCCCACCCGGGCGAGCGGTAGCCGAGCGTGGAGCAGGAGGCGTTGGCCAGCAGGCGACCCAATGGCAAGCGGAGGCGGCGGCAGCCAAGCTACGAGCAGATCTGCTCGCAGCCACCGCGACCCCGTCGCCGGCCGACCAAGCAGCTTTCCCCGCGACCTTGGCCGCAACTGAGCCCGCTGTGCCGTGGGCGATCGCGCTCATGGCGCCCCCACCGCGGCCGCCCTCGGTCGCTGAATCCAGGTCGGGCAGCTCCCCCACCACGCGGCAACCGCGGCTCTCCTGGCCACTATCACCCGTTCCGGTGATCACGAAGTACTTCGACGCTCCCGACACGCCGTTCGGTCCCGGCCATCGCGGAGTCGACCTGGCTGCCGTGCCCGGGCAGGACGTGCTGGCCGCCGATGCGGGCGTCGTGGTCTTCGCCGGGTTGGTGGGCGGACGCCCCGTGCTCTCCGTCGACCACGACGGTGGCCTGCGCACCACCTACGAGCCCATCGCTCCGAAGGTGGCAGTCGGCGAGCAGGTCTACCGCGGCCAGGTGCTCGGCACCGTCCTCAGCGGACATCCCGGCTGCACGGTGGCGGCGTGCCTGCACTGGGGCGTCCGGCGCGGCGAGGAGTACGTCGATCCCCTGGCCCTGACCGGCGAAGCCGGCGAATACCGGCTCAAGCCGTGGGGAGGCGGGAGGTGATCAGGCGCCGGTCTGCTCGACCAGCTTCGCGCGCAGGCGCATGACCGCGCGGGTGTGCAGCTGGCTGACCCGCGACTCCGTCACCCCGAGGACCTTGCCGATCTCGGCGAGGGTCAGGCTCTCGAAGTAGTAGAGGCTGACCACGATCTTGTCGCGCTCGGTGAGCTGCGCGATCGCCTGGGCGAGCTGGCGGCGGTTGTCCTGGTCGACGAGCACCGCGACCGGGTCGACGGCGTCGTCGTCGGGCAGCGTGTCCACCAGCGAGCCGCTGTCCTTGCCCGCGGCCACCAGGTCCTCCAGCGCGACGACGCTGGTGAGCTGCAGCTGGCCGTAGAAGTCACGCAGGTCGTCGAGGCCGATGCCGAGTTCGGCGGCGAGCTCCGCGTCGGTCGGGGTGCGGTGCAGGCGGGCGCCGAGGCGCTCCATCGCGCGCTCCGCCTCCTTGGCCTTGCTGCGGACCGCGCGTGGCACCCAGTCCTGCGAACGGAGGTCGTCGAGGATCGCGCCGCGGATGCGCTGCATCGCGTACGTCTCGAAGCGCAGGCCTCGCTCGGGGTCGAACTTCTCGATCGCGTCGACGAGCCCGAAGATGCCCGACTGCACGAGGTCGCCCACGTCGATGTGCGTGGGCAGCCCGGTGCCGACCCGGCCGGCGACGTACTTGACGAGCGGGGCGTAGTGCAGCACGAGCCGATCGCGCGACGCCTGGTCCGGGCTGTCGGCGAACTGCTGCCAAAGAGCCGCGATTCCGGCGTCGACCTCGTAGCCCGCCCGAGTTTCCGCGGGCGCGGCAGCCTCACCGTGAGTGCTCACTCCGGTGGCTTCGGTCACGTGCGGCCCTGCGGTCATTGCACAGTCGTTCTCGGCATGCGGCTCAGTGTCGTCTCCGTGCTCGTGCGGATGCGCGTGCGCCGCCGGGCCCGCTGATGACGACCCGGGCGAGACCCCCTGGACCGCCTCAGGCCCTGGGGTGCGCTCGGTCATGGATCGCTTTCAACCGGTCGACGGTCACATGAGTGTAGAGCTGCGTCGTGGCAAGCGTAGCGTGACCAAGCAGTTCCTGAACGCTCCTGAGATCGGCACCCCCTTCGAGCAGATGCGTGGCGGCGGAATGCCGCAGGCCGTGGGGCCCCATGTCGAGTACTCCGGGCACCGCCGTGACGGCGTCGTGGACGACACGCCGGACAGCTCGCGGGTCGACGCGTTTGCCCCGGACACCCAGGAAAAGCGCGGCTTCGGCGCTCTCACCACCGGATTCCGCGACGATCTTCGGCCGTCCCTCGTCGATCCAGTCCGCGAGCGCCTCCGCCGCCGGAACGCCGAACGGGACGACACGTTCCTTCCCGCCCTTTCCGAGCACCGTCACGACACGACGGGAGAAGTCCGCCCCACCGACGTCCAGCCCGCACAACTCCGACACACGGATGCCGGTGGCGTAGAGCAGCTCGACGATGGCGCGGTCACGCAGGGCGACCGGATCGCGCTGCGCGGCCCCGGCGGCCGACGCCTGCATCACCTCCCCCGCCTGCCCGGCACGCAGCACCCCGGGCAGGGTGCGGTGCGCCCGCGGCGCGGCGAGCCGTCCGCCCGGGTCCGTGGCCAGGACGCCGGTGCGGTGCGCCCAGGCGGTGAATGTGCGGGCCGAGGCGGCCCGCCGGGCGAGCGTCGTCCGGCTCGCCCCGCCGGACTGCTGGGTGGCGAGCCACGCCCGCAGCCGGGCGAGGTCCAGCTCGGCAACCTCACCGCCGCCGTCCACGACGAACCCGAGCAACGACACCGCATCGCCGACATACGCGCGGACCGTGTGCGCGGACAGACCGCGTTCGAGCCCCAGGTGCCGTTCGTAGGCGGTGACGACGGCCCGCACGGGCTCGGGCAACGCGGCCCGGAGCGCGCGCAGGTCGGGACGGCGGGCCCGGCCGGAGCGTGATGGCGGCATGGATGTCACGCTGCGCGAACATCCGCCTCCGGTCAAGGATCGCCACGCGGCCGCACCGGACCGGCCGAACGCCGTCGACGATTTTTCCCGGATTTCGTGGTGCTCACGCGCTTTCCTTCCGTCGTCGCCAGCCGGACTCGCCACGGACGGCGAATCCGTCGATCTCCAGTTCCGGGAGCAGCGCCCGCACCCGCCGCAACGGCAGGCCGGATTCGGCCGCGACCTCGGCGTCGGACCGGTCGGCGCGCACAGCCAGTGCTTCGAAGGCGCGCAAGGCCTCCGGCCCCAGCCGATCGGTGCGCCGTTTCGGACGGCTCTTGTCTTCGGCGATCCCGAACCGGCCGACCGTCTCGAGGACCTCATCCAAGCTCGACACCAGTGTCGCCCGGGAGTCGCGGATCAGGTCGTGGCAGCCGGCGGACATCGCGGACGAGATCGGCCCGGGCAGGGCCATCACCACCTTGCCGAGGGCACCGGCGGTGCCGGCGGTGTTGCGGGCCCCGCTGCGGCGTCCAGCCTCGACGACCAGCGTGCCCTCGGTGAGGGCGGCGATGAGCCGGTTGCGGACGAGGAAGCGGTGCCGCGCCGGCGGCGTGCCGGGCGGGTACTCGCTGACGACGGCACCGCCGGAACGGATGATCCGCTCCAGCAAGCCGACGTGCCCCGCGGGATAACCGGCATCGACGGCACACCCGAGCACGGCGACGGTGATGCCGTCGGCGGCGAGGGCGCCGCGGTGTGCCGCCCCGTCGATGCCGTACGCGGCACCCGAGAACACGGGCACACCACGGTGGGCCAGCCCGTACGCGAACTCGACGGCATGGTGCTCGCCGTAGTTCGTGGCGGCCCGAGCACCGACGATGGCCACGGCCCGATCGGCGGCGGTACCGAGCGGAACGTCCCCGGCCACCCACAGAGCCAAAGGCGGAACGGCCTCGGCGACCCCGCGCCGGGCGGCGAGGTCCAAGGCGAGCAGCGGCCAGGCGGGCCACTCATCGTCCTCGGGCACGACCAGCCGGGCGCCGACGGCCGCGGCGCGCTCGAAGTCCTGGGTGACGAGGTCGTAGTCCCGCCGCGCCTCGGTCGCCTTGAGCACCTCGGCCGGGCAATCGCCCCGCCGAACCCGCTCGGCTGCCGCTATTGGCCCGTGCGCGGCAACGAAGGCGACGACCGCGGCCGCCGGAGGCTCGGCCACGCGCAACAGGTAAGCACGGGCCTGCCGCAGTTTGTCGGTGCTCGTGCCGCCGCCCGCTCCTGAAGCCTGCGGCGACTTGTCCGCACTCACGCTGCCACCCGCTCCCGAAGAGACGACATCCGCGCTCGCCTGTACGCGGCGCTAGAGGAAATCGCCGCCGACACCACCGGCTCAGCCACGCGCCCCCGGCAAGCCGACCGCCCGTCCTCGACGACGAACGCGACCACCGACAGCTCAGGCACGCGCATCCGGCAAGGTAAGCGCCCGCCCACGGCAACGAAGCCGACCAGCGCGGGCACCGAAAGCTCAACGACGCGCATCTGACCAGGCAAGCGCCGACCCACGGCGACAAACGCGACCACCGACGCCTCAGCCGCACAGACCCGGCAAGCCGGCTGCCTGCTTCCGGCCACCGCAAGTGCCTTGGTCGCGGTCACCTGCAACCAGTGACCGCGAATCCGCCGCAACTGGTCCGTGCTGACGAAGCCACCCGCTCCCGAAGACACGACAACGGCGCTCGGCGCGCACGTGGCGCGTAAGGCCGCCGCAGCCGACACCACGGGCTCAGCCACACGCGCCCGGCAATCCGACCGCTCATCCTCGGCGACGAAAGCGGGCGCCGACAGCTCAACTACACACAGCTGGCATGGCAAGCGCCCACCGCCGGCAACGAACCCGACCACCGCAGGCGCCGACGGCTCAGCCGCACACACCCGACAATCCGATCGCCTGCCGCCAGCGGCGAACCCGACCACCGCGAGCGCGAAGGACTTCGCCAGCCGCAACCGGCAGGCGGGGGCCTGCCGCAGCTCTGTCGGGCTGTGGCCGGTGTCGGAGACAGCCGGACCAGAGACCGGCAGCTCAGCCATGCGCTTCCGAAAGACCGACAGTCCTTGCCCGGCAGCGAACGCGACTTCCGCGGGCGCCGGCGGCCCAGCCAGCCCGAGGCTGTCCGTGCTCATGCCGCCGTCCGCTCTCGGAAGGCCAGTGCTGCGCTCACTTGGTCCGCGCCGGGGCGGGGATCGCCGTCCAGGTCGGACAGGGTCCAGGCAATGCGCAAACAGCGGTCTGCTCCTCGGCCGGTCAATCCGCCGCGGTCCATGGCGCGGTCCAGTAGCTCCGTGGCTTCCGCCGGGAGGGCGAACTCGCGGCGGAGCGCCGGTCCGGGGACCTCCGAGTTCGACAGCCAGCCGTGCGCGCGCCAGCGGTGGGCTGCGCGTTCGCGGGCTGCGAAGACCCGCTGGCGCACCGGTTCCGATGGCTCGGCCGCGCCCGTGTCGTGTGCGCTGATCGCGCTCAGCGGGCGCAACCGGACCCTCAGGTCGACGCGGTCGAGCAGTGGGCCGGACAGCTTGGCCAGGTAGCGGCGGCGGGCGTTCGCGGAGCACACGCAGTCCGCCTCCTTCGGCGGGGCGCACGCGCACGGGTTGGTCGCCAGGACCAGCTGGAATCGCGCGGGGTAGGTGATCGATCCCTTCACCCGCGAAATGCGCACCTCGCCCTCTTCGAGGACCGTCCGGAGCGACTCGAGGCACTGGCCGCCGAACTCGCAGACTTCGTCGAGGAACAGGACACCCCGGTGAGCTCGGCTGATCGCGCCCGGGGAGGCGATTCCGCTGCCGCCGCCGATCAGGGCCGGTACGGAGATCGAATAGTGCGGGGCGACGAACGGTGGCACCGTCACCAGTGGCGAGGACTTCGACAACGAACCGTCGACCGAATGGACCGCGGTGACCTCCAGGGACTCCTCCGGCGTCAGCTGCGGGAGAAGGCCGGGCAGCCGCTTGGCCAGCATCGTCTTGCCCACGCCCGGCGGGCCGGTGAGCAGGAGGTGGTGCCCGCCCGCTGCGGCAACTTCCAGCGCCCAGCGCGCTTCCGGCTGGCCGACGACGTCCGCGAGGTCCGGCACCTCCGGCGGTGGCACCGGGCCGGGTGGCTCCGGGTGGGCCAGCTCGGCTTCACGCTTCAGCCACGCCACGAAGTCACGCAGGTGGGGCGCGCCCGCGACTTCGATGCCGTCGACCAGCGCTGCTTCGACGAGGGAGTCCGTCGGCACGACGGCTCGTCCGTATCCCGCCGCCCGGGCCGCCAGCAGGCCGGGGAGGATGCCGCGGACCGCGCGGATCCGGCCGTCCAGAGCCAGTTCGCCGAGCAGCACGGTGCCGAGCAGCCGCGTGGCCGGGACCGCGCCCGACGCCGCGAGCACCGCCGCCGCGATGCCCAGGTCGAAGGCGGACCCCATCTTGGGCAGGTTCGCCGGGGACAGGCCGAGCGTGACCTTGCCGTCGGGCCAGGGCTGCCCGGAGTTGCGGACCGCGGACCGCACGCGGTCCTTCGCCTCGCGCAACCCGGCGTCGGGCAGGCCCACCAGGGTGATCCGGCTCAGCCCGCCGCCGAGGTCGGCCTCGATCTCGATCACCCGGCCGTTGATCCCGAGCAGGCCGGCCGACCAGGCTTTGGCGATCGGCATCAGAACGCCGCCTCGATGTGGTGCAGCTGCGGCCGGGCACCCGGTTCGGCGAGGATCGTCACCACGTCGTAGCGGACGGGGCACCAGCCGAGCCGGAACTCGCGCAGCCAGCGCTGGGCGGCCCGGCGGACGCGGCCCGCCTTCTCCTCGGTCACCGTCTCCGTCGGGAGGCCGAAGTCGGTGCCGGAGCGGGTCTTCACCTCGCAGACGATCACGCGGGTGCGGTCGGTGAAGACGAGGTCCAGCTCGCCTTCGCGGCAACGCCAGTTGCGCGCCAGCAGGACCAGGCCGCGCTCCCGCAGGTAGCGAAGGGCGAGGTCCTCGCCCCAGGCGCCCAGGTCTTGGCGGTGTCTCGCGAGCTCGTCGGTGCCCGTCATCGTGTTCGCCCCCTCGTCGGTTCGCTCCCGTCACCGGGGCGGTCCCGGTGATCACGGTGCGTGTGCCTTCGACGATGGCAGGGCACGGCCCGGCCGGACCAGCCCCGGTTCGCCGGACTGTGGACAACCGGGGTGTTGGGGACAACTGGTCCACGGATCGCCGCGGAACGCCCGGAATGTCGGTGGGGTGTGCTAGGCGGCGGAGCGCGCAAAAAGACCGCGCCGGCTCACCCGGGATGGTGAGCCGGCGCGGTCGTCCGGAAGTGGTGACTAGCCCGAGAACGGGCCGTCTTCGGGAAGGCGGAGGTCCGGCTTGTCCAGTTCCTCCACGTTGACGTCCTTGAACGTGATGACCCGGACGTGCTTGACGAACCGGGCCGGGCGGTACATGTCCCAGACCCACGCGTCGGACATGCGGACCTCGAAGTACACCTCGCCGCCGCCGTCGCGGACCTGGACGTCCACCGCGTTGGCCAGGTAGAACCGCCGCTCGGTCTCCACCACGTACGAGAACTGGCCGACGATGTCGCGGTACTCGCGGTACAGCGAGAGCTCCATCTCGGTCTCGTACTTCTCGAGATCCTCTGCGCTCATGAAATCCGCGCCCCTCCTCGGGATCGTGCTGCTGCTCCGCCGGCGGAGCGTTCATTGTGACCCACACCCGCGGCCGGGGCATGCAGCGGCAGGCTGAGTTGTGGCTCTAATGCCTCGTCGAGGACCGCGGCCAGGCCGGCCGCGCCGGGCGTTTCCATCGCCTTTTCCAGCGCCGCGTACGTCAGCACCACCGGCCGCGCGGGCCGGAGGCCGTGCTTGAGGGCCACCGTGGCCACGTTCGTGTACGACCAGCGGTGGACATCGCTGGGGCCGTGTTCGCGCAGCGCCGCCAGGTGGTCGGCCGTGCTGTACCCCTTGTGCACGTTGAACCCGTAGTGCGGGAAATCGTCGTGGTAACCCGCCATGATGCGGTCTCGCGTCACCTTGGCCAGCACCGACGCGGCCGCGATGCACGCCACCGACCGGTCGCCCTTGATGACCGCCGCGTTCGGGGCCGTGAGGCCGGGAACGCGGAACCCGTCGGTGAGGATGTAGCCCGGCTGCACGCGCAGGGCCGCGGCCGCGCGGCGCATGGCCTCCAGGTTCATCACCCGGATGCCGCAGAGGTCGACCTCTTCGGTCGGGACGACGATCACCGAGTAGTCGACGGCCCGGGCGAGGACCAGGTCGTAGACCCGGTCCCGCGCCTTGGCCGTCATCAGCTTCGAGTCCGTCAGCTCGGTGAGCTTCGCCGCGTCGCCCTGCTTGAGCACGCAGGCCGCGACCACCAGCGGCCCCGCGCACGCGCCGGCGCCGGCTTCGTCCACACCGGCGACCGGGCCGAGGCCACGGCGGTCGAGCGCGCCCTGCAGACCCCAGAAGAGGTCGCCGCGCACCACGGCTCGCGGTGGCCGGATCGGCTCGGCCGCCGTCAGGGGAACGGGAAGTGTCAAGGCTGGATCACCCGTCTGCCGGCCAGGACCGGGTGGCTAGGGCTTCCGCCCGGCCGCCCGGCGCACTCCGGCCTTGAGCTTGCGCCCGGCGAACAACGCCGGCCACGCCGCCGCGATCCCGGCGCCGAGCGGAAGCCCGCTCTGCCAAGCCGGCGCCCCGAGGGCGACCGGCTGCGCCGACTCCTGCGGGTTGTGGTCGGTGATGCCGCCCCAGCGGCTCGGCGGCAGGACGATGATCCGCGCCTTGCCGATGATGTTGTCCACCGGAACCGCGCCGTTCACGCCGCCACCACCCTGGAACCGGGAGTCGTCGGAGTTGTTGCGGTTGTCGCCCATGACCCAGACCATCCCGGCGGGGACCTTGACCGGGTCGAAGCTCCGCTGCTCCTGGACGGCCGGGTCTTCCCAGTGGATGTACGGCTCGTCGAGTGACTTGCCGTCCACGACCACCCGGCCCTGCGTGTCGCAGCACTGAACGGTCTGGCCGCCGACCGCGATCACGCGCTTGACGAAGTCACGCTCGTCCGGCGGGGCAAAGCCGACCAGCGAACCGAGACCGCGCAGGCCGCGGACGACGATGTTGCCCGACTCCTGCGGCGGGATCTCGTTGTTGATCCACGCCTGCGGGCCCTTGAACACGATCACGTCGCCCGGAGCGGGCTCGGTGAAGTCGTAGGTCACGCGGTCGACGAGGATCCGGTCGCCGGTGCACCCCGGACACCCGTGCAGGGTGGCCTCCATCGATCCCGACGGGATCATGAAGACCTTCGCCAGGAAAGTCTGGATCAGGATCGTGAGCACCAGCGCGATCACGAGCAGGATCGGCAGTTCCTTCCAGAACGACCGTTTCTTGGCGGGTTTGGCTCGCCGCCGCCGGGATCCCCCGCGCTCCTCGGAGCGGGACAGCCGGGGCTTGTCCTCCTCGGAGCGGTCGGGGTCGTCCTCGGGAGCGTTCTGGGACACGGGTTCGGCCACGTCGTCAGGCTACCGGTAACCGGGTGGTGACTCAGTTAGCCGAGGCCGTCTCGCGGTTCTCGCGGCGCTCCTTGATCTTGGCCTTCTTGCCGCGGAGGTCGCGCAGGTAGTACAGCTTCGCGCGCCGCACGTCACCGCGCTTGTGGACCTCGATCTCGGCGAGGTTCGGCGAGTGCACCGGGAAGGTGCGCTCGACGCCGACGCCGAACGAAACCTTGCGCACGGTGAAGGTCTCCCGGATGCCACCGCCCTGACGGCGGATGACCACGCCCTGGAAGACCTGGTTGCGCTCGCGGTTGCCCTCGATGACGCGGACACTCACCTTGAGCGTGTCGCCCGGGCGGAAGTCCGGGATGTCGGAACGCAGCGACTGCTTGTCCAGCGCGTCCAGGGTGTTCATCGGTGGTCCGTCCTCGTCTTCGGTATGGCTTGCGTACAGATCCCGGGCGCGCAACGGTGCCGCTGCGGGCGACCCGGGGGGCTGATGGCGGGCTCGTGAACGAGGCAGTCCACTCACGCCAACCTGTCAAGTATTACAGACCGTGCCACGCGTCAAGTAACCGGGCTAGGCCTGCTCGGGGTCCAAGCCCTCGAGGACCCCGAGATCGTGCTTGTCGAGACTACCTTCCGGCAGCCGCGCCAGGAGATCGGGGCGACGGCGGGCCGTGCGTTCCAGGGCCTGGTCACGCCGCCAGCGGTCGATCAGCGCGTGGTTGCCCGACCGCAGCACGTCCGGCACGGGCAGCTCCCGCCACACCTCCGGACGGGTGTAGCTAGGGCCTTCGAGCAGGCCGTCGGAGAACGAGTCCTCCGCGGCCGACCGCGCGTTGCCGAGCACGCCGGGCAGCAGCCGGACGACGGCCTCGACGATGACCAGCACCGCCGCCTCGCCGCCGACCAGGACGTAGTCCCCGATCGAGACCTCGTCGACCGGCATCCGGCGGGCCGCGTCGTCGACGACCCGCTGGTCGATGCCCTCGTAGCGGCCACACGCGAAGACCAGGTGCTTCTCCGCGGCATACGCGTGCGCCAGTTCCTGGGTGAACGGCTTCCCGGCGGGCGTGGGTACGACGAGCCGCGTCTCGGACGTGCAGACGTCGTCCAGGGCCGGGCCCCAGATCTGCGGTTTCATGACCATGCCGGGGCCGCCGCCGTACGGCGCGTCGTCGACCGCGCGGTGCACGTCGTGGGTCCAGTCGCGCAGGTCGTGCACGCCGACTTCGACGAGGCCGCGGTCGATCGCCCGGCCCAGCAGCGCGGCGCGCAACGGGTCGAGGTATTCGGGGAAGATCGTGACGACGTCGATCCGCATCTCAGGCGTCCAGGAGCCCTTCCGGCGGGTCGAGCACGACCCGGCCGCCCGCGACGTCCACCGTGGGGACGATCGCGCGGACGAAGGGCACCAGCACCTCACGGCCGTCGACGTCGAGCTCCAGGAGCTCGCCGGCGGGCGAGTGGACGACCTCGACGACCTTGCCCACGACCGTGCCGTCCGCGAGCTCGGCTCGCAGGCCGGCCAGCTCGTGGTCGTAGAACTCGTCCGGGTCCGACGTCGGCGGCAGCGTGTCGGTGTCGGCGAGCAGGAGCGCGCCCCGCAGCGTCTCGGCGACGTCGCGGGTCAGGACCTCCTCGAAACGCACCAGCAGCCGCCCGCTGTGTTCGCGGGCGGCTGCGATGGTGAGTTCCCTCTTGCTGCCGTCACGCAGCTTCGTCGTGACGGCCGCACCGATCTTGAACCGCTCGTCCGGCGAGTCCGTGCGCACGTCCACCGCGAGTTCCCCGCGGATGCCGTGCGCCTTCGCGATGCGGCCGACTACGACGTCCATCCTGACCGTTTTCCGTGGAGGCTCAGCGGTCGGTGTCGACGACGTCCACACGGACGCCGCGGCCACCGATGCCGCCCATGACGGTGCGCAGAGCGGTCGCCGTGCGACCGCCCCGGCCGATCACCTTGCCGAGGTCGTCGGGGTGCACGTGCACCTCGAGCGTGCGGCCACGGCGGGTGGTCAGCAGCTCGACCCGGACCTCGTCCGGGTTGTCGACGATCCCGCGCACCAGGTGCTCGAGGGAGTCCGCGAGGAAACTCACTCGGACTTCTCGCCCTCAGCGGCCTCCGCCTTCTCGGCCTCGGCCTTCTTCGGGGCGGACTTCTTCTTCGGCGTGGTGGCCTCGGTGGAGGGCTCCTCGCCGGCCGCGGCGAGCGCCGCGTTGAACAGGTCCTGCTTGGACGGCTTCGGCTCGGCCACCTTCAGGGTGCCCTCGGCGCCCGGCAGGCCCTTGAACTTCTGCCAGTCACCGGTGATCTCCAGCAGGCGCTGGA
Organism: Amycolatopsis sp. lyj-23; assembly: GCF_046549135.1. Lineage (NCBI taxonomy): Bacteria > Bacillati > Actinomycetota > Actinomycetes > Pseudonocardiales > Pseudonocardiaceae > Amycolatopsis > Amycolatopsis sp. lyj-23. The sequence goes on along the minus strand of NZ_JAJPWN010000009.1, from coordinate 391,337 downwards.
CCGGCTCGGTCGGCTGCGCGCCGACACCCAGCCAGTACTGGGCGCGCTCGGAGACGACCTCGATCAGGCTCGGCTCTTCCTTCGGGTGGTACTTGCCGATCGTCTCGATGGCCTTGCCGTCCCGGCGGGTGCGCGCGTCGGCGACGATGATGCGGTAGTACGGCGCACGGATCTTGCCGAGGCGCTGCAGCTTGATCTTGACGGCCACGGGTGTGGGTTCTCCTCGAATCTCTCTGGTGCTGGGCTGGGCGCACGCGGGCCGAGTGGGGACACGGACGCGGGCACCCGAAGGTCAGGAGCTTTCGCACGGTGAGAGGGTCCGGCGGAAGCAGGCAGTGACCCATTCTGCCAGACGGCACCCGCGCACCTAGAAAGAGGCCACCCCGAGGGCCCCGAGCAGGATGGTCAGCGCCGGGAGGAAGTTGTTGACCTGGTGCGCGACGATACTGCCCGGCAGGCGGCCGGTGACCAGCCGGGCCAGGCCGATCGGCACCGCGATGACCAGCAGCAACGTCGTCCGCAGCGGCTCGAGGTGGCTCGCCGCGAACACCGCCGTCGACAGCAGGAACGCCGCGACGCGGCCCCAGCGCTCGCTGCGCCACTGCAGCTGCTCCGCCGCGCCCCAGAGCAGGCCCCGGTAGATGACCTCCTCGCAGATCGGGCCCAGCAGCCAGAGGTAGACGAACATCACCAGGGCCGCCGGGATCGACATCCGGCGGTCCTCGACCAGCGCGCTGATCGCCGACGTCGCGTTGGCGTTGCCGACCAGGTGCGTCCACAGGTACGCGGCGAGGGTGGTGAAGACGAGCCCGACGCAGCCGTACCGGAAGCCGGTCTTCACGTCGGCCCAGCGCCACTCCAGGCGCAGGTCGGACACGGGACCGTTGCCGCGCACGTAGGTGATCAGCACCGCTACGCCGGCCGCGATCATCGTCGGGAGCATGGTGCCGAGCAGCACGACCCGCATCGGCAGCGGACCGGGACCGGTGTCGCCGACCAGTGCGGACACGAAGGCCGCGGACGCCAGCAGCACGGCTTCGACGAGCAGGAAGGCACCGAAGCCCCACCGGTGCCGCGGCGTGGGCGGCAGGAAGGCGGTCGCGGCGGGCTCCTCGGGCTCGGGCAGCGGCGTGGCGCCGGCAGCGGGGTCCCGAGGCTGGGAAGTGGTCACGCCTTGCCCTCCGCGTCGCTCGGCTCCTGCGTCGAGCCTAGCTGCCGCGATGTGATCGCACAGTATCCGTCCAGCTACTGTCCATCGATCTTCGCAACGGTCAATGCGTGACGAACAGCAGCACCGCCGGCGGGAGGTTGTTGGCCGCGTGCGCGATCACGCCGGCGCTGACCCGGCCGGACAGGTGCCGGGCCAGCCCCATCGCGATGCCCTGGCCGAAGAGGGCGATGGTGCGGGTCGGCTCGCCGTGCAGCTGGGCGAACACCAGCGAAGTGAGCACCAGCACCACCCACGGCGGGACCCGGTGGAACGACAGCGCGTTCCACAGCGTGCCGCGGACCAGCAGTTCCTCGGTGATCGGCGCGCCGGCGATGACGATCACCGCCGCCAAGACCAGCCACACCGTGTCGCCGTCGAAGGTGTCGGCGAGGTCGGTCAGCGGGCTGTCGGAGACGTCGTCGGCGCCGTAGACCGCGATCAGCACGAGGTTCAGCAGGTAGCCGACGACCAGGGCGAGCACACCGCACGCCAGGCCGATCCGGACGTCGCGCCAGGTCGGCTTGAGGCCGAAGTCGGTGCGCAGGCCTTCGCCCCAGCGCCAGGACCCCGCCGCGGGACCGAGGCCGAGCAGGAGGTTGGGCACGAACGCCAGGAGCAGGAGCGGCCCGATGTCGTGCAGCTCCAAGGGGTCGAACTCGCCGACGTTGCGGTTGACCGCCGCGGCGATGATCAGGTTGGTCAGGTAGTAGCCGGCGATCCCCGCGAAGAACGCCACGAAACACCAGTGCGCTCCCAGCACGCGCCGTGCGCCGTCGTCGTCCGTCACCCGTCCCACGCTAAAGTGCCGACCCCGCAAGGAAAACAGCGGGGGTCTAGGCGTACACGACGCCGCCGAGCACGATGTGCGAAGGGTGCCGCAGGACGCCCAGGTCCGCACGCGGATCGGCGGCGTAGACCAGCAGGTCGGCGGGTGCGCCGTCGTCGATGCCGGGGTGGCCGAGCCAGTCGCGGGCCGCCCAGGACGCGCTCGCGAGCGCCTGCTCACGGGTCATGCCCGCGCGGTGCAGCGCCTCGATCTCGTCGACGAGCCTGCCGTGCTCGACCATGCCTCCGGCGTCGCTGCCCGCGAAGACGCGTACGCCCACTTCGATGGCTGAAGCGACCATCTCGCCGACGCCGGCGTGCAACGCACGCATGTGCGCCGCGTAGGTCGGGTACTTGCCCGCCTTCTCGGCGATCCCGGGGAAGTTCTCGATGTTGATCAGCGTCGGGACCAGGGCGACCTCGTGGCGCGCCAGCTCGGCCAGCTGCCCGGCGCTCAGGCCGGTGCCGTGTTCGAGGCAGTCGATGCCGGACGCGATCAGGCCGGGCAGGGCCGCTTCGCCGAACACGTGCGCGGTGACGCGGGCGCCGTGGTCGTGCGCCACCTTCACCGCTTCGGCCAGGACGTCGTCCGGCCACAGCGGCGCGAGGTCGCCCACCCCGCGGTCGATCCAGTCGCCGACGAGCTTGACCCAGCCGTCGCCGTCCCTGGCCTGCTCGGCGACGGCTTCGGGCAGCTGCTCCGGGTCTTCGAGCTCGATGCCGAGCCCGGGGAGGTAGCGCTTGGCCAGTGCGAGGTGCTGCCCGGCGCGGATGATCGTCGGCAGGTCGGCACGCTGCTGGAGCGGCCGGACGTCGATGGGCAGGCCGCAGTCGCGGATGAGCAGCGTCCCGGCGTTCCGGTCGGTGACCGCTTGGGCGGCCGCCTCGTCGAGGGAAACGGGGCCGCCGACGCCGATGCCGGGGTGGCAGTGCGCGTCGACCAGTCCGGGCACCAGGAAGACGTCCTGGCCGAGGGTCTCGGCGTCCGGCACCGGCTCGAACGAAATCCGGCCGCCGGTGATCCACAGCTCCCCCGGCTCGCCGCCGGGCAGGATCACCCCGGCGGCGTGGAGCGCGGTGCTCAATTGTCCTTCGGGTTCTTCGGGAGCTTGAACTTCGACGGGTCGAAGCCCGGGATGTCGTTCATGCCGCCGAGCTGCGACAGGTCGGGCATCCCGCCGGGCATCTGCCCGCCCGGGGGCAGCATCGGCATGCCGCCGGGGAAGCCGCCGCGGACCTTGGGGGGCGTGGGGCCGCGGCCCTTCTTGCCCTTCTTGCCCTTGCGGGACTTGGAGCCGCCCCCGCCGCCGAAGCCGAACCGGCCGGCCATCTGGGCCATCATCTTGCGGGCTTCGAAGAACCGGTTGACCAGGTCGTTGACCTCGCGGACGGTGACGCCGGAGCCGTTGGCGATGCGCAGCCGGCGCGAGCCGTTGATCATCTTCGGGTCTTCGCGCTCGGCCGGGGTCATGCCGCGGATGATCGCCTGCAGCTTGTCCAGGTGCTTGTCGTCGACCTGGGCGAGCTGGTCCTTCATCTGGCCGGCGCCGGGCAGCATGCCGAGCAGGTTGCCGATCGGGCCCATCTTGCGGACCGCGAGCATCTGCTCGAGGAAGTCCTCCAGCGTCAGCTGGCCGCTCGACAGCTTCTCCGCGGCCTTCTCGGCCTGCTTCTGGTCGAAGGCCTGCTCGGCCTGCTCGATCAGGGTGAGGACGTCACCCATGCCGAGGATCCGCGACGCCATCCGGTCCGGGTGGAAGGTGTCGAAGTCCTCGAGCTTCTCGCCGTTGGAGGCGAAGAGGATCGGCTGGCCGGTGACCTCGCGGACGCTCAGCGCGGCACCACCGCGGGCGTCGCCGTCGAGCTTGGTGAGCACGACGCCGGAGAAGCCGACGCCGTCCTGGAACGCCTGGGCCGTGGTGACGGCGTCCTGGCCGATCATCGCGTCGACGACGAACAGGACCTCGTCCGGCTCGACCGCGTCGCGGATGTCGGCGGCCTGCTTCATCAGCTCTTCGTCGACGCCCAGGCGGCCCGCGGTGTCGACCACGACGACGTCGTGCTGCGCGTGCTTGGCCTCGGCGATGGCGCGGCGGGCGACGTCGACCGGGTCGCCGACGCCGTTGCCGGGCTGCGCTGATGCACCGGTCGCTGTCGCGCCCGGATGTGGCGCGAAGACTGTGACGCCGGCGCGCTCGCCGACGACCTGCAGCTGCGTGACGGCGTTCGGGCGCTGGAGGTCGCAGGCGACCAGCATCGGCGCGTGGCCCTGCTTCTTCAGCCACAGGGCGAGCTTGCCGGCCAGCGTCGTCTTACCGGCACCCTGGAGACCGGCGAGCATGATCACGGTCGGCGGGGTCTTGGCCAGGTTCAGCCGGCGCGTCTCGCCGCCGAGGATCCCGACGAGCTCCTCGTTGACGATCTTGACGACCTGCTGCGCGGGGTTGAGCGCCTGCGAGACCTCGGCGCCCTTCGCCCGCTCCTTGATCTTCGCGATGAAGGTCTTGACCACGCCGAGGGCGACGTCGGCCTCCAGCAGCGCGATGCGGATCTCGCGCGCGGTGGCGTCGATGTCGGCGTCGGACAGCTTGCCCTTGCGCGTGAGCGTCTGCAGGGCGGCGGTGAGCCGATCGGAGAGGGTGTCGAACACGGGTGTGCACGCTCCAGCTGGGTCGATGGTGGCGCGCCGGACTCGGCCGGCCCTGTCGAGGGTAGTCGCTCCGGCTGCTTCGTTCCGCGGGCCTGCGTCGATACTAAACGCCGGTTTACCAGCTGTGTAGTCCACTTTCGCGTGAACACACGAAAACCGGTGGCGCTCGCGGCTGATTTTAGTAAACATAGGTGCATGACCGCTGTTGCCGTCCTCCGAGAGCCGGACACCGACGCCGACGAACCCGTCCCCCTCAGACGGATCGCCGGGCTGTTCCGCCCGCACCGCGGGCCGCTGGCCGCGCTGTTCGCGCTGATCGTCGTGCAGGCGGGCCTCGGCGTCGTCTCGCCGTTCCTGCTCCGCGAGATCCTCGACGACGCCCTCCCGCACCGCGACACCCTGCTGATCAGCCTGCTGGCGGCCGGCATGATCGTCTGCTCGGTCGGCAGCGGCTCCCTCGGCGTCGCCACCACCGGGCTGTCGAACACCATCGGGCAGCGGGTGATGAACGAGCTGCGCGTCTCCGTCTACGGCCACCTGCAGCGGATGTCGCTCGGCTTCTTCACGCGGACGAAGAGCGGCGAAGTGCTTTCGCGGGTGTTCAACGACATCGGCGGGGTGGACAACGTGATCACCACGACCGCCGGGTCGGTGGTGCAGAACGCGACCACGACGATCGCCATCGCCACCGCGCTCGTCCTGCTCGACTGGCAGCTCGCCGCGTTGTCCCTGCTCGTCGTGCCCCTGTTCCTGCTGTTCACGCTCAGGCTGGGCGAGAAGCGGCGGACGCTGGCCCGTGGCCGCACGCGGCGGATGGCCCGGCTGACGACCATGGTCGAGGAATCCCTGTCGGTCACCGGGGTGCTGCTCGCCAAGACGATGGGCAACGAGCGGGCGGTGCGGGAGCGCTTCGGCGCGGAGTCGCGGGAGATCGCGTCACTGGAACGGGCCGCCGCGCTGGCCGGCCGCTGGCAACGGGCGTCGCGGGCGATGAGCCTCACCGTGATCCCGGCGCTGGTCTACTGGATCGCCGGGCTGGCGCTGGCAGGCGGTGCGTCGCCGATCTCGCTCGGCACCGTCGTGGCGTTCACGAGCATGCTCAACCGGCTGGTCGCGCCGGCGAGCGCGATGCAGACGATCGGGCAGAACGTGGCGACGTCGAAGGCGCTGTTCGGCCGCATCTTCGAGGTCATGGACCTGCCGGTGGAGATCGCGGACAAACCCGGCGCCCAGGTGCTGGAGGTGCGCCGCGGGGACGTCTCGATGCGCGGCGTCTCGTTCAGCTACGACGAAGGCGGCCCGCCGACTCTGCGCGGGATCGACTTCGACGTGCCGGCCGGGACCACGACCGCCCTGGTCGGGTCGACCGGTTCGGGCAAGACGACGCTGGCCTACCTCGTCGCCCGGCTCTACGAGGTGAGCAGCGGGTCGGTGACGATCGACGGCACGGACGTCCGGGACGTCACGCTGGCGTCACTCGCGGCCGGCGTCGGGCTGGTGTCGCAGGAGACGTACCTCTTCCACGACACCGTGCGGGAGAACCTGCGCTTCGCCAAGCCGGACGCGACGGACGACGAGATCGAGCGGGCGGCGAAGGCGGCGCACATCCACGACACCCTCGCCGCGCTGCCCGAGGGGTACGACACGGTCGTCGGCCAGCGGGGCTACCGGTTCTCCGGCGGGGAGAAGCAGCGGATCGCGATCGCCCGGATCCTGCTGCGGAACCCGCCGGTGCTCATCCTCGACGAGGCGACCAGCGCGCTCGACACCCGCACCGAACGTTCCGTGCAGGCCGAACTCGACCGGCTCGCCGCGGGGCGCACCACGCTGACGATCGCGCACCGGTTGTCCACTGTGGAGCACGCCGACCAGATCGTCGTACTGGACGAAGGGAGGATTGCCGAACGCGGGACGCACGAGGAACTGCTGGCGCGCGACGGGCGTTATGCCCGGCTCGTCCGCGGCACCACCTAGTGTGGGGCCATGCACAGCGAACCGGCCCGGACCCTCGACGAGACCGCCACGCGGGTCACCGCGGATGCCGAGCTCGCCGAGTTGTCCCGGCGGGTGCGCGAAGGCGTCGGGCGGCTGAACTGGCGGATGCGCGCGGAAGCGGACCGGCACATCCCCGGGCCGGCTGTGCTCGCGGTGCTGAGCCGGCTCTACCGCGCGGGCACGCAGACGCCGACCGAGCTGGCCGAGGCGGAACGGCTGCAGCCGCAGTCGCTCACCCGGATCCTGGCTTCGCTCGAACTCCGCGGCCAAATCGAGCGGACGCCGGATCCCGACGACGGGCGCCGGTCACGGGTCAGTATCACCGACGAGGGCCTGGCCGTCCTGCGCCGGTACACCACCCAACGCGAACGCTGGCTGGCCGCGGCGCTCGAATCGACGTTGTCGCCGACCGAGCAGCAGTTGCTCCGGCTGGCCGCCGACCTGCTGATCCGGGTCGCGGACGCCTGAAAGCTGCCGTGGAGACCCCTCGATCCCTCCACGGCAGCCTTCGGACACCCCCTTGCCCGCGCCGCCTCCCCGCGGTGCGGGACGGGTCCCGGGAACGGGCCGCTCCTCCTCCGGCCCGCCCCGGAACCCTGGCGCCCGGACGGCTCACCTCCCCAGGGGCCGTCCGAACATCCCCCCTCGCCGGCGATCCGGTACTCGCTGGCAGAAGGAAGTCTGCCGCGCCCAGGACGGCGGGTTGAGTGTGAGAACCCTCAATTACCCGTGGGTAGTACTACCTAGCCGGACGTCTTCGTGCGTCCACGGCTGCGCGTCGCGGCTCGCTTCGCCGTCGTGCGCGCCTTCGCGGCCCTCGAAGCGGCCGCCTTGGCCTTCGTGACGGCCGCGTTGCGCGTGTCCTCCGCTTCGGCGGCGCTCTCCTGCAACGCCGCCAGCAGGCGGGTGACCCCCTCGGCCTGCTCGGCGGCCGTGGGCTGGACGACTTCGGCGCCGTCGATCTTCGCCTGGACCAACGCGTGGAACGCCTCGCGGTAACGGTCGGGGTAGCGGGCCGGGTCGAACTCACCGGTCAGCTCCTCGACCAGGTTCACCGCGCGCCGCAGCTCGCCGGGCCGGATGTCGACGTCGGCGTGCTGGAACGGGAAGTCCGGCGTGCGCACCTCGTCCGGCCACCGCATCGTCTCCAGCACGATCACCTGGTCGCGCACGCGCAGGGCACCGAGCGTCTCGCGGCGGCGCAGTGCGACGGTGACCAGCGCGAGCCGGCCCGACTGCTGGAGCGCCTCGCTGAACAGGACGTACGGTTTCGTACCCGCCGGCTCGGGCTCGAGGTAGTAGCTCTTCGCGAACCAAAGTGGGTCGACGTCGGGCACCGGCGCGAACCCGCGGATGGCGATCGTGCGACCCGGCATCGGGAGCGACGCCAGCTCGTGCGCGGACAGCAGGACGACGTCGCCGCCCGGGACGGGGTAGCCGTGGACCATCTCCTCCGGCGGCACTTCGGCGCCGTCGACCTCGCACACGCGCTTGACGCGGACGCGGCCGCCGTCGGTCTCGTGCACCTGGTGGAGCGGGATCTCGCGCTCCTCAGTGGCGCTGTACGCCTTCACCGGGATGGCGTAACTGCCGAACCCGATCGTGCCCGTCCACACTGCGCGCATCCGTGCCACCTCCGCAGCTCCCAGGCTAGACAGCGGCCGCGGCGGATCGACAGCTACAAACGGGTGTCAGGCGAGACGGATTCGCTCACACATTCGAACGACGGCGTGACCTCGTCGAGCGCTTCCGCCGAGCACCGGGAGGCGATGGCGGCCGCGCGGAGCACTTCGGTGACGACCTCGACGTCCAGCGGCGGGGCCGCCGCAAGGGCCTCGGACCCGCCTTCGACACGCGCGGCCAGCCCGGCGAGGGCGTGCGAAATGGCTTCTTGCCCGGCGACGAGCTGGGCGACGACGTCGGTGAGCTCGGCCGTCGTGGCGCCGGGACCGCCGCAGCGCAGGCCGGCGGCGAGTTCCTCGGCGCAGGAGCGCAGGTGGACGGCGACGACGGTCGGCGGCAACGTCAACCGATCTTGCATCGTTCACCCCTTTGGCCGGTGGAAGCAGCCATAGTGCCATCGCACGCGCCGTCACCGGATCCGACACACCGCCGCTCGCATATTTGACCGAGCGTTCTCGATACGGCTAGGGTTTCGATCATGTCCCGGGTCAAGGAGTTCGACGTCGGCGAAGCCTGCGACAGCGCGCTCACGCTCTTCCGGCGCCAGGGGTACGAGGCGACGTCGGTGAGCGACCTCGTGACGCACGTCGGCGTCGCCAAGGCCAGCCTGTACGCCACCTTCGGCACCAAGCACGACCTCTACGTCACGGCATTGAAGCGCTACGCGGAACGCACCGACGCGCGGGTGATGGCGCAGCTCTCGGAGCCGGGTTCCGGGGTGGCGGCGGTGCGCCGGCTGTTCGACGGCTACGCAGCGGAAATCCTGGGCGACGAGACGAGGATGGGCTGTTTCGTCGTCAACGCGGCGATCGAGCTGCTCCCCCATGATCCCGACGTCGCCCGGTTGGTCGAACGCAGCTGGGACACCCTCGAGGTCGCCCTCACCATGGCGCTGGAACGCGCGAAGGCGCAGGGAGAACTCCCCCGCGGCAGCGACCCGGCGACGCTGGCGCGATTCCTGCTCACCGTGCTGCAGGGCCTGCGGGTCCTCGGCAAGGGAACTGACGCCGCGGGCCGGGTCGACGCGGCGGTCTCACAGGCCATGCGCCTGCTCATTCAAGAATGATCGGACCAGAAAGAAGGTACACGATGGGGGCACGTTTCGCAGGCAAAGTCGTCCTCGTGACGGGCGGTGGCTCGGGTATCGGACGGGCGACGGCGCGGGCGTTCGGGGGCGAAGGCGCGACGGTGGTCGTCGCCGGGCGCGACGGGCAGCGGCTGGCGTCCGCGGTGGCGGAAATCGGCGGCGACGCGAGTGCGGTGACCGTCGACGTGACCGACTCCGCGGACGTGGCGCGGATGGTGGAGACGGTCGTCGCACGGCACGGGCGGCTGGACGTCGCGTTCAACAACGCGGGCATCCTCGGGTCGCCGGCGCCGGTCGCGGACCTCGACGAAGACGGGTTCGCGGCGGTGCTGGACACGAACGTCACCGGGACGTGGCTGTGCCTCAAGCACGAGGTCGCGCACATGCGGGCGCACGGCGGCGGCGCGATCGTCAACATGGCGTCGAACATCGGCGCGCACGGCAGGCTGCCGAACATGGCGGCCTACGCAGCGTCTAAGGCCGCTGTGAGCGCGCTGACCAGGACGGCGGCGCGCGACCACATCGCCGACGGGGTCCGCATCAACGCGGTCAGCCCCGGTGCGACGGACACGGACATGTCCCGGCGCCCCGGCGAGACGGACGCCGATCGGGCCGCGCGGCTGAAGAACGCGATCCCGCTGGGCCGGGTGGGCGCCACCGCCGAGGTGGCCGCCGCGGTGCTGTGGCTGGCTTCGGACGAAGCCGCGTTCACCGTGGGGCACGACCTGGTGGTCGACGGCGGCGCGACCGCCTGAGCGGTCCCACCCGGGCCCGCGGATGAGGGGTGGCCGGAGCTCGCTCCGGCGGGAGTTCACGACTCACGGTTGCGCATGGTGACGATTCCTTCCTCGGACGGGAACGGACGGGGTACGCGGCTGGGGTCAGGACTCGCGGTTGCGCACGGCGGGTCTCCTTTCGGGGCGCGCTGGGCCGGGTGGGCATCGGTTCAGGACTCGCGATTACGCACAGCGGGCCTCCTTTCGGGCGCGGAGCATTCGGCAGACAACGACTCAGGACTCGCGGTTGCGCACGGCGGCTCTCCTTCCGGGTGCGATCGGCCGGGTGAACATCAGCTCAGGACTCGCGATTACGCACGACAGGCCTCCTTCCAGGCACGACGCGTTCAGCGGGCAACGACTCAGGACTCGCGATTACGCACGACAGCTCTCCTTCCGGGGCGCGACGGACCGGGTGGGCATCAGCTCACGACTCGCGATTACGCACGACAGACCTCCTCCCGAGCACGGATGAACGGCGACCACAACAGCTCAGGACTCGCGGTTGCGCATGACGGCCTCCCTCCGGCGGTTCGCGCGGACTTCGGGGGACTCGGGGGCCTCAGGACTCGCGGTTGCGCATGGCGGCGGCCTCCCTTCACTGCTCCGAACGTGTGGCAATCGTCGATCGCGGCCGCCCGGTGTGGTGGGGTGGATGCGGATCGTCGGATCACCCAGGGGAGTTGCACCGCCTTGAGTATGGACGGCGCCCGTCCGGCCGAACCCCGCGTGGGCCGGATCCGTGGGGCGCTGAACCCTGCTCGCTGGACGCTCTGGCGGCAGCGGCGGTCGCTGATCTTCTACTGCTTCCTCGTCGAGTCGGTTGCGCTCTTGGCCACCCTCTGGAGCGCCGCCGCCGTGCCCGTGCGGTCCTGGGACCTGGTCGTCCTCGGGGTGCTCGCCGGGCTCGGGGTGCTGCAGGCCGAACTCGGGCGGCAGGTCGAACGCGTCCGGCGGCTCGTGTCGGACACCCCGCACATCAACCTGACGTCCGTCTGGACGTTCGGCGGCGTCCTGCTCCTGCCGCCGGCGCTGGGCGCCGCCCTGGTCGTCGTCCTCTACGTGCACCTCGGCACCCGCAGCCTGGCTCGGATGAAGCGCGTTCCGCCGTTCCGGGTCGCGCTGAACGCCACTCTGGTCGTCCTCACCTGCTACTCGGCGGACGCCGTGCTCGCGTGGCTCGGGGTCGGCGGCATGCCGGCCGCGCTGACGGCCGGCTGGCGCGGCGTCACGGCCATCGCGCTCGCGGCGGTGACCTACTTCCTGGTCGCGGCCATCACGATCGTCCCCGCGCTGACCATCACCACCCGCTCGGTGAAGGCGTTCTTCGGCGGTCTCGGCGACAACCTCCTGGAAGTCGCGACGCTGTGCCTGGGCATGCTCACCGCGCTGACCCTGGCGACGCTGCCCGCGCTCACCCTGGCGATCGTGCCGCCGCTGCTGGTGCTGCACCGGGCGGTGCTGATCAAGCAGCTGGAGATCGCGGCGACGACCGACGAGAAGACCGGCCTGTTCAACACGACCGGGTGGCACCTGCTCGCTTCGCGCGAACTGGCGCGGGCGCAGCGCAGCACGCGGAGCACGTTCGGCGTCCTGATGATCGACCTGGACCACTTCAAGCTGATCAACGACCAGCACGGCCACCTGGCGGGCGACACGGTGCTGCGCGCGGTGGCGTCGACGATCAAGAGCGCGGTCCGCGACTACGACTCGGTCGGCCGCTTCGGCGGCGAGGAGTTCGTGGTCCTGCTGCCGGACATCGGGCCGGCCGCGGTCCTGGCGGTGGCCGAGCGCATCCGCTCGGCCATCGAAGCGCTGAAGGTCGAGTACGAGGAGGGCCTGATCGCCGACCTCTCGGCCTCGATCGGCGTGGCGACGTACCCGGACGGCGGAACGGCCGTCGACCGCCTGCTGCAGGCCGCGGACAAGGCCCTCTACCGGGCCAAGGACGCGGGCCGCAACCAGGTGGTCGACGGCACGGCGACCGCCTAGGAAGCCGCCGTCAGGACGGCCTGTTCCACCTCACGGCGCCAGCCCGGCTCGATGCGGCCGCTGCGGGGGGTCACCGCGAACGAGTCCACCACCGCTCCGCCCAGCGTCGACGCCTTCGCCCAGCGGACCTCCGCGTCGCAGCGGCGCAGGGCGCCCGCCACCCGGAACAGCAGGCCGATGCGGTCGGCCGCGCGCAGTTCCAGGACCACCGTGTCCGGGCCCGATGTCTCGTCGTCGAACCACAGCACCTTCGGGGGCACCGGGGCCTCCGGGGATGCGTAGTCGCGTTCCTTGGCCGCCAGGCGCTGGGTCAGGGGCAACGTGCCCGCCACCGCCCGGGCGAACTGCTCGCGCAGCAGGGTCGCGTCCGGCAGCGACCCGAACTTCGGGGACGCCGTGAACACCCCCGCCCGGCCGCCGTCGTGGCCGCGCAGGACCGCCGAGTGGACCTCCAGGGAGTTCAGCGCCAGCACGCCCGCCGCCGGGGCCAGCAGTTCCGCGCGGGCCGGGACCGCCAGCAGGACCGTCACCACCTTGCCGTGCGCGCTGATCCGGATCTCGCCCGTGCCCGAGGCCACCGCCGAGGCGACGAGCTCGCGTTGTTCCTCGTCCATCGGCGAAGGAGCCGTGAACCCCTTGCCGCGCAACACTTCCTCGCAGCCCGACACGAGCTCCGCGAGCAGGCGCGCCTTCCAGTCCGTCCAGACCCCCGGACCGGTCGCCAGCGAGTCGGCCTGGGTCAGCGCGTGCAGCAGCTCGACCAGGACGAGGTCGCTGTCCAGGGTCTTCACCACCCGGGCCACCGTGGCCGGCTCGCTGATGTCGCGCCGCGTCGCCGTGTGCGGCAGCAGGAGGTGGTGGCGGACCATCGCCGACACCGTGCCGGCGTCGGCCGGGCTCAGGCCCAGCCGGGTCGCGACCTGGGCCGAGATCTTCGCGCCCAGCTCCGAGTGGTCGGCGTCGCGGCCCTTGCCGATGTCGTGCAGCAGCGCGCCGATCAGCAGCAGGTCCGGGCGCGGCACCGTGGTGGTCAGCTTGGCCGCCTCGACGCACGTGCGCACCAGGTGGCGGTCGACCGTCCACTGGTGCACCGGCGAGCGCGGCGGCAGGTCGCGGACCGCGCCCCACTCCGGGAACAGCCGGGACCACAACCCCGTCCGGTCCAGGGACTCGACCGCGTCGACCAGGCCCTCGCCCGCGCCCAGCAGCTCGACCAGCGCGTTCAGCGCTTCGGCCGGCCACGGCGCGCGCAGCTCGGGTGCCGACTCGGCCAGCGCCTTGAGCGTGCCGAGCGCGATCGGCTTGCCCGTGCGCGCCGACGCCGCGGCCACCCGCAGCAGCAGCGCCGGGTCCTTCGCCGGGACGGCGTCGCGGGCCAGCGCGACCTCGTTCCCGTGCAGCACGACGTTTTCCGCCAGCGGCGTCCGCGAGGGACGCCGGCCGAAGCGGCTGCGCGGTGGCTCCACTGTGGACCGCAGAGCGACGTCCAGTGCGTAGGCGATCGTGCGGCCCGCTCCGGAAAGCTTGCGGGCCAACGTGAACCGGTCGCCGAAGCCGAGTTCGCCGGCGACCAGCTCGGCTTCGGGCGCGGACAGGACGTCCCGTTCCCGCCGGATCTCCCGCCGCAGCTCCGTGCGGACGTCGAGCAGGAGGCCCTTCGCTTCCAGCAGTTCCTCGCCCGGTCGCGCGGTGAGCTGCGCCGCGGCGAGGGCTTCCAGGACGGCGAAGTCCCGCAGCCCACCGCGCCCGTGCTTGAGGTCCGGTTCGGCGGACTGCGCGATTTCGCCGCTGCGGGTCCAGCGCTGCCGGACCGACGCCGTCAGGTCCGGGAGCTGCTTGCGCGCCGTGCGGCGCCACTGGTCCCGCGCCGCGGCCACCAGCCTGCCGCTCAGCTCGGCGTCCCCGGCGAGGTGCCGGGCGTCGAGCAGGCCCATGGCCACGCGCAGGTCCTCCGAAGCGACCTTCAGCGCCTCGCCCGGCGTGCGCACCGAGTGGTCGAGCCCGATTTTCGCGTCCCACAAGGGATACCAGAGCGCGTCCGCGATCTCGGCGACGCCGCTGTTGCCGTTGTGCACCAGCAGCAGGTCGAGATCGGAGAACGGCACCAGCTCCCGCCGGCCGAGCCCGCCCACGGCGACCAGCGCGACACCCGGTTCCGCGGTGTCGACGCCGGCCGCCGAGGCTCCCCTGCCCAGCCAGAACTCGTAGAGGTCGACCAGGGCCGCCCGCAGTGCGGACGACCCCAGCCTCCCGTGCCTGCCCTCGAGCAAACGCTCGGTGGCCTTGACCAGTTCGCCCCCGTCGGCCATCCCGGACGTCCTAGAGCGCGTCCGTGCCGCGCTCGCCGGTCCGGACCCGGATCACCGTCTCGACCGAGGTCACCCACACCTTGCCGTCGCCGATCTTCCCGGTGTGCGCGGCCGTGGTGATGGCGTCGAGGACCTTCTCCACGTTGGTGTCGTCGGTGACGACCTCGATCTTCAGCTTGGCGACGAAGTCGACCGAGTACTCCGCGCCGCGGTAGACCTCGGTGTGGCCCTTCTGCCGTCCGTAGCCCTGGACCTCGCTGACCGTCATGCCCAGCACGCCCAACTGCTCCAGCGCGGAGCGGACGTCGTCGAGCGTGAACGGCTTGACAATCGCCGTGATGAGCTTCATGCCTTGCTCTCCTCGAGTTTCGCGGCCGGGGTGGCGGACTTGACCGGGATGGTGTTCGGGTGGCCGAGGCCTCCGCCCGTCCCGGTGAAGTCGTAGGCGCTCTCCGCGTGCTGGGCTTCGTCGATGCCGCTGACCTCGTCCTCGGTGCTGACGCGGAAGCCGCCGGCCTTCTTGATCACGAAGCCGATGATGAAGGACAGCACGAAGGAGTACGCGAGCACCGCACCGGCGGCCGCCGCCTGACGCCCCAGCTGGGTGAACCCACCGCCGTAGAACAGGCCGTCCGCGCCGAGCGAGTTGACGCTGGTGGTGCCGAAGAAGCCGATCAGCAGCGTGCCGACGATACCGCCGACCAGGTGGACGCCCACGACGTCGAGCGAATCGTCGAAGCCGAACTTGAACTTGAGCGAGATGGCGAGCGCGCAGACCGCACCGGCGATGAGGCCGATCGCGATGGCCCCGAGCGGGCTCACGAAACCACACGCCGGGGTGATGGCGACCAGGCCCGCGACCGCACCCGAAGCCGCGCCGAGCGTGGTCGGCTTGCCGAACTTGAGCTGCTCCACCAGCAGCCAGCCGAGGACGGCGGCGGCGGTGGCGACGGTGGTGTTGGTGAACGCGACGGCGGCGAGGTCGTTGGCGGCCAGCGCCGAACCGGCGTTGAAGCCGTACCAGCCGAACCACAGCAGCGAGGCACCGAGGAGCACGAACGGCACGTTGTGCGGGCGGCCGGTGTCCTTCGGCCAGCCCTTGCGCTTGCCGAGCACGATCGCCAGCGCCAGACCCGCGGCACCGGCGTTGATGTGGACCGCGGTGCCACCGGCGAAGTCGAGTGCCTTGAGGTTGTTGGCGATCCAGCCGCCGACGGCGTTCTCGCCGATGAAGCCGTTGAAGGAGAACACCCAGTGCGCGACCGGGAAGTACACGACCGTCACCCAGATGACGACGAACAGCGTCCAGCCCCAGAACTTCGCGCGGTCGGCGATGGCGCCGGAGATCAGCGCGGGCGTGATGATCGCGAACATCAGCTGGAACATCACGAAGGCGAGCACCGGCAACGCGTCCGTGCCGGGCCAGGCGACCGCCGGCGAGGTGTCGGTCGCGGCGACCGCGAAGCCGGCGAGCTTGCCGAAGGTGTTTTCGAGGCCGGCGAAGTGGAAGTTACCGAGGAAACCTCCGAACGCGTCGTCGCCGAAGGACATCGAGAAGCCGTACAGGGCCCACAGCACCCCCACGACGGCCAGCGCGATGAAGTTGATCATCAGCATGTTCAAGACGCTCTTCGCGCGGACCATGCCGCCATAGAAGAACGCCAGTCCTGGGGTCATGAGCATGACCAGCGCGGCGCTGGCCAATACCCACGCGGTGTCTCCTGCGTTCAGCACATCGTCCTCCCGTGCCCTGGGTTCGTGCGTTGGCAGTTTTGGCGCGCGGTGTTTCACGGGGCGGCGCGTGAGGTTTCACCCGCGTGAACTGTCCGCGCCGGGTTGTTACGGCCAGGTTTCCCAGGACCCCTCCTCGGGTGTCCGGTTGCGAAACGTCGTGGTCGAATACCCCCATGACACCGGCCGACCACGGGAATGACCCACTGCCACCCCCGGTCGTCGCGGCACTGCGGTGTTCGGTGTGCGGCGACCCGATCGGCGCAGCGGGACGCACGCTGCGTTGCGGGAACCGCCACTCTTTCGATCTAGCTCGGCAGGGTTACGTGAACCTGTTGCACGCGCGAATCCCGGCCGGGACGGCGGACACCGCGCCCATGGTCGCGGCCCGCGCGGACTTCCTCTCCTCAGGCGCGTACGCACCCCTCGCCGACGAGCTGGCCCGCGTCTGCGAGGACGTCGACGGCCTGGTGGTCGACGCGGGCGCGGGCACGGGCTACTACCTCGCGCGGGTGCTGGAAGCGTCGGCGGCGTTCGGCCTCGCGCTGGACGTCTCGGCGGTCGCGCTGCGCCGGGCGGCGCGGGCCCACCCGCGGCTGGGCGCGGCGGTGTGGAACCTGTGGGAGCCGTGGCCGGTCGGCGACGGCGTGGCGTCGGTGGTGCTGAACGTCTTCGCGCCGCGCAACGGTCCGGAGTTCCACCGCGTGCTGCGGCCCGGCGGCCGGCTGGTGGTGGCGGCCCCGGCCCCGGACCACCTGCGCGAACTGGGCGACCTGGTCCTGGCCGTCGACGAACGCAAGGACGAACGTCTCGAGAACACCCTCGGCGAGTACTTCACGCGCGCGGAGCGCACGGAGGTCCGGCGCGAGGTCGAGTTGACGCCGCGGCAGGTGCGCCAGGCGGTCGAGATGGGCCCGGCCGGGTTCCACCTGGACCGCGACGGCCGCCGGGAGCGCCTGGAGGCGCTGACCGAGTCCCAGGTCGTCACGGTGTCGTTCACGGTGTCGACGTACCGGCGGCGCTGAGTCTGGAAGGGTGAAGGGGTGAAGCCCGACTGGACCGCGCCCGCGACCCACCTCGCGGACGCCGAGTGGGTGCGGGCCCGCATCGGCGGCGCGGCGAAGCTGTACGGCTGCGCGCGGCCGGAGGTCCTGGCCACGATCTGGTGGTACTCGCTGTCGTCGGTCCTCGTGGGCCCGGCCGTGGAAGGCCTGGTCGCCGGGACGCTGGTGGATCCCTCCCTGGACGCGATGGAACTCGACCTCGTCGCCGACGGACGCTTTCTCGGCGCCCGGTCCACGCGGTCCTTGGGCGGCGGCCTCCCCGAGCTGGGTGCCCGGCTCAACGCCGCTTTGGGCACCGCGATCGCCACCATCGCCGCCGTCAGCGGGGCGCGGGAGCGGGCGCTCGGCGCGATCGCCACCGACTCGATCGGCAACCGGCTGCTGTGGACGCCGGACCCCGAACGCGCGATGACGCTGGCCGAGCCCTTGGTGGACGCGATCGGCCTGGGGCTGCCGAAGCCGCGCTTCGTGCGCGTCGGCCGCACTCCGGCCGTCCGGCGTGCTTCGTGCTGCCTGATCTACGAAGCCGGCAACCCCAAGTGCGTGAGCTGCCCGCGTCAGACGCCCGAAGAGCGCGAAGCCCGCCTTCGCGCCGCTTTGGGTTAGCAGACCGCCAGCTGCAGCGCGTCGAGCCGCTCCGGATCGGCGATGACCTCGATGCCCGTGATGCGGTCGCCGTCGACCTGGAACGCCAGGACGACCGCCAAGCGGCCCTCGCGCACCATGAGCAGGCCAGGGGTCCCGTCGACCAGGACGAGTTCGCTGGTGCGCGCCCGCTCGGACGCCAGGATGGCGCCACGGCGGACGCTCTCGACGCCGCGCAGCACGATCGGTGCCGCGCTCGGGCCGACGAACCGGTCGGCGTGCAGCACCACGTCCGGGTCGAGCAGGGCGAGCAGCGCTTCGAAGTCGCCGCCGCGGGAGGCCGCCAGGAACGCCTCGACGACCTTGCGCCGCCGGGGCAGGTCCGCGTCCGGCGTCTCGCCGCCCTTCACCCGGCGGCGGGCGCGGCTGGCGAGCTGGCGGGTGGCGGCCGGGCTCTTGCCGAGCACCGGCGCGATCTCGTCGAACGGCACGGCGAACATGTCGTGCAGCACGAACGCCACCCGCTCGGCCGGCCCCAGCGCGTCGAGCACCACCAGCAGCGCCAGCCCGACCGAGTCGGCCAGCTCCGCCTCCTGGCCGGGGTCGCGGCGGTCGTCGTCCGGCTCCGGCTGGGCGTCCAGAGGCTCTTCGCGGTGGTTGCGGCGCGTGCGCAGCAGGGAGAGGCACACGCGGGCGACCACCGTCGTCAGCCAGGCGGGCAGGTTGCCGATCTCGCCCGCGTCGGTCCGGTGCAGCCGCAGCCACGCTTCCTGGACGGCGTCATCGGCTTCGGCCGCCGAGCCCAGCATCCGGTAGGCGACCGCCCGCAGCCGCGGCCGCTCCTGCTCGAACCGCTCGGTCAGCGCGTCCACCGTGTCTCCTTCCCTCCGCCGGGGTCGTAGCAGTAGACCCCGCGGCGGCGGGCGATGTGACCGGAACGCGCGTGATCTCCGTCATCCCGCGGCGACCCGGCGCAGGGCCGCGGCCAGCAGCGACGCCGGTTCGGACAGCGGCCCCGGCAGCCGCGCCAGCACCACCCGCCGCCGTTCGGACGGCCCGCCGCGGACCTCCAGCACCCGTACCCCCGGCGGCACCGCCTCGGCCAGCGAAGCGGGCAACGTCGTCAGCCCGCAGCCGGCGGCGACCAGGTTCAGCTTCGCCAGCCAGTCGCGCGCGGTGTGGGCGATCTCGGGCCGCTCGTCCAGCCCCGGCCACACGCCCATCAGCGTGGCCTCTCCCGCCGACGGCCCGGCGATCCACCGCTGCCCGCGCAGGTCGGCGACGTCGACCGGGCCGGCACCGGCCAGCGGGTGGCCCGCGGGCACGGCGAGGCGGAGGCTGCGCTCGGCCAGCGTCTCCAGGCGCAACGCCGGCGTCTCGGCGTCCGGTGGCCGGAACGGCGGGACCGAGCCGAGCACGGCCAGGTCGAGCGTGCCCGCGCGCAGGGCCCGGACGAGGACCGGCGTGGTGCCCTCCCGGGTGACGACGGTGACGGCCGGGTGCGTGCGCCGCAGGTCGGCGACCGCGTGCGGCACCAGCACCGCGCCCGCGCTGGGGAACCAGCCCAGGCGCACGGTGCCGGCGTCGGCGGGCAGGCCGGCCAGCTCGCGCCCGGCGGCGTCGATCTCGTCGAGCACCGCGATGGCCCGCCGCAGCACGATGGTCCCGGCGGCGGTCAGCCGCACGCCGTCGGGCCGTCGCTCCAGCACGGGCGTGCGCGTGGCTCGTTCGAGGGACGCGATCTGCCGGGACACCGCGGACTGCGTGTAGCCCAGCGCCGCGGCGGCCGCGGTGAGCGTGCCGCGTTCGGCGACCTCGCGGAAGACGCGCAGGGCGACCAGGGAGACGTCACCGAAGTCCATGACGTCCACGCATACCAGGGATGCTTCTTTCTCGCTTTTCGCATGGCTTTGTCCGGCTTAGCGTGGCCGGTATGACACGTACCGCCGTGGTGACCGGGGCCAACCAAGGCCTCGGCTTCGCCCTCGTCCGCGGGCTCGCCGCCCGTCTCGCTCCCGAAGACCTCGTCCTGCTCACCGGCCGCGACGCCGGGCGCGTGGCTTCGGCGGCCGCCGCCGTCGCCGCCGACCCGGCGACGCGCAGCCGGGTCGAAGGCCGCGTCCTCGACGTCTCGGACCCCGGCGCCGTCGCCCGCTTCGCCGAGCCGGTCGACATCGTGCTCTCCAACGCCATCGGCCCCCTCGACCCGGACCGGCCGCAGGCCGAGCAGGCCGACGTCTTCCTCGACGTCGCGAACGGCGGCACCCACGCCGTGCTGCGGTCGTTCGGGCCGCTCCTGCGGCCGGGCGGGCGCCTGCTGGTCGTGGCCAGTTCGCTCGGCACCCTCGGCCACCTGCCCGAGCCGCTGCGGGCGCGCTTCGACGGCGTTTCGCTGGACGACGTCGAGAAGGCAGTCGAGGAATGGCGTTCGGCGATCCACGACGGCACCGCCGCCGCGCAGGGCTGGCCGGACTGGATCAACGTGCCGTCCAAGGTGGCCCAGGTCGCGGCGGTCCGCGCGGTCGCGGCGCAGCGCCGGGACGCGGACCTGGCGAACGGCACGCTGGTGGCGGCGGTCTGCCCGGGCTTGGTGGACACGCGCGCGTCCCGGCCGTGGTTCACCGATTTCAGCCAGGCCCAGACACCCGACGAGGCGGCGCGGAAGGTGCTGGACCTGGTGTTCGCCGACGTCGACCCGGCGACCTACGGCGAGCTGGTCCGGTTCGGCCGGGTGCTGCCGTGGCGGAGCTGATTCACAGCACGCAGAACTCGTTGCCTTCCGGATCCGCCATGACGAAGTGGTCGGGCCGGTCGTCCAGCCGGTCCTCCCGCAGGACGGTCGCGCCCGCGGCGGTCAGCCGGGCGACGGCCTCGACGACCCGCTCCCAGCGCGTCTCCCACGGCACCTCGCGGCCCCCGCCGGCCTGGACGTCCAGGTGGAGGCGGTTCTTCACGACCTTCGCCTCGGGCACCTTGAGGAAGCTCAGGCTCGGCAGGACGCCTTCGGGGTCGGTCAGGTACGCGCCGTCGTCCCAGTCCGCTTCGGGCACGCCGTGCCGGGTGAACCACGCTTCCCAGCTCGCGAACCCGGACGGGGGCGGGCGTTCGATGTAGCCGAGGGCCACCGCCCAGAACCGGGCCAGCGCGCGGGGTTCCGCGCAGTCGATCGTCACGCTCCAGCGCACCGTCACGGGTGGGAGCGTAACCGCGCCCACGCCCTGAGAGCGCGTGTCATCCGGGGGATGCTGCGGCTACCGTGGACCACGATGAGTGAACGCAGCTGGGGCTTCCGCACCCGCGCCCTGCACGCAGGCGGTACGCCCGATCCGGCGACCGGGGCGCGGGCCGTGCCGATCTACCAGACCACGAGCTTCGTCTTCGAGGACGCCGCCGACGCCGCGAACCTCTTCGCGCTGCAGAAGTACGGCAACGTCTACAGCCGGATCGGGAACCCGACCGTGGCCGCCTTCGAAGAGCGGATCGCCAGCCTCGAAGGGGCCATCGGCGGGGTCGCCACCGCGAGCGGGCAGGCCGCCGAGTTCCTCACCTTCAGCGCGCTCACCGAGGCCGGCGACCACCTCGTGTCCGCGAGCGGTCTCTACGGCGGCACAGTCACCCAGCTCACCGGCACCTTGCGGCGCTTCGGGGTCGAGACGACCTTCGTCAGCGGCGGCATCGACGACTACGCGGCGGCCATCACCGACCGGACCCGGCTGCTCTACACCGAGGTCGTCGGCAACCCCGGCGGCGGCATCGCCGACCTCGCGGCGCTGGCGGACCTCGCGCACGCCCACGACATCCCGCTGGTCGTCGACGCGACGCTGGCGACGCCGTACCTGTGCCGCCCGATCGAACACGGCGCCGACATCGTGCTGCACTCGGCGACGAAGTTCCTCGGCGGCCACGGGACGACGCTCGGCGGGATCGTCGTCGAGTCCGGGAAGTTCGACTGGGGCAACGGGAAGTTCCCGCGGATGACCGAGACCGTCGACAGCTACGGCGGCCTTCGCTACTGGGAGAACTTCGGCGAGTACGCGTTCTGCACCCGGCTGCGCGCCGAGCAGCTGCGGGACATCGGCGCGGTCCTGTCCCCGCACTCGGCCTTCCTGCTGCTGCAGGGCGTCGAGACGTTGCCGCAGCGGATGGACGCGCACGTCGCGAACGCGCGCGCGGTCGCCGAGTACCTCGAAGCGGACCCGCGCGTGGCCTGGGTGTCCTACGCCGGGCTGCCGTCGCACCCGCACCACGAGCTGGCGCGGAAGTACCTGCCCGCGGGGCCGGGCGCGGTGTTCTCCTTCGGCATCGACGGCGGCCGCGCGGCCGGGGAGAAGTTCGTCGAATCGGTGGAGCTGCTGTCGCACCTGGCGAACGTCGGGGACGCGCGGACGCTCGTCATCCACCCGGCTTCGACCACGCACGCCCAGCTGTCGGCGGAGCAGCTCGCCGCGGCGGGCGTCGGACCCGACCTGATCCGGCTGTCGGTCGGCCTGGAGGACGTCGACGACATCCTCTGGGACCTCGACCAGGCACTGGGCAAGGCGGTGGCGGGATGACGCACGACGTGAGCGCCGTCGAGCGGCGCGCGATCCTGCGCCGGACGCAGTCGGTGACGCTGGTCGGCGCGTCGGCCAACCCGGCGCGACCCAGCTACTTCGTCGCGACCTACCTGCTCTCGTCGACGCGTTACGAGGTCAACTTCGTCAACCCGCGGCTGGACACGCTGCTCGGGAAGCCGGTGTACGCGTCGCTGAAGGACGTCCCGGGCGAGCTCGACCTCGTGAGCGTCTTCCGCAAGCACGACGACCTGCCGCAGGTGGCCGAGGAGGTCATCGACGCCGGCGCGCGGACGCTGTGGCTGCAACTCGGGTTGTGGCACGAGCCGGTGGCCGACCGGGCGCGGGAAGCCGGGCTGGACGTCGTGATGAACCGGTGCGTCAAGATCGAGCACGCGCGCTTCGCCGGCGGGCTGCACCTGGCGGGGTTCAACACGGGCGTGATCAGCTCGCGACGGCTGTCGGCGCCGTAGGGAAGACGGCGGCACCCGCCGCTGTTGGCCCGGGTATGACCTTGGGGATCACGTTCTCCGGCGGCCCGACCGCCGTCCTGGAGCTGGGTGGCGTCCGGCTGCTCACCGACCCGACCTTCGACCCGCCCGGCGACCACCCGATCGGCGAGCGCGTGCTGGTCAAGACCGAGGAGCCGGCGCTGACCGAGGACGCGATCGGCGTGGTGGACGCCGTCCTGCTGTCCCACGACCAGCACCCGGACAACCTCGACGACCGCGGCCGCGCCTACCTCGCGACCGTGCCGCTGACGCTGGTCACGCCCAGCGGCGCCGCGCGGCTCGGCGGAACTTCGCGGGGCCTGGAGCCATGGGCTTCGACGCGGGTCGGGGCGCTGACCGTCACGGCGGTCCCGGCGTTGCACGGGCCCACCGGCGCGGCGCGGCTCACCGGGGACGTGACGGGGTTCGTGCTGACGGGTGCCGGGCTGCCGACGGTGTACGTGAGCGGGGACAACGCGTCGGTGGACCTGGTGCGCGAGATCGCGGCGCGGTTCCGCGTCGACATCGCGCTGCTGTTCGCCGGAGCGGCCCGGACGGCGTTGTTCGACGGCGCTCCCTTGACGCTGACCAGCGCGGACGCCGTCGAAGCGGCGAAGGTGCTGGGTGCGGCGAAGGTGGTTCCGCTGCACCTGCGGGGCTGGGGGCACTTCAGCGAAGGACCGGAGACGCTGCGGTCGGCGTTCGAGGCGGCGGGGCTGGCGGACCGGCTGGTGCTGCTGGAGCCGGGGCAGCACGCGGAGGTCTGACCAGGGCAGAGCGCGGGTACGGCAGCGGGGCGTGAGAGGCTGGCGCCATGGCCAAGCCGACCCCGCTGCAGTTCCGGAACATCCTCGTCGCCCTCCTCGCGGCGGCGGGCTTCGTGTGGAGCGTCGTGGTCGGGCTGCCGTGGTGGGTGAGCGCGCTCGTGGGCTGCGCCTGCGTCCTGTCGCTCGCCTCCGCCTACCTCAACCGGCCCGGCGCGAACTAGCGCGTCTTCGCGAACCGCGCCTTCAGGTTCGTCCGGCCCGCTTCGGTGAGCCGGCCGAACAACCTGAGCCGGGCCAGGCCGCCGTCCGGGTAGATGTCCAGCCTGGCCTCCGTCACCTCCGGGCCGTCCGGGAGGGCGAACCGGTGGCGGGTGTCCGGCTGCAGCCGCGTCTTCGGCAGCAGCGGCACCCACTCGCCGTACGTGTCGCGGCCGCTCACCGACGCCCAGCCCGGCGCGTTGCCCTTCAGGTTGCTCGTGTCCAGCTCCGCGAACCGGACGATCCCCGCGCCGGCCAGGCGGAGGGTCACCCAGTCGTTGCCGTCGTCGCGGCGGCGGGCCGTCTCCCAGCCCTCCGCCTGGTGGGCCGCCAAGCCCGGCGACAGGATGTTGTTCGGGGACGAATAGAACCGGTTGCTGCAGCCCGTGACGATCGCGCCGTTCTCCAGGGCCGCCAGGTCGAGCGCGTCCAGGTCGAGCAGGGCCGGGTCCGGGATCGGCGCGCCGTGGACGCGCAGGCGCGCCACTCCCCCGTCCGGGTGCTGCGTCAGCCGGACGTGCGTGTACCGCCGGGAACCGTTGACCGCGTAGCAGTTCTCCGTGTGCCCCGCGGCCGGGGCGCGGTCGACCAGGACGTCCCAGTCCGCCGCGGCCACCTCGGCCGCCGACGGGTAGCCCGGCAGCGACGTCGCCTCCACCGAGACGAACGGCGGGTAGTTGCCCTTGAAGAACGCCGTGTCGACGATGACGCCGGTGACCGTGCCGGCCAGGCCGAGCCGGACGATGGCCTGGTCGTCGCCCGGTTCGCGGTGGCGGCGGGTCTCCCAGCCGTCGTAGACCTGGCCCTTCGGCCCGAACGTCTCCGCGCGGTGCGCCGGCGCCCACGGGTTGACCAGGTTCTCCTTCTCGGCGAACAGCTCGTCGGTCGCCCACATCACCGTGCCGCCGAAGCGGCGGGACGCGAGGTCGGGCAGTTCGGTCCACTCCGGACGGTCGGACACCTTGGCCTCCATGTCAGCAGTTCCCCCGGGTCAGCAACGCGCCGCGCGGCTCGTCGCCGGTGATCTCCGCGCCCCGCAGCCAGGTCGAGCGCACGACGCCGGCGAGCGGCCGCCGGTCGTAGGCGCTGACCGGGTTGCGGTGCTTCAGTTTCGCGACGTCGACCACGAAGGCCTCGTCCGGCGCGAACACGCAGAAGTCGGCGTCGTAGCCCACCGCCAGGTGGCCCTTGCGGCGCATCCCCGCCTGCGCGGCCGGCCGCTCGGCCATCCAGCGCACGACGTCGGTGAGCGCGAACCCGCGCTGCCGCGCCTGCGTCCAGATCGCGGGCAGGCCCAGCTGCAGGCTGGAGATCCCGCCCCACGCCTGGCCGAAATCGCCGCTGTCGAAGCGTTTCAGCTCCGGTGTGCACGGCGAGTGGTCGCTGACGATCGTGTCGATGACGCCGTCGGCGAGGCCCTGCCACAGTTGTTCGCGGTTGGCCGCCTCGCGGATCGGCGGGCAGCACTTGAACTGCGTGGCGCCGTCGCGGATTTCCTCGGCGACGAAACTCAGGTAGTGCGGACAGGTTTCGGCCGTCAACGCCACGCCGTCGCGGCGCGCCGAAGCGATCAGCGGCAGCGCGTCCGAAGAGGACAGGTGCAGGATGTGGGCCCGCGCCGAGTGGCGGCGGGCCGCCTCGATCACGTGCGAGATGGCGAGGTTCTCCGCCTGCCGCGGCCGCGAGTGCAGGAAGTCGACATAGCGACCGCCGTGCGGCTCGGGCGCGGAATCGATTTCGTGGGCGTCTTCGGCGTGGACGATCATGAGCGCGTCGAAGGAACTCAGCTCCCGCAACGCTTCGTCGAGCCCGGCCGGGTCCAGCGGCGGGAACTCGTCGACGCCGGAGTGCAGCAGGAAGCACTTGAAGCCGAACACCCCGGCGTCGTGCAGGCCCCGCAGGTCGGGGGCGTTGCCGGGGATCGCGCCGCCCCAGAAGCCGACGTCGACGTGCACCCGGCCGGCCGCCGCCGTGCGCTTGACCTCCAGGGCCGCGACGTCGACGGTCGGCGGCAGGCTGTTGAGCGGCATGTCCACGATCGTGGTCACCCCACCGGCGGCCGCCGCCCGGGTGGCCGTCTCGAACCCCTCCCACTCGGCGCGGCCGGGGTCGTTGACGTGGACGTGCGTGTCGACCAGCCCCGGCAGCAGCACGACGTCGCCGCCGAGGTCGAGGACGCGGTCGCCGGCCAGCGCCACGCCGCCGGGTTCGACGGCGACGATCCGGCCGCCGTCGACGCCGATGGTCGCCGGCACCTCGCCCTCGGCCGTCACGGCCCGGGCGGCACGCACCACAAGATCCATCCGAAAGCCCTTCTGCGGGAGGATGACCACCGCCGATTTCACAGAACGGAAAGGCGGTTTCGCACAACGACAGTAACCACGGCGCGCGCCGCTCGTCAACGACGGACGTCGCGCGTTACGGTCGTGTTCGTGCGGCTAGAAGCGGAGTTCACCAGCGAACCGTTCCACGGCGAGGGTTCGCCGCCCGAACACGCCGTCGCCGCCCGCGACGCCGCCACCGAAGCCGGGCTGGACACCGACTTCGGCCCGCTCGGCACCCTGGCCCGCGGCGAGGCGAAGGAGCTGCTCGAAGCCCTCCCGGCCATCGCGAAGGCGGCCCTGGAGGGCGGCGCCACGCGGGTCACGCTGCAGCTGCGCCGGGCCGACGACCCGGGTGGCGCGCCCGTCGTCGAGCTGAACGACGCGCTGGCCCGGCTGATCGCCGACGTCGAACGGGAACTGGGCGCCAAGCTGGGCGACCTCGACCGGACGGGCAAGCAGCGCGCGGTGCGGCTGCTGCGTGAACGCGGCGCCTTCGGCCTGCGGAAATCGGTCTCGTCGGTGGCCGACGCGCTGGGCGTCACCCGGTTCACCGTCTACAACTACCTCAACCGGGAAGCGGACTGACCAGCGCATTCAACAAAATGTTGACGGAACTCCGGCGCCGACGTACGGTCAGCGGGACGCCACCCACGAGGAGTTCCCCGTGCCGCTCACCCTCTCCGACTTCAACACCGCCGACGCCGGCGTGGTCCGCCCGATCCTCACGGCCTGCCTCGACGTCCCGCGCTGGGTCGAGGCGATCCTGGACCACCGCCCGTACTCCAGCCGCGAAGCACTCGAAGCCGCCGCCGACCTGCCCCTGAGCAGCGACGAAATCCGGCAGGCGATGGCCGCGCACCCCCGGATCGGCGAGAAGCCGTCCGGTGGCTGGGCGCGGGCCGAACAGTCCGGTGTGGACAACGCCGAGGCGTTCGCCGCCGCGAACGCCGAGTACGAAGCCAAGTTCGGGCACGTCTACCTCGTCTGCGCCAGCGGCCGCAGCGGCGATGAGCTGCTGAAGGTCCTGCGCGAGCGGCTGGACAACGACCCGGCGACCGAACTCGCCGTCGCCGGCCGGGAACTGCTCAAGATCGCCGGACTCCGCCTCGCGAAAGCGGTGACCCCGTGAGCCTCGTGACCACCCACGTCCTCGACACGGCGGCCGGGCGCCCCGCCGCGGGCATCGCCGTCCGGTTCGAAACCGCCGAGGGGAAGCCGATCGCCGAAGGCCGCACCGACGACGACGGCCGCATCCGCGACCTCGGCCCGGACTCTCTGGCGCCGGGCGCCTACCGCCTGGTCTTCGACACCGGCGCCTACCTGGGCCCGGACGGTTTCTTCCCGGAGGTCGCGCTGACGTTCCGGATCACCGACGGCACTGCGCACCACCACGTGCCGCTCCTGCTCAGCCCGTTCGCCTATTCGACCTACCGAGGGAGCTGACCGTGGCCATCACCCTGGGCCCCAACCAGTACGGCAAGGCGGAGGTCCGCCTGGTCACGGTGCGCCGCGACGGCCCGGTCCACCACCTGAAGGACCTGACGGTGTCGACGTCGCTGCGCGGCGAACTGACCGCGACGCACCTGACCGGCGACAACGCCGGGGTGCTGGCGACCGACACGCAGAAGAACACCGTGTACGCCTTCGCGAAGGAGGCGCCGGTCGGCGAGATCGAGGAGTTCGGCCTGCGCCTGGCCCGCCACTTCGCCGGCACGCAGGACAACATCACCGGCGCGCGCATCAAGATCGACGAGCACGGCTGGGACCGGATCGCCGTCGGCGGCTCGCCGCACGACCACGCGTTCAGCCGGTCCGGCGACGAGCGCCGCACGACGGCGGTCACGGTCCAGGACGGCCGGGCGTGGATCGTGTCCGGCATCGACGGGCTGACGCTGCTGAAGTCGACGGGTTCGGAGTTCCACGGCTTCCCGCGCGACCAGTACACGACGCTGGCGGAGACCGACGACCGGATCCTCGCGACGGCCGTCACGGCGAAGTGGCGCTACCAGGGCGAAGACGTCGACTGGGCGGAAAACCACCGCGAGATCCGGCGGCTGCTGCTGGAGACGTTCGCGACGAAGCACAGCCTTTCGCTGCAGCAAACGCTGTACGCGATGGGCGAGGCGGTGCTCGAGGCCCGCGAAGAGGTCGCCGAGGTGCGGTTGTCGCTGCCGAACAAGCACCACTTCCTGGTGGACCTGAGCCCGTTCGGGCTGAAGAACGACAACGAGGTGTTCTACGCGGCGGACCGGCCGTACGGGCTGATCGAGGGGACGATCCTGCGGGACGACGCCGAAGACGCGGGGCCGGCCTGGGACATCCACTGAGTTGGTAGAACGCTCTACCATCGAGGGGTGGCAGGGACCAAGGAACGCATCATGGCCGCCGGCGCCGAGCTCTTCCGGCGCAACGGCTACGCCGGCACCGGGCTGAAGCAGATCGTCTCCGAGGCCGGTGCCCCCTTCGGGTCCCTGTACCACTTCTTCCCCGGCGGCAAGGAACAGCTCGGCGCCGAGGTCATCCGCACCTCCGGGCTGGCCTACACCGCCCTCTTCGACCTCTTCATCGCCCCGGCCGAGGACCTGATCAGCGGGATCGAAGCCTTCTTCGCCGCCGGGATCGCGACGCTCGAGGCCACCGACTACGTCGAAGGCTGCCCGATCGCCACCGTCGCGCTCGAAGTCGCCGCCACCAACGAACCGCTGCGGCAGGCCACGGCCGAGGTCTTCACCGCCTGGATCGACGCCGGGACCGAGAAGTTCGCGAAGTTCGGGCTGTCCCGCGAAGCGGCCCGGACCCTCACCATCACCGCCGTGAACAACCTCGAAGGCGCCTTCGTCCTCTGCCGCTCGCTGCGGGACACCGAAGCCATGGCCGTCGCCGGGGCCGCGACCGTCGACGTCGCCCGGCGACTCCTCCAGGAGCGCACACAACTTTAGTCGGGGATCCAACACGAATCACCAAAGTGGCGCTTGACCGCGCAGCATCCGACACGGAAGCTGCTGTCGAACAGTGGTCTAGTCCTCCTGCCTCACACCGCCGTCCGGTTGGAGCCGCCATGCGCCGTGTCCTCGCCGTCGCCGCAGCCGCAATAGCGGCCGCAGCACTGGCCACCCCCGCCCAAGCCCTCGAAAACGGCCTCGCCCGCACCCCGCCGATGGGCTGGAACACCTGGAACACCTTCGAGTGCAACATCAACGAAACCCTGGTCAAGCAGACCACCGACCTGATGGTCAGCTCCGGGATGCGCGACCGCGGCTACACCTACGTCAACCTCGACGACTGCTGGATGACCCACTCCCGCGACAGCGCCGGCAACCTCGTCGCCGACTCCGCGAAGTTCCCGAGCGGCCTGAAGGCCCTGGGTGACTACATCCACGCCCGCGGCATGAAGTTCGGCATCTACGAAAGCGCCGGCTCCGAGACCTGCCAGCACTACCCGGGCAGCCTGGGCCACGAGCAGGCCGACGCGAACCTCTTCGCGAGCTGGGGCGTCGACTACCTCAAGTACGACAACTGCGGCAGCCCGGCCGGCGAGACCCAGCAGGACTACGTCCGCCGCTACTCCGCGATGCGCGACGCGCTGAAGGCCACCGGCCGCCCGATCGCCTACAGCATCTGCGAATGGGGCAACTTCAGCCCGTCGACCTGGGCCCCGGACGTCGGCAACCTGTGGCGCACCACCGGCGACATCACCAACAACTGGGGCAGCATCGACTCGATCTACCACCAGAACGTCGGGCTCGCGGCCGCCGCGAAGCCGGGGGCCTGGAACGACCCCGACATGCTCGAAGTCGGCGACGGCATGGACTTCCAGGAAGACCGCGCCCACTTCACCCTCTGGGCCGCGATGGCCGCGCCCTTGATCGCCGGTGCCGACCTGCGCAGCGCCAGCGTCGCCACCTTCTCGACGTACCTCAACGGGGACGTCATCGCCGTCGACCAGGACCCGCTGGGCAAGCAGGCCACGCGGATCTCGTCGTCAGGCGGCGTCGACGTCCTGGCGAAACCGCTCCAGAACGGCGATGTCGCCGTGGTGCTGTTCAACGAGAACAGCACCACGAAGACCGTCTCGACCACGGCGGCCGCGGCCGGGCTGCCCGCCGCGTCGAGCTACCGGCTGACCAACCTGTGGTCGAAGGAGCTCACCACCAGCACGGGCACGATCAGCGCCAACGTCCCGTCGCACAGCACGGTGATCTACCGCGTGAAGGCGAACTCCTCCGGCACCAGCACCGGCACCGCGCACCCGATCCAGGGCGCGTCCTCGTCCCGCTGCATCGACATCAACGGCACCGCCCCCACGCCCGGCCCGCAGGTCGACATCTGGGACTGCGACGGCGGCGGCAACCAGTCCTGGACGTTCACCAGCGCCGGAGAGCTGCGGGCCAACGGCCTCTGCCTCGACGCCAGTGGCGGTACCAGCGCGTCCGGGACCAAGCTGATCGCCTGGAGCTGCCACGGTGGCGCCAACCAGAAGTTCAAGCTCGAGGCGGACGGCTCGATCACCCAGGCGGGACTGTGCGTCGACGTCACCGGCGGCGACAAGCCCGCCGGCAACGTCAACGGCACGCAGCTCGAACTGTGGACCTGCAACGACGACGCGAACCAGAACTGGCAGCTCAGGTAGCGGTCAGGTGCTCCGGCCGCACCGGGACACGGGTGAGCGCGAGCCCGGTCGCGGCCCGGATCGCGGCCACGATCGCCGGGGTCGAGGAGATCGTCGGCGGCTCGCCGACCCCGCGCAGGCCGTACGGCGCGTGCGGGTCCGGGCGCTCCAGGACGTCGACGTGCATCGGCGGCATGTCCAGCACCGTCGGGATCAGGTAGTCGGTGAAGGAGGGGTTCCGGATCTTCCCGCCGGAGGTCTGGATCTCCTCCATCACCGCGAGCCCGAGCCCCTGCGCCGAGCCGCCCTGGATCTGGCCCAGCACGGCCTGGGGGTTCAGCG
Source organism: Amycolatopsis sp. lyj-23 (assembly GCF_046549135.1). Lineage (NCBI taxonomy): Bacteria > Bacillati > Actinomycetota > Actinomycetes > Pseudonocardiales > Pseudonocardiaceae > Amycolatopsis > Amycolatopsis sp. lyj-23. The sequence goes on along the minus strand of NZ_JAJPWN010000009.1, from coordinate 360,086 downwards.
CCTTGCCGACGTCCTGGGCGCAGTCGAGCGCGACCACCTTGACCAGGCCCAGCTCGGTGTCGACGTCGACGACCGCCCGGTGCGCGGCGAACGCGTACTGCACGTGCGCGGTCCCCTGCCCGGTCTCCGGGTCCAGGGCCTGGGTCGGCCGGTGCCGCCACTCCACGGTTTCGTCGAAGACGTCGTCGCCGAGGACGTCCGCCAGGTCGGCGAGCACCTGGCCGTCGGCCGCGACGAGCTTGCCGCCGACCACCCGCACCCGCTGGTCGAACCGGGACAGCAGCCGCGCCCGCACCGCCACGCACGCGGCCTGCACCGCGCCGCCGGTGACGTAGGTCTGGCGGGACGCCGACGTCGAGCCGCCGTTGCCGATCGAGGTGTCCATCGGCAGGACCGTCACCTGGTCGACGCCCAGTTCGGTGCGGACGATCTGCTGCATGATCGTCACCAGGCCCTGGCCGACCTCGCAGGCGGCGGTGTGCACGGTCGCCGCCGGCTCGCCGCCGACCAGCTGCAGGCGCACCCGGGCCGTCGAGTAGTCGTCGAAGCCCTCGGAGAAGCAGACGTTCTTGATGCCGACGGCGTACCCGACCCCGCGGACGACCCCTTCGCCGTGCGTGGTGTTGGACACCCCGCCCGGCATGTGCCGCAGGTCGAACGGCCGGTCCGGCGGCATCGGCATCGCCCGCACGCGGGTCAGCAGCTCGGCGACCGGCGCTTCGGCGTCGACGACCTGGCCGGTCGGCATCAGGTCGCCCTCGCCCATCGCGTTGCGGACGCGGACTTCGACCGGGTCGAGGCCGCAGGCGGCCGCGAGCTTGTCCATCTGCGACTCGTACCCGAAAGCCGCCTGCACGGCGCCGAAGCCGCGCATCGCACCGCACGGCGGGTTGTTCGTGTACGTGCCCCAGCAGTCGACCGCCACACTGTCCACTTTGTACGGCCCGACGCCGAGCGTGGCCGCGTTCGCGACCACCGCGCCGGTCGAAGACGCGTACGCGCCGCCGTCGAGGAACAGCCGCGTCTTCACGTACACGAGCCGGCCGTCGCGTGTGGCGCCGTGCTCGTAGTACATCTTCGCCGGGTGGCGGTGGACGTGCCCGTAGAAGGACTCTTCGCGGTTGTAGACCATCTTCACCGGCTTGCCGGTGTGCAGCGCGAGCAGGCACGCGTGGACCTGCATCGACAGGTCTTCGCGGCCGCCGAACGCCCCGCCGACCCCGCCGAGCGTCAGCCGCACCTTCTCCACCGGCAGGCCCAGCGCGGCGACGATCTGCTGCTGGTCGACGTGCAGCCACTGCGTCGCGACGTAGAGGTCGACACCGCCCTCGGTGTCCGGTACCGCCAGCCCGGACTCCGGGCCGAGGAACGCCTGGTCCTGCATGCCGACCTCGTAGACGCCGGAGACGACGACGTCGGTGGCGAGGTCCTGCGGACCGCGGCGGATCTTCACGTGCCGGACGACGTTGCCGCCTTCGTGCAGCGAAGGGCCTTCGCCCGCGACAGCGGCTTCGGAGTCCGTCACCGGCTCGAGCTCTTCGTACGTGACGTGGATCCGCTTCATCGCGCGGCGCGCGGTTTCCGGGTGGTCGGCGGCGACCAGCGCCACCGGCTCGCCCTGGTAGCGCACGACGTCCGACGCGAGCACCGGCTGGTCGGCGTGCTCCAGGCCGTAGCGGTTGACGCCGGGAACGTCCTCGTGCGTCAGCACCGCGTACACACCGGGTACGGCGAGGGCTTCCGCGATGTCGATCGAGGTGATCCGCGCGTACGGGTGCGGGCTGCGCAGGGTCACACCCCACACCATGTCCTCGTGCCAGAGGTCCGAGGAGTAGGCGAACTCGCCGCGCACCTTCACCGTGCCGTCGGGACGCCGCGGCGAAGCACCGACGCCGTTCGCGGTCGAGGTGGCGACGGACGTGGTGGTCATCGGTCCTCCCGCAGTCTCGCGCTCGCCGCCGCCAGCTCACGGGCGATGGCGGACTCGTCGGCTTCGCGCAGGGTGCCGTCCTCGACGACGGCCTTGCCGCCGACGAACAGCCGCCGCAGCGGCGGGACCGTGCCGAGCACCAGCGCCGCGACCGGGTCGGCGATGCCGGCGTGGTTCAGCCCGGTCAGGTCCCAGACGGCGAGGTCGGCGAGCTTCCCGGGCTCGATCGAGCCCAGGTCGCCGGCGCGGCCGAGGCAGCGCGCGCCGCCCATCGTGCCCATCCAGAGCGCTTCCCGTGTGGTCAGCCCGCGCGGGCCGCCGCGCTGGCGGGCCTGCAGCAACGCCTGGTGCAGCTCCTCGGCGAGGCCGCCGGACTCGCTGGAGGCGGCGCCGTCGACGCCGAGGCCGACCGCCACCCCCGCGTCCAGCAGGTCCCGGACCGGCGCGATGCCGGAGCCGAGGCGGCCGTTGGACGTCGGGCAGTGCGCCGAACCCGTGCCGGTCGCGCCGAACCGGCGGATCGCCTCCGGCGCGAGGTGGACGGTGTGCGCGAGCCAGACGTCGTCGGCGAGCCAGCCCAGCTTGTCGGCGTACTCGGCGGGCGTGCAGCCGACCTCGGCGAGGCACTGGCGTTCTTCGTCCAGGGTCTCGGCGAGGTGGGTGTGCAGCCGGACGCCCGCGCGCCGGGCCAGCTCGGCCGCGCCGGACATCAGGCGCTCGGTGACCGAGAACGGCGAGCAGGGGCCGACGGCGATCTGCAGGTGGGCGCCGGGCGAGTCGTCGTGGAAGCGGCCGATCGCCGCTTCGGTGCCGGCCAGCGCGTCCTCGGTCGACTCGACCAGGTTGTCCGGCGGCAGGCCGCCGTCGGACTCGCCGCGGTCCATCGACCCGCGGACCACGTGCAGCCGGACGCCGATGCGCTGGCGGGCGGCGACCAGCGCCGCGACCTGGTCGCCGCCGTCACGGGGGAACACGTAGTGGTGGTCGGCGACGGTGGTGCAGCCGGTCAACGCGAGCCGCGCCAGCCCGGCCGTGCCCGCGGCGTGCGTGATCTCGTCGTCGAGGCGGCCCCAGACCGGGTAGAGCTGCTTGAGCCACTCGAACAGCGTGTGGTCGGCGGCCATCCCGCGGGTGGCCCACTGGTAGAGGTGGTGGTGGGTGTTGATCAGGCCGGGGGTGACCAGGCAGCCTTCGGCCTCGACGCGTTCGTCGAACTCGCCGGTGTACACGCCTTCGCCGACTTCGGCGATCCGGTCGTTCTCGACGACGACGTGCCCGCTGGCGTACTCCTCGCCGGTGACCGTGGCGATCGCCGCGTTCGCGATGAGCGTCCTCACGCGACACCTCCCGTGGCGGCGGCGCGGACCGCGTCGAGGATCTTTTCGTAGCCGGTGCAGCGGCAGAGGTTGCCGGCCAGCGCTTCGCGGATCTCCTCGTCGGACGGGTCGGGGACGCGGTTCAGCAGGTCGTGCGCGGCGACGACCAGGCCCGGGGTGCAGAACCCGCACTGCACCGCGCCCTGGTCCACAAAGGACTGCTGGACCGGGTGGAGCGTGTCGCCGTCGGCCAGCCCCTCGACCGTGCGGACCACGCGGCCTTCGGCCTGCCCGGCCGCGACCAGGCAGGCGCACACCGGGACGTCGTCGAGGTAGACCGTGCAGGAGCCGCATTCGCCCTGCTCGCAGGCGTTCTTCGAGCCCGGCAGGCCCAGCCGCTCGCGCAGCACGTACAGCAGGCTTTCGCCTTCCCAGACGTCGTCCGCCTGCCGCGGCTCGCCGTTGATGGTGACATTCAGGCGCATGCGCGCTCTCCCGTCCGGTGCTCGTCCCAGGCCCAGGTCAGGGTCCGTCGCGCTAGTACCCCCAACGCGTGCTTCCGATACGCGGCACTGCCCCGGACGTCATCGATCGGCGACGCCGCCAACCCGACCAGGTCGCCGAAGCGGCGTTTCAGGGAGTCCGGCAGTGGCTCGGGTGACGTCCACGGCAGCTCGGCGGCCAGGAAGTCCTCGGCCTCGCGGGCGCGGCGCGGGGTCGGGGCCGCGGAGCCGATCGCCGCGCCGACCCGGCCTTCGCGCAGGCACAGCGCGAAGGAGCAGACCGCGATGACCATGGCGTTGCGCGTGCCGACCTTGGCGAACTGCTGCGGTCCGGCGTGCGCGGGGAGGTGGACGGCGGTGATCAGCTCGTCCGGCGCGAGGGCGTGGCGTTTCACGCCGACGTAGAACTCCTCCGCGCGGAGGAGGCGGGTCCCCCGGACGGAGGCCACCTCGATCCGCGCGTCGAGAGCGAGCAGCACCGGGTGGGTGTCCCCGGCGGGCGAGGCGGCGCCGAGGTTGCCGCCGACCGTGCCGCGGTTGCGGATCTGCGGCGACCCGACGGTGCGCGAGGCCATGGCCAGCGCGGGGACGGAGTCACCCAGTTCGGCGATGACCCGGCTGTACGGGACGCCGGCACCGAGCCGGACCGCGCGGTCCGGGTGCTCCACAGTGGACCAGGTCGCCAGCTCGGGGACCCTGGTCAGGTCGAGCAGGGCCGCCGGGCGCCGGTGGTCGAAGTTCAGCTCGACCATGACGTCGGTGCCGCCGGCGATCGGCACGGCGTCCGGCCGCCCGGCCTTGAGGGCCAGGGCCTCGGCGAGCGTCGCGGGACGCAGGAACTCCACTCGTTGCTCCTTCGTGGGGGCGATAGCCCAGTAGACGACGGATCACGGCCGGGCGGCAACGGCGCCACGCATGAACCGCACAGGAGCGGACCCGGGGTCGTTTGTGCTTTCCTACAAGCCTCATGACGACCGTGAAAACTCTGCTGGGCCTTTCCGGCCTGCGGCTGCGCCCGCGGGCCGGGGCCGACCTGCTCGACCGGCCGGTGACGCGCATCTACGTCACGGAGCTGTCCGACCCCGGACGGTACCTCTCGGCCGGTGAGCTGGTGCTTTCCGGCCTGCTCTGGTGGCACGCCCCGGGCGACGCGGAGCCCTTCGTGGCCGCGCTGGCCCGCTCCGGCGCGGCGGCGCTGGCCGCGTCCGGTGCGGACTCGGGCGGGATCCCGGACGACGTCGTCGACGCCTGCGTCCGGCACGGGATCCCGCTGCTGGAGGTGCCCGCCGACCTGTCGTTTTCGGTGATCACCGAGCAGGTGGTGCTGGCACTGGCGGCCGCGTCGGACGGCGCGCGCAAACGTTTGCAGGCGGCCGCGGAGGCCCCGGTCGAGACCCTGCTGGAGCGCGCTTCGGCGGAGCTCGGGCTGCCTTGCTGGGTGGTGTCGGGCCTGGGCCGGCTGATCGCCGGGACGGCGCCCCTGCCGCTGCCGCCCGACGACGTCGTCCGCCGGTACGCCGCCCGCGAGCCGGGGCCGCTGACGGTGGTGCCGGTCGAAGGGCGGCAGGCGGTGCCGTGGCTGATCGCCGTCGGCGGGCCGCTGAGCACCGCGCAGGCCGAGCTGGCGGAGGAGCTGGCAGGGCTCGTCGGGATCACGCGGGCTCGGGCCTCCCGGCCCAAAGCGTCGTTGCCGGACGAGGTGTGCGTGGTCGCGTTGCGGACCGAAGGCAGCGACGAGAGCCGCGACGTCCTGAGCGAGTGGCTGCCGGACGCGCTGTTGCTCGAATCGTCGGGGGACACTTCGTACGCGGCGGTGGCGCAGCCGTCGCTCACCGGGTTGTCCACTGTGGAGCCGCTGCTGCGGGCCACGCGGATCCTCTGCGGCATCGGCGATCCGGGCCCGCGCGCCGAGGCGACGGAGAGCGCGCGGTACGCGGTGGCGGTGGCAGCACGGCGGCCGGGCCCGGTGGTGGTGGTCCGGGCCGGTGAAGTGGACGTGCACGAGCTGCTGCTGGCCGGCGCCCCGCACGGGCTGCGCGCGGCCCTGCGCCGCCGGGTGCTGGGCCCGCTGCTGGCCTACGACGCGGAGCAGCACACCGACCTCGTGCACACGGTCCGGGTGTTCCTGGAGTGCTCGGGCTCCCCGACCCGGGCGGCGAAGGCCCTGCACGTCCACGTGAACACGCTCCGCTACCGCATCGGCCGCGCGGGCGAGCTGCTGGGCGCGGACCTGACCGGGTTCACCGACCAGCTCGACGTCTACCTGGCCTTGCGGGCGGGCGACTGACACGTCGAGGGCGGGGGCTTCGTCCGGACGCCGCTCGGCGCACGCCACGCACCTCGCACCCCTTCGCCCGCCGTCTCGCGTTGCGCGCCTCGGTGCGCGGGGGAGGATTGAGGCGTGGACCCCGAACTCACCTCGGCCCGGCAGGCGGCGGACGACGCCCGCGTGCTGGCCTTCGGGCGGCTGCGAAGCGCGGCGAACCGGCTCGAGTACCTGCTCGGGCGGGCGCTGGAACGCGAGTTCGGCATCACGCACCTGGTCTACGAGGTCCTGCTGATCGTCGGCCGCACCGGGGACGACGGGCTCACCATGCGCTCGATCGCCCAGGAGCAGGTGCTCACCACCGGTGGCGCGACCCGGCTCGTCGACCGGATGGAGGCGCTCGGGCTCGTCACCCGCACGGCCGACCCGGGCGACCGGCGGGTGCAGCTGGTCCGCCTCACCGCGCTCGGCGAGGAGACCACCGTGCGGGCCAGCCGCGTGCACGTCGAGAACATCGAGCGGTTCTTCTTCCGGCCGCTGCCCGAGGACCACCGGGCGCGGTTCGCCGAAGACCTGCGGACGCTGAGCCACGCCGCCCGCGACGCCCTCCCCCGGCTGCGCTGAGCGCCCTGCGGCACACTCGGCGACGTGAGCGAGACCGACCTGCGCGACGCCCTGCTCGCCGCCGCCCAGGACCCCAAGCGGGCCCGGCAGCACGCCCGCCGGCTCGCGCCCGGCTTCGAGCTGCCCGCCGGGCTCGCCGAGGCCGCGGACCGGGCCGCGGGGCCGCTGATCGTCCGGGCCTGCCGGGGCGGCTGGCTGCCCGAAGACTTCCGCCAGGCCGCGAGCCGCCGCGTCGACGAGTTCGCCGGCTCCTACGTGCTCGACGCCCTCGCCGCGCACGCCACGGCCGTGGATCCGGAAAGCCTCGCCGAGGCGGGTGCCGTCCGCTGGTGGACCGGCGCCGAACCGCACCTGATGCAGTGGGCGGCCAAGCACATCCTCACCCCGGCCGAAGCGGTGACGGCGGTGGTCGAAGCCCTCGGCCTGCTGCTGACCCTGCCGGTCCTGGCGACCGCTCCGCACCCGCGTCCGGCCGCCCACCCCGGCGGCGGCGGTGTCGACGGCGTTGACGGCAAGCGGCTGGGCCGGGTCCGCGCGCTGCTGGCCAAGGCCGAGTCGAGTTCGTTCCCGGAGGAAGCCGAGGCGCTTTCGGCGAAGGCACAGGAACTCATGACCCGGTACGCCTTCGACCGCGTGCTGGTCGAGGCAGCCCCCGACGTGGCCTCGTCCCGCCGGATCTGGCTCGACACGCCGTACACCGACGCCAAGTCCCTGCTGGTGCACGTGGTGGCGCAGGCCAACCGCTGCCGGGCCGTCTTCGACGCGCGCTGGGACTTCGTGACCGTGGTGGGCGACGAGGCCGACCTCGACGCCGTCGCGCTGCTGACGACGTCCCTGCTCCTGCAGGCCACCCGCACGATGATCGCCGACCCGGCCGGCCGGTCCCGGCCGTTCCGGAAGTCCTTCCTCGTCTCCTACGCCACCCGGATCGGCGAGCGGCTCGAACAGGCGGCGGACAGCACGCTGGCCGCCGCGCCGGACTCGGCGGACCTGCTCCCGGTGCTGGCTTCCCACGACAAGCGGGTGGCGACGGCGTTCAGCACGCTGTTCCCGGAAGTGGTGCACAAGTCGGTGACCGTCCGCAGTCACGAAGGCTGGGGCGCGGGCCGGCAGGCCGCCGACCGCGCCCGGCTCGGTGAGTGACTCCTCACGCCAGCCGCAGGGCGTACTTCTCCAGCTCCGGACGGCCGAACGGCAGTTCGCCCTCGTCCAGTGCCCCGCCGTCCAGGCCCCGCAGCAGGTACACCGCCAGCGCCTGGGCCGTCGCCGGCTCGTCCAGCACGCCGCCGGCCGTCTTCTCCGCGTACGCGCGCAGCCGCTCCACCGCTTCCGGGAAGCCCGACCGGTAGAACGCGTACGTCGCCGCGAAGCGGGTCGGCAGCTGGTGCGGGTGCAGGTCCCAGCCCTGGTAGAAGCCGCGTTCCAGGGAACGGCGGACCAGCCGGAGGTGCTCGGCCCACGCCGTGGGCAGCGCGTCGCCGATCGGGAGGCGGTTGGTCGAGCCGTCCGAGAGGCGGACGCCGGTGCCCGCCGCCGCGACCTGCATCAGGCCCTTGGCCAGGTCCGCCGCCGGGTGTTCCATGCTCTGGTACGCGGCCGCGACGCCCAGGCCCGCGCTGTAGTCGTACGTGCCGTAGTGCAGGCCCGAAAGCCGCCCCGAAGCGGCGTGCACGATCCGCGCCACCGACAGCGTCCCGTCGAGGTCCACAATGGACTGGGCCGTCTCGATCTGGACTTCGAAGCGCAGTGTGTCCGCCGGCAGGTCGTACGCGGACTCCAGGCGCGCGAGCACTTCCGCGGCCACCGACACCTGCTCGACCGCCGTCACCTTGGGCAGCGTGACGACGAACCCGGGCGGCAGCGGCCCGTTGTCCAGCAGCGCCCCGAGGAACAGGTCCAGGGTGCGGATGCCCCGCCGGCGGGTCGCCGCTTCGAAGCTCTTGAACCGGATGCCGCAGAACGGCGTCCCGCCGGTCGTGGCCAGGGTCTGCCCGGCCGCCAGCGCGGCGGCGTCCTCGACGTCGTCCGGCACGCGGCCGAAGCCGTCCTCGAAGTCGATCCGCAGGTCCTCGATCGGCTCGGTCAGCAGCTTGGCCCGCACGCGTTCGTACACGTCCGCGTCGACGCCGAGGAGGTCGCCGTGCTCGACGAACACGCGCATGGCCTGCTTGCCCCAGTCGGCGACCAGGCGCGTCTTGTACCGCGACGCCGGGACGTAGACGGTGTGCACGGGCTGGCGTCCCGGCCGCTCCCCCGGGTACGACGCCGCGACGCGCGCGTCGGCCGCAGCCAGGCGCGCGTCGGCGGCGTCGTAGACGTCCTCGGGCAGGCGCACTACTTGATCTTCTCGTACGCGGGCAGCGTCAGGAAGTCCGGGAACTCCTCGGCCAGCGCGACCTGCTCGAACAGCTCCACCGCGGGCTCCAGCAGCTCCGGCTTGAGCTCGCCGGCCAGCTCGCCGCGGACGTCGGCCAGCACGCCGCGCACCAGCTCCGCGGTCACGACGTCGCCACTGTCCAGAGTGGTCCCGTTCTTGACCCACTGCCAGATCTGCGAGCGCGAGATCTCCGCGGTGGCGGCGTCCTCCATCAGGTTGTGGATGGCCGCCGCGCCGTTGCCGCCCAGCCAGGACGCGATGTAGCGGACGCCGACGTCGACCGCGGCGCGCAGGCCGGCCGCCGTCGCGCCACCCGGCGTCGAAGCGACGTCGAGCAGCTGGTCGGCGGTGGCAGTGAGATCCCAGTCCTCGTCACGCCTGCGCTCCAGCTGGTTCGGCCGGTCGCCGAGGACCTTGTCGAACTCCTCCTTGCAGAGCTCGACCATGCCCGGGTGGGCGACCCAGGAGCCGTCGAAGCCGTCGCCGGCCTCGCGCGACTTGTCCGCGTGGACCTTCTCGAAGGCACCCTTGTTGGTCTCGGGGTCCTTGCTGGGGATGAACGCGGCCATGCCGCCGATCGCGAAGGCGCCGCGCTTGTGGCAGGTGCGCACGAGCAGCTCGGTGTAGGCGCGCATGAACGGCGCGGTCATGGTGACGGAGTTGCGGTCCGGCAGCACGAACTTCTCGCCCGCGTCGCGGAAGTACTTGATCACGCTGAACAGGTAGTCCCAGCGGCCGGCGTTGAGGCCCGACGCGTGGTCGCGCAGCTCGTAGAGGATTTCCTCCATCTCGAACGCGGCCGGGATGGTCTCGATCAGCACGGTCGCGCGGACGGTGCCGTGCTCGATGCCGAGGGTCTTCTCGGCGTGGGTGAAGACGTCGTTCCAGAGCCGCGCTTCGAGGTGGCTCTCCATCTTCGGCAGGTAGTAGTACGGGCCCTTGCCGCGCTTGAGGAGTTCGGCGGCGTTGTGGAAGAAGTGCAGGCCGAAGTCGACGAGCGCGCCGACGCCCTCGCGGCCGCCGAACGTCAGGTGGGCTTCGGGCAGGTGCCAGCCGCGCGGGCGGACCACGATGGTGGCGTGCTCGACGTCGTCCTTCAGCGCGTAGCTCTTGCCGCCGCTTTCCAGGGTGATCGTCTCGCGGACGGCGTCGTACAGGTTGACCTGGCCGGAGACCACGTTCTTCCAGTGCGGGGTGTTGGCGTCCTCGAGGTCGGCGAGCCACACCTTCGCGCCGGAGTTGAGCGCGTTGATGGTCATCTTGCGGTCGGTCGGCCCGGTGATCTCGACGCGGCGGTCGCGCAGCGCGGGCGGCGCGCCGGCGACCCGCCAGTCGCCTTCGCGGATCTCCCTGGTCTCGGGCAGGAAGTCGAGCCGGCCGGTGGTCCGGGCCTCTTCCCGGCGCTTGCTCCGCGCCTGGAGCAGCTCGTCGCGGCGGCCGGCGAAGGCGTCGTGGAGGCCGGCGAGGAAGGCGAGCGCCTCCGGCGTGAGGATCTCGTCGCCGCGCTCGACCGGGTCGCCCAGCACCTGGACTTCAGAAGACATGGGGAAACACCTCGAGGGTTCGGATCTTTGGATAACGGCCCTACGGTTTTCTACCAGCCGGACTATAGTTTCTGCATAGCGGAAGCTCAACGCCGACGTAAGGAGGGCCACCGTGCCGGCGGAGAAGAACGGTCGCGACGGCGGCGTCCAGTCCCTGCAGCGCGCCTTCGAGCTGCTGGAACACCTCGCGGACACCGGCGGCGAAGCCAGCCTGTCCGAGCTGGCCACGCTGTCCGGGCTGCCGATGCCGACGATCCACCGGCTGATCCGCACCCTGGTCGACCTGGGGTACGTCCGCCAGAACACGAACCGCCGCTACGCACTGGGCGCGCGCCTGATCCGGCTGGGCGAGAACGCGAGCATGCAGTTCGGCGCGTGGGCGCGCCCGCTGCTGGCCGAGCTGGTGGAGGAGGTCGGCGAGACGGCGAACCTGGCGGTCCTGGAGCGCGACGAAGTCGTGTACGTGGCCCAGGTGCCTTCGAAGCACTCGATGCGGATGTTCACCGAGGTCGGCCGGCGGTTGCTGCCGCACGGGACGGGGGTGGGCAAGGCGATGCTGGCCCACCTGCCCACCGAGGAGGTGCGCTCGTTGCTGTCGCGGACGGGCATGCCGGCGTACACGGAGCACACGTTCACGGACCCGGACGCGCTCTTCGTCGAGCTGTCGCGGATCGCCTCGCAGGGGTACGCGCTGGACGAGGCGGAGCAGGAGCTCGGGGTGCGGTGCGTCGCGGTGGCGGTGCCGGGCGCGCCGGTGCCGGCGGCGGTGTCCGTGTCGGGCCCGTCCGGGCGGCTGACCGCCGAGGCGGTGGCGCACATCGCCCCGGCGGTGCAGCGGGTGGCGGACGCGCTGGGGGCGAGCCTGTCGCAGGCCGTCACGGTCTAGCGCTGAGTTACGACCGATCACGGAACCGATACGATCGCGCTGTGTCCGACCTGTTCCGCACCGAGCGGGCTGCAGAAATCCGACGACTCCTCGCCCGCCAGTCGGCGCTGCTGGACGACCTGCTCGAAGGTCAACGCGAATTCGGTCGGCGGCTTGGCGGCAGCACCGGCCTCACAACGGAACTCAGCGGTCTCCCGGCCGAGCTCGACGGCTTGGAGCACACTACGGACCGGGGATTCGCCGAGTTGAACAGCCGGATCGAGCACGTCACGCAGCTCGTCCGGCAGCTCGTGGACATGAAGGCTAAGTCAACTCCCCCGCCAGCAGGTCCATGAGCAGCCCGTCGTGCCAGGTGCCGTCCGGGGCGCGCTCGTAGTCGCGCAGCACGCCGACCGGGCGGAAGCCCACCTTCGTGTACACCCGGATCGCCGTCTCGTTGGCCGCCGCCGGATCGATCGTCAGGCGGTGGTGGCCCTGGGCGAACAGGTGCGCGGCGAGCGTCCGGATGGCGTCCGTGCCGAGGCCGCGGCCGTGGAAGCCCGGGTGCACCGAGATGTCGATGCCCGCGTGGCGGTACTGCGGGTCCAGCTCTTCGCAGCTCTGGATCAGGCCGACGACTTCGCCGCCGAACTCGATCACGTAGACGTCGTAACCCTCTTCGACCTCGTACAGGCCTTCGGTTTCCCGATCCGGGTCGCCCCACCAGCGGGCGACTTCGGGCGTGGCGAGGATTTCGCGCACGCGGGCGCGGTCGGTTGAGCCGATCGGGCGCAGCCGCACCCGTTCGCCGTCGATGGCGGTCATGATGGTTCCTCACTCTTGTAGCGGATGACGGTTTCGGAGCGTCTGCTACGAGGAGGGGCACGTGCGGAAGTGCGTCAACCGGGCATACCGGGATTGTGCGCCGGCGCGGGCCGCCCGTCACCCGGATTTCCGCCGGAGGGAGCCACCGATGGAACCGCAGCTGAACTGGCTCGCCGCCGCCCACGTGGACCGGCTCGTCAACCGCGCGCTCGACGGCTTGCCGTCCCCCGCCGTGTGGCCGCACCCGCCCAAGGCGGCCGGCGGAACGGTCGAGATCTCGGTCCGGCACCACTCGACCGTGAAGGTCCGCACGCCGGTGATCCTCACGCTGCAGGAGGAGAACAGCCGCACCGGCACGGCGTTTTCGGTGGTCCTCGGCCACACGGCCCGCATCGCGATGCCGGGCGGCCGCTACTTCGGCGCGGCGATGGTCGTGAACCCGGCGCGCCGCACCCTCGACGGGATCGGCTGGTCCAGGCTGGCGGTGAACGCGCACCGGACGTCCCCGCTGGTCATCCCGGCCCAGCGCCCGTCGGCGCAGCTGATCTTCCAGCTGGGCCTGCGGAAGGCGGACGGGACACCGCTGTTCCGGCTCTAACCGAGCAGCGCGTCCACGAAAGCGCCGGGCTCGAACGGCGCCAGGTCGTCCGGGCCCTCGCCCAGCCCGACCAGCTTCACCGGCACCCCCAGCTCCTTCTGCACCTGGAACACGATCCCGCCCTTGGCGGTCCCGTCCAGCTTCGTCAGCACGATGCCCGTCACGTCGATGACCTCGGCGAACACGCGGGCCTGCATGAGCCCGTTCTGGCCCGTCGTCGCGTCCAGGACGAGCAGGACCTCGTCGACCTTCGCCTGCTTCTCCACGACGCGCTTGACCTTGCCCAGCTCGTCCATCAGGCCCGTCTTCGTGTGCAGGCGGCCGGCCGTGTCGACCAGGACCGCGTCCACGCCCGTGTCCACGCCGCGCTTGACCGCGTCGAACGCCACCGCCGCCGGGTCCGCGCCCTCCTTGCCGCGGACGACCTCCGCGCCGACGCGCTCGGCCCACGTCTGGAGCTGGTCGGCCGCCGCCGCGCGGAACGTGTCCGCCGCGCCCAGCAGCACCGTGCCGCCCTGGGCCACCAGGACCCGGGCGAGCTTGCCCGTGGTCGTCGTCTTGCCCGTGCCGTTGACCCCCGCGACCAGCACCACCGCGGGCTGCTTGCGGCCGTCGACGGTGTGCGGCAGCGCCCGCACCGCGCGGTGGCCGTCGGTGGACAGCTGCGCCGTCAGCACCTCGTGCAGCACCTCGCGCGCCTCGGCCGACGACCGCACCGCGCGGCGGGAGAGCTCGTCGCGCAGGCGCTCGACGATCTGGTTCGTCGTCGCCGCACCCAGGTCGGCCATCAGCAGCGTGTCCTCGACGTCCTGCCAGGAGTCCTCGTCGAGGTCGCCCGCGCCGAGCAGGCCCAGCAGGCTCGTCCCGAACACCGAGCGGGACTTCGACAGCCGGCCGCGCAGCCGTTCGATGCGACCCGCCGCCGGCTCGATCTCCTCGGCGGGCGGGGCCGCCTCGGCCGGTTCGACGACCTCGGCGTCCGCCAGTCCGGCGTCCGCCAGTCCGGCGTCCGGCAGTGCGGCGTCCGGCAGCTTGACGTCGCGGACCGTGCGCTGCGCCGAGTCGCGGGGCACCGCCGCGTCGTCGCCCACCGCGGGCTGGCCGTCGACCTCCGGCCGGTCCTCGACCGGGTGCTCGACGGCGGGTTCTTCCAGCGGCGTCGCCGTGCCGCCGGGCGCGAGGGCGATGCCCCCGCTGGCGGCGTAGGAACCGCCCTTCGGTTTCTCCTCGACCTCGCGCTGGGCGTCCAGGCTGATCCGCCGCCTGCGGGCGACCAGCAGGCCGGTCACCAGCAGGGCGACCAGCACGACGACGGCGACGACTACGAACAGGAACCAGGTGCTCGACACGGGCCCATCCTTCCATCCGCGCTCCCCGCGCGCCGGACCCCGTCCGCACAGGCAATTCGTCACCACCTAGATCCCGATTGGGCCAAGACTTCACCACGTGGGTTGCGTCACACGGAACGCTCCACTAAACCCCACCCGATGGGGATGAGCGCCGACCACGGCTACCGGGTGATCGGGTTGATTTCGGGCACGTCGATCGACGGGATCGACGTGGCCGCCGCCGACCTGCACGCCGAGGGCGGCACGGTGGTCCTGACGCCGCTGGGCGAGCTCGACGTCCCCTACCCCGAGCCGCTGCGGGAGGGCCTGCTGGCGGCGTTGCCGCCGAACCCGTGCGGCGCCGGCGAGCTGACGCGGCTGGACACCGGCGTCGGGCAGGCGTTCGCCGACGCGGCGCAGCGTGGGGTCGCGGAACTCGCCGACGGCCGCGCCGACCTCGTCGCGTCGCTGGGCCAGACGGTGTTCCACTGGGTCGAGGGCGGGCGCGTCCGCGGCACCCTCCAGCTCGGCCAGCCCGCCTGGATCGCCGAGCGCACCGGGCTGCCGGTGTGCGCCGACCTGCGGGCCCGCGACGTCGCCGCGGGCGGGCACGGCGCGCCGCTGGCGAGCACGCTCGACCACCTGTGGCTACGCGGCCTCGCCGAGGACACCGGCCGCCCGGTGGCCGCGCTGAACCTCGGCGGCATCGCGAACATCACCGTCGTCGCCGAAGGCGAGCCGGTGACCGCCTACGACACCGGACCCGCCAACGCCCTGCTCGACCTCGCCGCGCACCGCGTCACGGGCGAGCGCAGCGACGTCGACGGCCGGCTCGCCCGGAGCGGGTCGGTGCGCGCCGACCTGCTCGGCCGCCTCCTGGCTGACCCCTACTTCGCCGCCGCGCCGCCGAAGTCCACCGGCAAGGAGCACTTCACCGCCGGCTACCTCGACGCCGCACTGGCCGGGCTGGACCCGGTCGAGCCGGGCGACCTGCTCGCGACGCTGACCGAGCTGACCGCCGTCACCGTGGCCGGTGCGTGCCGCCGCCACGGCGTCACGACCGTCATCGCCTCCGGCGGCGGGGTCCGGAACCCGGCCCTGATGGCGGCGCTGGCCCGCGCCCTGCCGTCGGCGGTGTGGAAGACCAGCGACGACGTCGGGCTGCCCGGTGACGGCAAGGAGGCGTACCTGACGGCCCTGCTGGGCTGGCTCACCTGGTGCGGCGTACCCGGTACGGTGCCGTCGGCGACCGGTGCCCGCGGGCCGCGCCTGCTCGGCGCGCTGGTCCCGGGCGCCGGCCCCCTGATCCTTCCCGCCCCGCTGGGGGGCGCCGTGACGCGGTTGCGAGTCGCGGAGAAAGCCGGATGAAGGTAGGAGAAGTCCATGCGCGGTGTTGACCTCGCCATCATCGTGGTCTACCTGGCGGCGATGCCGCTGATAGGCGTGCTCGTCGGCCGGAAGCAGCGGTCGGCGGCCGACTACTTCGTCGGCGAACGCAGCCTCCCGTGGGGCGCGGTGATGCTGTCCGTGGTGGCCACGGAGACTTCGACGCTGACCGTGATCAGCACGCCCGGGCTGGTCTTCGGCAACGCGTTCCTGTTCCTGCAGCTGGCGTTCGGCTACATCATCGGCCGGACGATCGCCGCGTTCGTGCTGCTGCCGCGGTACTTCCGGGGCAACCTGGTCAGCGCGTACGCCTTCCTCGGGAAGCGGTTCGGCTCCGGGCTGCAGGGCACGGCGTCGGTGACGTTCGTGGTCACCCGGCTGCTCGCCGAGGGCGTGCGCCTGTTCGCCGGCGCGATCCCGATCAAGGTGATCCTGGGGCACTACGGCGTCCACCTGGACTACTGGGTGATCGTCGTGATCCTCACCGCGCTGACGCTGGTCTACGCCTACATCGGCGGGATCAAGGCCGTGGTCTGGGTCGACGTCATCCAGCTGACGCTGTACCTGGGCGGCGCCGCGGTGGCCGCGATCGTGTTGCTGAACAAGCTGCCCGGCGACTGGGCGTCGCAGGCGTCCGCGGACGGCAAGTTCATGCTCGTCGACTTCACGAAGAACCTGCTGACCAGCCCGTACGCCTTCGTGACGGCGGTGCTCGGCGGCGCGGCGCTGTCGATGGCGTCGCACGGCGCCGACCAGCTGATCGCCCAGCGGCTGCTGGCCACGCGCAGCCTGCGCGACGGCCAGAAGGCGCTGATCGGCAGCGGCATCATCGTCACCATCCAGTTTGCGCTGTTCCTGCTGGTCGGGGCGATGCTGTGGGTGTTCAACGGCCGCAAGTCGGTGGCGCAGCTCGGCCTGCAGAGCCCGGACGACGTGTTCTCGCGGTTCATCATCGACGACCTGCCCGCCGGCGTGTCCGGCCTGCTCATCGCGGGGGTGCTCGCCTCGACGATGGGGGCGCTGGCCTCGGCGCTGAACGCGCTTTCGACGTCCACCGTGGCCGACCTCTACCAGCGGTTCACCCACCGTTCGCCGGAGGATTCGAAGCTGCTGCGCCACGGTCGCATGTGGACACTGATCTGGGCGGTCGTGTTCGCCGTGTTCGCTTCGCTGTTCTCCACCACGAAGAACTCGGTGATCGAGCTCGGCCTGGCCATCACCGGCTACACCTACGGCGCGCTGCTCGGCTCGTTCCTGCTCGGCCTGCTGGTCAAGAAGGCGCGGCAGGTGGACGCGATCGTCGCGTTCGTCGTCACGGTCGTGGTGATGGCGTTCGTCATCCTCGGGGTGAAGTTCAGCGCGAAGACCGGCGGCCTGATCGGCGTCGACTTCAGCAAGGCGGCCGGGGACAAGGTGGCGCTCGCCTACCCGTGGTACACGCTGATGGGCGTGGTGATCACGCTGGTCGTCGGCGGCCTGCTCTCGCTGCGGCACCGCACGCCCGACCCGAAGGCGGCCGAGGCCGACGCGGCGGCGGAGGAAGTCACGGTCGCCTGATCCTCCGTTGAACCGTTTCCGGCGGGCGCCCGTGTCCGATGACGGGAGCCCGCCGAGAAGCGGCGGGAGGATTTCGAAGGTGGATTCCATGAAGCGGATGACGGTGGCGCTCGCGGTGGGTGCCCTCCTGGTCGGCGGCGCGGCGACGGCTTCGGCCACCCCGGCGGCCCCGAAGGTGCCGGACGCGATCCAGGTGCCCGCGGGCAACCAGCCACTGGCGACGTACGCGGCCGAAGGCGTGCAGATCTACGGCTGCACGAACGGCGCGTGGGCGCTGATCCAGCCCGCCGCGGTGCTGACCCGGCACGGGAAGCCGGCGGCGCTGCACAGCAAGGGACCGGTGTGGACGTCCACTGTGGACGGCAGCACGGTCGGCGCGACGGCCGCGGCTTCGGCACCGCGGGAGGACGCGATCCCGGAGCTGCTGCTCAAGGCGAACCTCAACACCGGCGACGGAGTGTTCGGCAAGGTGACGTACGTCCAGCGCCTGAACACCCGCGGCGGCGTGGCTCCGGCCGGGACGTGCGCGGCGGGCGCGCAGACGGCGGTCCGGTACTCGGCGGACTACGCCTTCTGGGTGGCCGGCTGAAAACCCCGGTTTGCTCCCCTGCTCTCCCGTAGCCTGACGCCGGGAGAGCGGGGGGTTCTGCATGGTGTTCTTCGTCGGTCTCGGCGCGGTCCTGGCGGTGGTGCTCGTCGTCGCGCTGGTCGTGGACCGCTCCGACCGCAAGCGCGGGGTCAAGCACGGCATGCTCCGGCCACGGGGGCGGCGCCCGACGATCGGCGACGCCGGCAGCGTCGGCAACGACCTCCGGCACTACGAACCCCGCGTGCGCGGCGAAGACCGCCGCGCACCGCGGGAAGACGAGGTGTGAACGCCCTCAGCCGGCCGGGACCGGCTCTTCCTCGGTCGTGCGCAGGCGCTGCGAAATCACCTTCGTGATGCCGTCGCCCTGCATGCTCACGCCGTAGAGCGCGTCGGCGATCTCCATCGTCGGCTTCTGGTGGGTGATGATGATCAGCTGCGACGAGTCGCGCAGCTGCTCCAGCAGCCCGATCAGCCGGCGCATGTTCGTGTCGTCGAGCGCCGCCTCGACCTCGTCCATGACGTAGAAGGGTGACGGCCGCGCGCGGAAGATCGCGACCAGCATGCCCACCGCGACCAGCGACTTCTCGCCACCCGAGAGCAGCGACAGCCGCTTGACCTTCTTGCCCGGCGGGCGCGCCTCGACGTCGACGCCGGTGCTCAGCAGGTCGTCCGGCTCGGTGAGGACCATCCGGCCCTCGCCGCCCGGGAAGAGCACGCCGAACACCGTCTCGAACTCGCGCGCCACGTCCGCGTACGCACCCGCGAAGACCTCGAGGATCTTCTCGTCGACCTGCTTGATGACGGCTTCGAGGTCCTTGCGGGTGTCCTTGAGGTCCTCCAGCTGCGTGGAGAGGAACTTGTACCGCTCCTCCAGCGCCGCGAACTCCTCCAGCGCGAGCGGGTTGACCTTGCCCAGCAGCGTCAGGTCCTTCTCGGCGCGCTTGGCGCGGCGGGCCTGGGTTTCGCGGTCGTAGGGCATCGGCGGCGGCGGGGTGACGTCCTCGCCGCGCTCCTTGGCCGCCTCGTACTCGGCCATCTCGCCGGCGCTCGGCGGGACCGGGACGTCCGGGCCGTACTCGCGGACGAGGTCCTCCAGCCCCATGCCGAAGTCCTCGGCGATCTTGGCTTCCAGGGTCTCCAGCCGCAGCCGCTGCTCGGCGCGCAGGACCTCGTCGCGGTGGACGGCGTCGGTCAGCTTCTCCAGCTCGCCGGTCAGCTCGCGGACCTTGGCGCGGACCCCCGTCAGCGCCTGCTCGCGGCTCTGGCGGCGGGCCTGGACCTCGTCGCGTTCGGTCGCGGCGCGCTGCACCGACTGCTCGATGCGCTCGAGGGCGATCTCGCCGGCGTCGACGACGGCGTTGGCGATCTCGGCCCCGCGCTTGCGGGCCGCGGCGGCGCGCTCGGCGCGTTCCCGGGCCTGCTGCTCGGCGTGCGCGGCGCGGCGGAGGCCTTCGGCCTTGCCGGCGATGCTGCGGGCACGCTCTTCGGAGGTGCGCTGCGCGAGCCGCGCCTCCATCTCTTCCTGCCGCACGACGGCCAGCTCTTCGACGGCGGCGTCGCGCTCGGCGGTGTCCGGGTCGTCCTCGACGGGCTGCTCGGCGACGGCGGCGAGCCGTTCCTCCAGCTCGGCGAGCTGGGCCAGCGCGTGGACGCGGCTCTGCTCGACCTTCGCGCGCTGCCCGGTGAGGCGCTCGACCTCGGCCTGGGCCTGGCGGGCGGCCTGCTGCAGCCGGTTGAGCCGCTCCGAAGACCGGGCCTTCCGGACCTTCGCCTCGCCGAGGGCGTCCTTCGCCTGCGAGACCTCTTCGCGACGCGCCTGCTGCTCGGCGCGGGCGCCTTCCAGCTCGGCTGCGTACCGCTCCAGCGAGCGTTCGGCCAGGCGCAACCGCTCCGCCGCCTCGTCGACGGCGGCCTGGACCTCGATCACGCTCTCGCGCTTGCCGGAGCCGCCGATCGCCCAGCGGGCGCCGAAGACGTCGCCCTCGGCGGTGACCGCGCGGACCTCGGGGTGCACCGCGACGAGCCGGCGGGCCGCGTCGAGGTCGCGGACCAGCGCCAGCTTCTCGAGGGCCTGCTCGACGGCGGGCCGCAGCTGCGCCGGCGCCGTGACGACCTCGCGGGCCCAGCGCGCCCCTTCCGGCAGCGACGGCCACGCCGAAGTGTCCACAGTGGACTCGGGACCGCCGAGCAGGATGCCCGCGCGACCGGAGTCGGTGTCCTTCAAGTACTTCAGAGCACGCAGGGCGTCTTCGCCGCCCGCGACGGCGATCGCGTCCGCCACCGGTCCGAGCGCCGCGGCCAGCGCGACTTCGTGGCCCGGCTCGACGGTCAGCAGCGCCGCGACCGAGCCCAGCAGGCCCGGCAGCTCGTGGGACGCGCCGAGCAGCGCACCCGCGCCGTCCTTGCGCTTGAGCCCCATCGACAGCGCCTCGACGCGGGCCTTCTCCGACGCGATCTCGCGCTCGGCCGCCCGCTCGGCCTTGACCAGCTCTTCGACGCGGGCCTTGGCGGCGTTGTTGGCCTCGACCGCGCGGTCGTGGCGGTCCATCAGGCCGGCGTCGTCGGACTCCTCGGCCCCACCCTCGGCCTGGGCCATCTCCAGCTCTTCGACGGCGAGTTCGGCGCGCTCGGCGGCTTCGGAGATCGAGACGCTGAGCCGGTCGATCTCGTCGGTGGTGGCGCCGTTCTTGCTGCGCAGCGCCTCGACCTGGCCGGTCAGCTTGGCCATGCCCTCGCGGCGGTCGGCGATCGCGCGGACGGCCGCCCAGTGCGCGCGCTCGGCGGCCTGGACGCGCTGTTCGAGGTCTTCGCGGCGCAGCACCGTCTCGGCGAGCAACTCCCGGGCCTCCATGACGGCCTCGTTGAGCTCTTCTTCCTGCTCGGCGACGCGCTCGGCCTCTTCGAGCAGCTCTTCGGGGTCGCGGCCGCCGGTGTGCGTGGAGACGTCGGCGGAGAGGTGGCGCTGACGCTCGACGGCGAGGCGGACGGTGCCGCGCAGGCGTTCGGCCAGCGCGGACAGCTTGTACCAGGTCTCCTGGGCGGTCTGCAGCAGCGGCGCGTCCTCGGCGAGCGAGGCCTCCAGCTCGGCTTCCTCGGCGGAGACGATCTCGAGGGTCTGCTCGACCTCGGCGCGGCGCGCGCGGGCCGTCTTCTCGTCGGCCTCTTCGCGCGCGATCGCGGTGCGCTGGGTGACGAGGTCGTCGGCGAGCAGGCGCAGGCGGGAATCCCGCAGCTCGGACTGGACCGACTGGGCCTTCCGCGCGATCTCGGCCTGCTTGCCCAGCGGCTTGAGCTGGCGGCGCAGCTCGGTCGTCAGGTCGCCGAGGCGGTCGAGGTTGCCCTGCATGTTGGCCAGCTTGCGCAGGGTCTGTTCCTTGCGCTTGCGGTGCTTGAGGACGCCGGCGGCCTCCTCGATGAACGCGCGGCGCTCTTCGGGCTTGGACTCGAGGATCGCCGAGAGCTGGCCCTGCCCGACGATGACGTGCATTTCGCGGCCGATGCCGGAGTCCGACAGCAGTTCCTGGACGTCCATCAGGCGGCACCGGTCGCCGTTGATCTCGTACTCGCTGGCGCCGTCGCGGAACATCCGGCGGGTGATCGAGACCTCGGAGTACTCGATCGGCAGCGCGCCGTCGGCGTTGTCGATGGTGAGGGTGACCTCGGCGCGGCCGAGCGGGGCGCGGCCCGCGGTGCCGGCGAAGATGACGTCCTCCATCTTGCCGCCGCGCAGGTCCTTGGCGCCCTGGGTGCCCATGACCCAGCGCAGCGCGTCCAGCACGTTGGACTTCCCCGAGCCGTTCGGCCCGACCACGCAGGTGATGCCCGGCTCGAAGCGCAGCGTGGTGGCCGAGGCGAAGGACTTGAAGCCCTTGAGCGTCAGGCTTTTCAGGTGCACGTGGTGCTGACCCCTCTGGCCGCGGGTACTGGCGGTTCAATCGTCCCAGGCTACCCGGCGGCGTCCGGCGACCCCCGGACGCGCCCCCTCCTCGGCGCGCCTAGCACAACCGCAGCGGCCTCAGCAACACCAGCAGCCACACCGGCCCCGGACGGCCTACCGCTCGACGAACCCGGTGAGTCCCCCTTTCGGGTCGGACCACCGCTCGGCGACGTGCTCCACACTTCCGGGTGATTCTCCCGACCGCAACGCGGCCAACAGCCGCTGACAGTGGTCACGGCTACCCTCCGCGACGACCTCGACACGGCCGTCGGCGAGGTTGCTCGCGCTCCCGACCAGCCCGAGTTCGAGCGCCCGGCTGCGCGTCCACCAGCGGAAACCGACGCCCTGCACCCGGCCGCGCACCCACGCCGTCAGCCGGGTGTGGGTTTCTTGCTCACTCACAGCATTCCTCCCGTCCGGGTCAACCGACCGCGCACAGTAACGGATCAAGGCCACTACCTGGGCGAATACCCGCACGCCGGTGATAACCTCGCCGCCGAGGTCGCTCCCCCGCGGTGGCTGTGCCCCGATCCGACCTCGCCCGCGTCTCCCCGAATTCCCCAAGGAGCCCCGTATGCCCCGCCCCGCCGGGTCGGATTCGAGCTCTCGGATCACCAGGATCGACACCGCGCCGCCCAAGAGCAGCAAACCGAACCGCACCGGGTACGTCGTGCTCGGGGTGGCCGGGCTGGTCGTCGCGACCGCGTTCGCCGCCGTGGCCGAGCTCGCCGGGCCGGCCCCCGCATCGACCGCGGGCGGCACGGGCGGCCCCGGCGGCCAGGGCACCCTCCCGGCCGGCGTCCAGACGCTCCCGAGCACGTCGGTCTCGACCGGCCCCTCGACGGCCGGCGCGCCGCCGGCCACGCCGAGCTCCACGTCGTCCAGCGCGCCGACGACGGTGGTGTCGGTGAGCCCGGACGGCAAGACGACGACCACGGTCGTCACCCAGCCGGCGCCGCCCCCGCCCCCGCGCAGCGACACCGGCGGCGGCAACCCGCCGCCGGTGACGAGCCAGCACCCGACGCAGCCGACGACCACCAAGACCCCGCCACCGCCGGAGACCACCCCGACGACTCCGTCCACGGAGCCGCCGCCGGCGACGACCACGGCGACCGGGGGCGGCTCCAGCTCGGTGGGTGCCCCCTCGTCGACCACGACCGGCGCCGGCACCAGCACCAGCACGCTGGCTTAGTCCCGAGCGCCCCAAGGCGGCCTTGGTTGCGTCCCACGCACCGAAGGCCGCATTGGGGCGCTCGAGTCCGGTGCGATCAGGCCAGGACGGCCGCCACCATCGCGTCCCGCAGGAACTTGCCGTAGCGCTCCGGGGTCCACCCGCGCTCGAGGCAGAGCAGCTCGTACTGCTCGGGCCCGTGGTAGGTCCACAGGATGTCGCGGACGTCGTCGGCGGTCAGGTCCGGCTTGACTTGTCCCGTACCCAGCAGGTCGGCCGAAAAGTACGTCATCGCCATCAGCATTTCCTGCCGCATCTGCGCCCACACCTCCGCGGCCGCGGGGTCGGCGGCGGCCGCGTCGCGGGCCAGCAGCTGCACCGGGGACACCGCCGGGGCCGTCCCGACCAGGTGGGCGAGGTACAGCTCGATCTTCCGCACGGCGTCCGGCTCGGCCTGGATCTCGGCGATGAACTCACGGCCGGCCATCGGGACCTCCTCGTCGTCGCCGGCGAGCGTGACGTCGAAGACGGCCTTGAGCAGCGTCGCCTTGTTCGCGAACGCCTTGTAGACGGTCTGCACCGCAACGCCCGCGGCCTTCGCCACCTCGGGCATCGCCGTGCCCGCGTACCCCTTCTCCCGGAACAGCACCGCCGCCGCCGCCAGGATCCGGCGGCGGTTCTCCCGCGCCTGCTCCTGGCGCCGCGACGTGTCGTACCGGCGCTTGACAGGCCCGTCCATTTAGGTAGAGACTCCTCTATCCAATAGATGCACATCTATCATGACACCCTGAGGGGGCGCTGACCATGATGGAACAAGCCACCACCGACGCCGTCACCGCCGCGCGGGAGCTCGCGCCGGAGCTGAGCGCGCGGGCCGTCGAAGCCGAGCGGCTCCAGACGCTGCCGCGCGACCTCGTCGAGCGGGTCCGCGAAGCCGGGCTCTTCCGCCTGGCGACGCCGCGCGGGCTCGGCGGGCAGGAGCTGCCGCCCGCCACGATCGTCGAAGTGGTCGAGGAGCTCTCGCGCGCGGACGGCTCGGCGGGCTGGACGATCACCATCGGCAACGCCTCGGCGTTCCTCGCCTGGCTCGATCCGGCGGTCGCGGCGGAGTTCGTCGCCACCACCCCGGACCCCATCGGGGGCGGCGTCTTCGCCCCGGCGGGCCGGCTCACCCCGGACGGCGCCGGGAAGTTCGGCCTCGCGGGCCGCTGGGGGTTCTGCAGCGGCAGCGCGCACTCCGACCTGTTCTTCAACGGCGCCATGGTCTTCGACGGCGACGCACCGCGGATGGTGCCCGGCCGCGGGCCGGACTGGCGGCTGGCCGTCGTCCCCGCCGCGCAGACGCGGGTGATCGAGAACTGGGACGTCACCGGCCTGCGCGGCACCGGCAGCCACGACGTCGCGATCGACGCGGTGGTGGGCG
This sequence comes from Amycolatopsis sp. lyj-23, assembly GCF_046549135.1. Classification (NCBI taxonomy): domain Bacteria; kingdom Bacillati; phylum Actinomycetota; class Actinomycetes; order Pseudonocardiales; family Pseudonocardiaceae; genus Amycolatopsis; species Amycolatopsis sp. lyj-23. Next base: position 335,847 of record NZ_JAJPWN010000009.1, on the reverse strand, counting down.
AGGAACACACGATCTCGCCGTTCACCGAACCGGCGCGCCACGACGGGCCGCTGGGCCGGTTCCCGTTCTTCACGCTGGTCGGCACGATGCTGGTGGGCGTCCCGCTCGGCATCGCCCGGCGCGCGCTGGACGAGTTCACCGGGTTCGCCCCGGCCAAGTTCCGCCCGCCGGGCCCGGGCCCGATCGCCGAGGACGGCGACGTCCAGCTCGCCCTGACCCGCGCGGAAGGTCGGCTGCGGTCGGCCCGCGCGTTCGTCTTCGAGGCACTGGGCACCCTGTGGGACACGGCGTCCGCGGGTGACGTCCCGGACGTCCGGCAGCGGGGCCAGTTCCTGCTGGCGGCCCAGCAGGCGATGCAAGCCTCGCTGAGCGCGGTTAACATCGCGTTCGGCTACGCGGGTGCGGGCGCGCTGCACGCGGACCAGCCGATGCAGCGCTGCTTCCGCGACCTCCACGCGGCGGCCCAGCACATCTACTTCTCGGCCGCGGCGTCCAAGCGGTACGCGAAGCTGCGGTTCGGGATGGAGCAGCCGACCTTCTGGTTCTAGCTGCCCCGGTCGCGCCGGCGCCGGACGGACAGCGTCCAGAACCAGGCCGCGAGCAGTCCCTGCCCGGCAATGGCGGCCATCCGCAGCCAAGCCCGCCAGCCGGGGAAACCGCCTTCGTCGACGAGCAGCAGCACATTGCCGAGCGCGACGAGCGTCGTCCCCGCCGCCAGCCACGCGGCGATCGCCGCAGACGGGCCGCCCCACGACCCCTTCTTCGACCCCTCAGTCACCCACCGGGGGTACCCGGTGGGTGCGACCTCGAAGCGGGACGCAAGCGAGCAGGTTCTAGGGCGGCGCATCGCGCCGGATCCGGCCGAACCAAAGGTTCGCGATCACCGGGCCGAGGAACGCGCCCAGGCCGACGATGCCCTGGCTCCACGGGTCCGGCCGGTGCAGGAGGGCGCCGATCCCGACCCCGGCCAGGTAGACCAGCACCGAGCCCAGGAGCAGCAGCACCGCTTTCCGGCCGCGTCGTCTCGTTCTTCCGGATTCCCCCTCGGTCACCTGAAGGAGTTACCCACCGGGTCAGACCTCGAAGCGGTACCCCATCCCCGGTTCGGTCAGCAGGTGCCGGGGCCGGGACGGCTCCAGCTCCAGTTTCCGCCGCAGCTGGGCCAGGTACACCCGCAGGTAGTGGGACTCCGTCTCGTACGACGGGCCCCACACCTCGTGCAGGAGCTGCTTCTGCGCCACCAGCCGGCCGCGGTTGCGGACCAGCAGCTCCAGCACGCCCCACTCCGTCTTCGTCAGGTGGACCTCCACGCCGTCGTGGCGGCGGACCTTCTTCGCCGCCAGGTCGACGCTGAACGACGCCGTGTCCACCACCGCGTCCGCGCCGTCCGCGCCCGCCACCGCCGAGCGGCGGACCGCCGCGCGCAGGCGGGCCAGGAGCTCGTCCATGCCGAACGGCTTCGTCACGTAGTCGTCGGCGCCCGCGTCGAGGGCCTCGACCTTGTCCGCCGAGTCGCCGCGGGCCGACAGGACGATGATCGGGACCGTCGTCCAGCCGCGCAGGCCCGCGATCACCTCGGTGCCGTCGAGGTCGGGCAGGCCGAGGTCGAGCACGACGACGTCGGGCTTGGTCTCGGCGACCGCCTTCAACGCGGCCGTGCCGTCGTGCGCGGTGATCACCTTGTAGCCGCGGGCGGTCAGGTTGATCCGCAGTGCCCGCACGATCTGCGGCTCGTCGTCCACCACCAGCACGGTGGCGCCCGGGTCACTCATCGCACCCCCTCCTCCTGGAACTCCACACTGAACGCGGGCAAGGAGACGACGATCGTGAGCCCGCCGCCCGGGGTGTCCTCGGCGCGGATCGTGCCGCCCATCGCCTCGGTGAACCCCTTCGCCACCGACAGCCCGAGCCCGACGCCCGGCGTCGCGTCCCGGTCGCCGCCGAGCCGCTGGAACGGCGCGAACGCCGAGTCCGCGGCGCCCTTGCGCAGGCCCTTGCCGTGGTCGACGATCCGCAGCTCGACCTGCCCGGAGTGCGCGCTGGCCCGTGCCGAAACCGGGGCCCCGCCGGTTTCGTCGACGCCGTGGCGCAGGGCGTTGTCCAGCACGTTCGCCACCACCCGCTCCAGCAGGCCGGGGTCGGCCAGCACCGACGGGAGCCGGTCGTCGACGGCCACCACGACGTCGTCCGACCTGTCCACATTGGACAGCGCGTGCGCGACGACCTCGTCGTAGCCCACCGGGCGCAGGTGCGGGCGCACCGCCCCGGTGGCCAGCCGCGACGAGTCGAGGAGGTTGTCGATCAGCCCGGCGAGCCGGTCGGCGGACAGCTCGATGGCCTCCATCAGTTCCGCGGTGTCCTCTTCGGACAACTGCAGGTCCGCGGCACGCAGGCTGCCGATCGACGCCTTGATCGACGTCAGCGGCGTCCGCAGGTCGTGGCCGACGGCCGAAAGCAACGTCGTGCGCAGCTCGGTCGCCTCGGCCTTGCGCTCGGCGCGCGCCGCCGCGGCCGCGGCGCGCTGCTGCCGCAGGGCCAGGAACGCCTGGCCCGCCACGGCTTCCAGCACGCGCCGGTCGGCCGCGGGCAGCGCCCGCCCGCGCAACGTCAGGTGCACGTCGGCGGTGACGGCGATGTCGGCGTCGGCCTCGTCCGGGTCGGCGCAGGGGTGCTCCCCGGAGGTCGCCACGCACTGCCAGGCGCCGTCCCGCTTCTCCAGCAGCGTCACCGACGTCAGCGCGAAGTTCTCGCGGACCTTCGCCAGCAGCCGCTCGATCGGGTTCGCGTGCGTGAGCACGGTCCGGGCGTAGGAGGCCAGCAGCGCCGCCTCGGTCCGCGCCCGCGCCGCCTGCGTGGCCCGGCGCGCAGCCTGGTCGACGACCAGCGCGACCAGCACCGCGACCACGACCATCGCGATCAGCGTCACGAGGTTCTGCGGGGTGTGCACGTCGAGGGTGTACAGCGGCGGCGTGAAGAAGAAGTTGAGCAGCCCGGCGCCGAGCACGGCCGCGACCAGCGCCGGCCCGAGGCCGCCGACCAGGGCGACGACGACGGTGACCAGGACGTAGGCGATGACGTCGGTGGCGAAGTCGAGCCCGGTCGGCACGAAGACGCCGACGAGGGTCACCAGCACCGGCAGCACGACCCCCAGCACCCAGCCCGTCACCAGCCGGGACAGCCCGAGCGGGCTGGCCGCCAGCCCGGTTCGCAGGCGCCCGCCCGCCTCGGAGTGGGTGACCATGTGCACGTCGATGTGCCCGGACCGGCGGACCACCGAGGCGCCGATGCCCTCGTCGAACAGCCGCGCCACGCGCGAGCGCCGCGAGGTCCCGAGCACCAGCTGGGTCGCGTTGACCCCACGGGCGAAGTCCAGCAGGGCACCCGGGACGTCGTCGCCGACCACCGTGTGGAACGTCGCCCCGACCTCTTCGGCGAGCTTGCGGTAGCGGGCCATCGCGGCCGGCCCGATCCCGGTCAGGCCGTCGCCGCGCAGGATGTGCACCACCTGCAGCTCGGCGCCGGCGCGGGTGGCGATGCGGCTGGCCCGGCGGATGAGCGTCTCGCTCTCCGGCCCGCCGGTGATCGAGACGACGACGCGTTCGCGCGCCTCCCACGTGTCGGTGATCCGCTGCTCGGCGCGGTAACGCTGGAGCGCGACGTCCACTTGGTCGGCCACCCACAGCAGCGCCAGCTCCCGCAGCGCCGTCAGGTTGCCGGGGCGGAAGTAGTTGCCGAGGGCGGCGTCGATCCGCTCGGCCGGGTAGACGTTGCCGTGCGCGAGCCGCCGCCGCAGCGCCTCCGGCGTGATGTCGACCAGCTCGAGCTGCTCGGCGCGGCGGACGACCTCGTCCGGGACGGTCTCCTGCTGCGTGACGCCGGTGATCCGCTCGACGACGTCGTTGAGGCTCTGCAGGTGCTGCACGTTGACCGTGGACAGCACGTCGATGCCCGCTTCCAGGAGCTCTTCGACGTCTTGCCAGCGCTTCGCGTTGCGCGAGCCCGGCACGTTGGTGTGGGCCAGTTCGTCGACGACGGCGACCTCGGGCGCGCGGGTGAGGATCGCGTCGACGTCCATCTCGTCGAACGCGCGCCCGCGGTGCTCGGCGTGCCGCCGCGGGACGGTCTCGAGGCCGTCGAGGAGTTCCGCGGTCTTCGCGCGGCCGTGCGTCTCCACCAGCCCGATGACGACGTCGGTGCCGCGGTCGAGGCGCCGGCGCGCTTCGCCGAGCATGGCGAACGTCTTGCCGACGCCCGGCGCCGCGCCGAGGTAGATCCTCAGCTCTCCCCGGCGCGGCTTCGGCGTGTCTTCGGTGGTCACGCTGTCAGTGTGCCTCTCCGGCCGCCGCGCGCACGGCCAAGTTGAGCGGGAGCACATCCACCCCGGGGACGCCGATCCCGGCCCCGCTCGTGTGCTGCGCGATCAGCTGTTTCACCCGGTCGAGGGGCAGGCCGGTGTTCCGCGCGACCCGCGCTGCCTGGAGATCGGCGTAGGCGACGCTGATGTCGGGGTCGAGGCCCGAGCCCGACGCCGTCACGGCGTCCGGCGGTACCTGACCGGGTGACACGCCTTCGCGCTTCGCGATGGCGGCTTTGCGCTCCCCGATGGTCTTCACGAGGTCCTCGTTGTAGGGCCCCTTGTTGGACGCGCCGGACGGCACGTCGGGGGTGGCCGCCGAGGGCCGGGTGTGGAACCACGGGTCGTGCGCGGGGTCGGCGGGCACCGGGTCGACGCCGATCAGCGACGACCCCACGGCCTGGCCGTTCTGCGTGACGACCGAGCCTTCGGCGTGGCCTTCCAGGCCGGGGATGCGGGCGATCGCCCACACCGCCAGCGGGTAGAGGACGCCGAGCAGGACGGTCATGACGAGCAGGACGCGCAGCCCGGCCCAGGTCTGTTTGACGAGCGTGTGCACGGTGTTCACCCGATTCCGGGGACGAGACGGACGAGCAGGTCGATCAGCCAGATCCCGAGGAAGGGGCTGACGATCCCGCCGAGGCCGTAGACGAGCAGGTTGCGGCGCAGCAGGGCCGAAGCCGACGACGGCTTGTACCGCACGCCGCGCAGGGCCAGCGGGATGAGCACGACGATGATCAGCGCGTTGAAGATGACCGCGGAGAGGATCGCCGACTTCGGCGTGGCCAGGTGCATGACGTTCAGCCCGCCGAGCTGGGCGTAGATGCCGGTGAACATCGCGGGCAGGATGGCGAAGTACTTGGCGAGGTCGTTGGCGACGCTGAACGTGGTCAGCGCGCCGCGGGTGATCAGCAGCTGCTTGCCGATTTCGACGATCTCGATCAGCTTCGTCGGGTCGCTGTCGAGGTCGACCATGTTCCCGGCTTCCTTGGCGGCCGAGGTGCCGGTGTTCATGGCGACGCCGACGTCGGCCTGCGCGAGCGCCGGGGCGTCGTTGGTGCCGTCGCCGGTCATCGCGACCAGCCGGCCGCCCTCCTGCTCCCGCTTGATCAGCGCCATCTTGTCTTCGGGCTTGGCTTCGGCGAGGTAGTCGTCGACACCGGCGTCCGCGGCGATGGCCTTCGCGGTGAGCGGGTTGTCGCCGGTGATCATCACCGTCTTGATGCCCATCGCGCGCAGTTCGGCGAAGCGGTCCTTCATGCCCGGCTTGACCACGTCGGACAGCCGGATCACGCCGCGCACCACGCCGTCTTCCGCGACGACCAGCGGCGTGCCGCCCTGGGCGCTGATTTCGTCGACCACCCGCTCGGTCTCGTCGGGGAACTCGCCGCCGTTGTCGCGCACCCAGGCGCGAACCGCGGACGCGGCGCCCTTGCGGATGCGCCGGCTCCCGAGGTCGAGACCGCTCATCCGGGTCTGCGCGGTGAAGGGCACGAACTCGCCGCGCTCGTCCTGCGCCGCGTACTCCGCCGTCAGCTCGACGACGCTGCGGCCCTCGGGGGTCTCGTCGGCCAGGCTGGCCAGCCGGGCGGCGCGGGCGAGTTCGTCCGGGGTGGACGTGCCGACCGGGATCAGCTCGGTCGCCCGGCGGTTGCCGAAGGTGATCGTGCCGGTCTTGTCGAGCAGCAGCGTCGAGACGTCGCCCGCGGCCTCGACCGCGCGGCCGCTGGTCGCCAAGACGTTGCGCTGCACCAGGCGGTCCATGCCCGCGATACCGATGGCGCTCAGCAGCGCGCCGATCGTCGTCGGGATCAGGCAGACGAGCAGCGCGGTCAGCACGACCACCGACTGCTCGGAGCCGGAGTAGCGGGCCATCGGCTGCAGCGCGACGACGGCGAGCAGGAAGATGATCGTCAGGGTCGAGAGCAGGATGGTCAGCGCGATCTCGTTCGGCGTCTTCTGCCGCGAAGCGCCTTCCACCAGCGCGATCATGCGGTCCACGAAGGACTCGCCGGGCTTGGTGGTGATCCGCACGACGATCCGGTCGCTGAGCACGGTCGTGCCGCCGGTGACGGCGCTGCGGTCGCCGCCGGACTCGCGGATGACCGGGGCCGACTCGCCGGTGATCGCCGACTCGTCGACGGTCGCGATGCCCTCGACGACGTCGCCGTCGCCCGGGATGACCTGACCCGCCTCGACGACGACCAGGTCGCCGACCTTGAGCTCGACACCCGGTACCTGTTCTTCGGAGCCGGTTCCGGTGAGGCGCCGGGCGACGGTCTCCTTCTTCGACCGCCGCAGGCTTTCGGCCTGGGCCTTGCCGCGGCCCTCCGCGACGGCCTCGGCGAGGTTCGCGAAGAGGACCGTGAACCACAGCCAGACGGCGATCAGGATGGTGAACACGCTCGGGTCGGCGACGGCGAAGACGGTGGTGAGCGCGGACCCCGCCCACACCACGAACATCACCGGGTTGCCGAGCTGGTGCTTCGGGTTCAGCTTCCGCAGCGCCTCCGGCAGCGACGTCCAGAGCTGCCGCGGGCTGAAGACGCCGGCGCCGACCCGGCTTCTGCATTCGGCGGGAGTCACCTGGGGGCGTTCTTCGGTGACGGTCATGCGAGTGCCTCCGCGATGGGCCCGAGCGCGAGCGCCGGGATGAACGTGAGGGCCGCGACGAGCCCCACCGTGCCGGTGAGCAGGGTGGCGAACAGCGGCCCGGTGGTCGGCAGGGTGCCCGCGGTTTCGGGCACCTTCCGCTGGGCGGCCAGGGAACCGGCCAGGCAGAGCACGGCGAGGATGGGCACGAACCGGCCGAACGCCATGGCGACGCCGAACGACGACTGGAACCAGTCGCTCGTCGCGGTCAGGCCGCCGAACGCGCTGCCGTTGTTGTTGCCGGTCGACGCGTAGCCGTAGAGGATCTCGGAAAGCCCGTGCGCGCCGGAGTTGCCCAGCGCGCCCGCCGTGCCCGGCAGGAGCAGGGCGATCCCGGAGCCGAGGAGCACGACCGTCGGCATGGCGAGCATGGCGATGGCCGCGCAGGTGACCTCGCGCTTGCCGAGCTTCTTGCCGAGGTACTCCGGCGTGCGCCCGACCATCAGGCCGGCCAGGAACATCGCGATGATCGCCAGCACGAGGATGCCGTAGAGGCCGGTGCCGACGCCGCCGGGCGAGATCTCGCCGTAGAGCATGTTCAGCAGCGGCCCGCCGCCGCCGAGTCCCGAGAGACTGTCGTGGGCGCCGTTGACCGCGCCGGTCGACGTGCCCGTGGTGGTGTCGGCGAAGAGCGATGTCGCGCCGATGCCGAACCGCTGTTCCTTGCCCTCCATGCTCGCGCCCGCGGCCAGCGCGGCCGGATTGGTCGCCTTGGCCTCGGAAAACCAGATGAGCGCCAGCGAAGCCGCCCACAGCAGGCTCATCACGCTCAGCAGGACGTACCCCTGGCGGCGGTTGCCGACCAGCGTCCCGAACGCGCGCGTCAGGCTGACCGGGACCACCAGGATCAGGAACAGCTGGACGAGGTTCGACCACGCGGTGGGGTTTTCGAAGGGGTGCGCGGAGTTGGCGTTGAAGATGCCGCCGCCGTTCGTACCGAGTTCCTTGATGGCCTCCTGGCTCGCCGCCGGGGCCAGCGCGATGGTGCTGTGGCTGCCGTCCGGGTTCGTGACGGCGACACCGGCTTTGAGGCTCTGCACCACGCCGAGCGCGACGAGCACGAGCGCGAACGCGAACGCCATCGGCAGCAGCACGCGAACCGTGCCGCGGGTCAGGTCCACCCAGAAGTTGCCGAGCCGGTCGGTCTTCGCCCGGACGAACCCGCGCGTCACCGCGATCGCCACGGCCAGGCCGACGGCCGCCGACAGGAAGTTCTGCACGGTCAGCCCGGCCATCTGCACGAAGTGGCCCATCGTCGTCTCGGGGACGTAGGACTGCCAGTTCGTGTTGGTGACGAACGAAACCGCCGTGTTGAAGGCGACGGCGGGGCTCACCGAGCCGCGCCCCAGGCTCCACGGCAGCAGCGGCTGCAGCCGCTGGAGGAGGTAGAGCAGGACGACCGAGACGAACGAGAAGCCGAGCACGCCCGCGGCGTACGTCGGCCACCGCTGCTCGGCGTCCGGGTCGACGCGGAAGAGCCGGTAGAGGCCCTTCTCGAGCTTCAGGTGCTTCCCGGTGGAGAAGACGCGCGCCAGGTAATCGCCAAGCGGTTTGTAGACCGCAGCGAGGGCGGCGAGGAGCAGACCGAGCTGGATGAGCCCGGCCGTCGTGTCGGTCATTTCGGCCCCTCCGCGGGGAAGAGTACGTCGGGGCGCATCAGAATTTCTCCGGCCTGATCAGCGCGACGAACAAGTAGACGAGCAGGCCGAGCGCGAGCAGCCCGCCCACGACGTTGGCCACGGCGCTCACAGCTTTTCCAAGCCGCGCAGCACCAGCGCCAGCACCACGAACACGCCGATCAGCAGAACGGCGTAGAGCAAGTCGGCCACAGGGCACCTCTCAGGACAGGTCACCGGGTTCGGTGACCGCGACGACGTCACTCTGCGGCTTCGAGCGGCCCTTGCGGCGTCGGCTGATGGCGCCTTGATGCGTTCCTGACACGCCTTTACGCGCCCTTGATGGCCGGTGGCGGCCGTCACGCAAACGTTTGCCCGTTGCTCACCGTATGCGGTTGGTTAGTGACTCGCGACACAACGCGTGACGGAACAGGTGCGGAACGTGCAATTCGGGCAGACAAGATCTTCGGGTCGTGTTACACCTGTGTTACCGATAGTTGTATCGGCTAAGCAAATCTTCGGGAGAGGGGATCACCTATGTGCGGTATCGCCGGCTGGGTTTCCTACGACGCCGACCTCACCCGCCGCCGGGACGTGGTCGACGCGATGACCGCGACCATGTCCTGCCGCGGCCCGGACGACGAGGGCACCTGGGTGCGCACGCACGTCGCGCTCGGCCACCGGCGGCTGGCCATCATCGACCTGCCCGGCGGCCGTCAGCCCATGACGGTGCACACGCCGAACGGCGACATCGCGATGGTCTACAGCGGTGAGGCCTACAACTTCACCGAGCTGAAGGAAGAGCTGACGAAGCTCGGCCACAAGTGGGAAACCGACAGCGACACCGAGGTCGTGCTGCACGGTTACCTGCAGTGGGGCGACGCGGTCGTCGACCACCTCAACGGCATGTACGCCTTCGCGATCTGGGACGAGCGCGACGACCGGCTGGTCATGATCCGCGACCGGATGGGCATCAAGCCGTTCTACTACTACCCGACGCCCGACGGCGTGCTGTTCGGCTCCGAGCCGAAGGCGATCCTGGCGAACCCGCTCGCGAAGAAGGTCGTCGACCTCGACGGCCTCCGCGAGCTCGCCGGCTTCACCAAGCGGCCGGGCTGGTCGCTGTGGAAGGACATGGAAGAGGTCCAGCCCGGCACGATCGTCACGGTGTCCCGCGAGGGCATCCGGACGCGCACGTACTGGAAGCTGGACGCGAAGCAGCACACCGACGACCAGGAGACGACGGTCGCGCGGGTGCGCGAGCTGATGACGGACATCGTCAACCGGCAGCTGGTCGCCGACGTCCCCCGCTGCGTCCTGCTCTCGGGCGGCCTGGACTCCAGCGCCGTGACCGGCCTGGCCGCCGCGCGCCTGGCCGAGCAGGGCGAGCAGCTGCGGACGTTCTCCGTCGACTTCTTCGGCCAGGAGGAGAACTTCAAGCCGGACGAGATGCGCGACACGGCGGACTCGCCGTTCGTGCGGGACGTCGCCCAGCTGGTGAACTCCGCGCACGAAGACGTCATGCTGAACCCGGGCGACCTCACCGATCCCGAGGTCCGGCGCGCGGTGCTGCGGGCGCGCGACATCCCGGCCGGCCTCGGCGACATGGACACCTCGCTGTACCTGCTGTTCAAGGCGATCCGCGGCCAGTCGACGGTGGCGCTGTCGGGCGAGTCGGCCGACGAGGTGTTCGGCGGCTACCGCTGGTTCCACGACGAGAAGGCGGTCAACGCGGACACGTTCCCGTGGCTGGCGTTCCGCACGTCGATGATGGACGAGCGGTCGACGCTGTACACGCCGGAGCTGGTGAAGAAGCTCGACGTCGAGTCCTACATCGCCGACCAGTACGCGACGGCCGTGTCCGCGGTCGAGCACCTGGACGGCGAGTCCGCGATCGAGGCGCGGATGCGGACGATCTGCCACCTGCACCTGACCCGGTTCGTCCGGATGCTGCTCGACCGCAAGGACCGCGCGTCGATGGCGGTGGGCCTCGAGGTCCGCGTGCCGTTCTGCGACCACCGCCTGGTCGAGTACGTGTACAACACCCCGTGGTCGCTGAAGACGTTCGACGGCCGCGAGAAGAGCTTGCTGCGGCACGCGACCAAGCACGTCCTGCCGGAGTCGGTGGCCCAGCGGGTGAAGAGCCCGTACCCCTCGACCCAGGACCCGGGGTACGCGGCGGCGTTGCAGCAGCAGGTCAAGGAGGTACTGGCCGAGCCGAAGCACGAGGTGTTCGAGCTGGTGGACCGGTCGTGGGCGCACCGGGCGTCCGAAGTGGACTCGGCGACCATGGACCCGGCCATGCGCATCGGCCTGGACCGGCTGCTCGACCTGTACCACTGGATCGAGATGTACTCCCCCACGCTCGAACTCTCTTGACTTCGAGCGCCCTTGAAGTGTGATCCTGGGCGGCATGAAGGTGCTGCTGTTCGGCCGCAACCCGGCCACGGTTTCGAGGGTGACGGCGGCGCTGTCCGCGGCGGGTTTCGCCGCGGACGGCGTCGCTTCGGAGGAAGCCGTTCTGGCGCGGCTGGGGTTGGTGGACGCCCTGGTGCTGGGCGCGGGAGTGGTGGGTGAACTGCGGGAGCGGGTGACCGCCGCGGCGGTGCGGCACGGGGTCGTCTGGGTGCAGGGGCCGCACATCCTCCCCGAACGGGACGGGCTGGAGTACGTGCGGACCGAGATCCTGCCGCTACTGGCCGAGCGCGGCACGCACGAAGGCCGCCACCCGCGGTGAACGGGAGGTCTCCGGCCAGGCCACCTGGAGCCGCGCCTCGCTGAGCCCGTCGATCCGGCGGTACGCGATCCCGTCGCGCGGGTACCGCCGGGCGACCGACTCCGGCAGGAACGTCACCGCCTGGCCGAGTTCGACCCACCGCAGCGCCTCGGCGAGGTCCTTCGCCGGCGGCCCGTACCTCGCCGGCGGAGCGTCGGCGGGTTCGGTGTCCCGCGCGCGGTAGTACGCGTCGAGCCGCTCGTCGACACCCGGCCACGTCACCGCCGGGCGAGCGAGCACCTCCGCGAGCGTCGTCGCCTCCCGGCCCCGCGGCTGGGCCGCCACCCGTGGCTCGGCGCGGACCTGCTCGACGTCCAGCCCCATCCGGTCGAAGGGCGCGGCCAGCAGGGCGACGTCCCCGCGGCCGTCGCGCAGCATGCGGGCCGCTTCGTCACCCGTCGTCGCGAACAGCAGTTCGGCGGGCTCGGCCAAGGCCGCGAGGATGCCCGGCAGGAGGCCGCCGTCACCGTCCGGTTTGGACACCACCACCAAGCCTCCCGCGCGACGCGCCCGGCGCCCGGCGGCCTGGGCCGCGTCCACGACGGTGCGGGCGTCGGGCAGCATCGCCTCCCCTTCGGCCGTCAGCGCGACGCGGCGGGTGGTGCGGTCGAAGAGCGTCACGCCGAGCGCGCGCTCGAGCCCGCCGACCGCCCGCGAGAGCGTCGGCTGGCTGACGCCCAGCCGGTCGGCGGCGCGGCCGAAGTGCAGCTCCTCGGCGACCGCGACGAAAGCCTCGAACCCATTCATACGCCATCAGCATAAATGGCGTATTTCCGTTCCCGCCGGGCCGCTGGTTGCCTGGCGGCATGACCAACATTGACGTCGTCCGCCGCTACCTGGCCGCGTTCAACCGCGGTGACCTCGCCGCCTTCGACGAGCTCATCGACCCGGCGTACGTCAACCACAGCCCGAGCCTGCCGGACCTGCCGCGCGGTCCGGCAGGCCTCAAGCCGATCGTCGAGGACCTCCGGCGGCAGGCGCCCGGCCTGCGGTTCGAGGAGGTCCACCTGCTGGCGGACGGCGACCTCGTGGCCGCGCACCTGCTGGTCCACGGCTTCGGGCCGGAACCCGCGCGGCAGATGCAGATCGAGCGGCTCCGGGACGGCCGGATCGTCGAGCACTGGCGCGTCACGGCCTGAGCGCCGCCGGCCGCCCGGGGCGCAGCCGCCCCAGCCCGCGCAGGAACCGGACGCAGGGCGACCACCGGACCGGCTCGGCGACCCGGCCGGTCAGCTCGAACTCCGCCCGGTCCAGCAGCTGCTCCAGCACGGCGTCGTGCAACGGCCGGAAGAACAGCGGCCACGTCAGCCGGGCCCAGCCGTGCAGGGTCGCCGACAGGACGTGGGTCAGCGCGTCGCCGTCGATCGCGAACTCGTGGTGTCCGTGGACGCCCGCCGGGGCCGTGAACCGGAAGCGGAGGCGGTCCGGGGCGACGTCGGTGAGCACGTAGCGGACCGGGCCGTGGCCGGCCGGGGTGCCCGGGACCCGGGGGCCGTCCAGCCGCGCCGGCGGCCAGTCCGCCACCGGCCACAGGCGGTCGCCGGGGGTGCCGAGGGTTTCGAGGAGCTCGGTGAGATGCGCCCGGGACGCGGGGAACCGCCGGGTGTGCACGTTGCGGACCACGGTGAGGCCCTCCCGTTCTGGAGACTGTCCTCCAGAACGTATTAGAGCATAGTCTCTACAACATGGGCCGGCCCGCGACGCACACCACAGCGCAGTTCCTCGACGCCGCCGCGGCGCTGTTCGCCGGCGGGGGTGCCCGGGCGGTCACGATGGCGGCCACCGCGAAGGCCGCCGGCGCGCCGAACGGCTCGATCTACCACCGCTTCCCGGACCGTCCGGCCCTGCTCGCCCGGCTCTGGCTCCGCACCCTGCGCGACTTCCAGGACACCTTCACCGCCGCCCTCGGCGACGCAACCGACGTCGAAGCGGCGGTGGCGGCCGCGACGAGCGTCGTCCACTGGTGCCGCAAGCACCCCGAGGGCGCGCGGGTCCTCGACGCGGGCCTGCAGGCCTTCGAGCCGGCCGGCTGGTCCGCCGAGGCGCACGCGGCCCTCGCCGAAGCGGAACAGGAACTGCGCGGCGCGCTGAAACGCGCGACGCTGAACCTGCCGCCGCTCACCGGCGCCACGGACGAAGAGGTCGTGCTCGCCCTGGTCGAAATTCCGCGCGCGGTCGTCCACCGCTACCTCTCGACCGGCCGCACTCCCCCGCCGAAGGCCGCGGCGCTCGTCGAGCGCACGGTCCGCAAGCTGCTCAGCGCCTGACCTCGGCCAGCCGGACCGGCCGCCGGTCCCGGCGCGACACCTCGCACGCCTCCGCGATGTAGAACGCCTCCAACGCGTCCGCCGCCCCGCACGGCACCGGCGCCCGGCCCGCGACGACGTCCAGGAACGCCCGCAGCTCCGTCGTGTACGCCGGCCGGAACCGCTCCATGAACCCGGGGTAGGCCGGCCCGGGCAGCGGCGCCACCCCCGGCTCGACCGACCGCAGCGGCGCCCGGTCGTCCAGCCCGACCACCACACCGGAAACCGAGCCGAGCACGTCGAGGCGCACGTCGTACCCCGCGCCGTTGTAGCGGGTCAGCGACACCGTCGCCAGGGTGCCGTCGTCCAGGGTCAGTGTCGCCGCCGCCGTGTCGACGTCGCCCGCGTCGCGGAAGAACCGCTCGCCGCGGTTCGCGCCGATCGCGTACACCTCCTCGACCTCGCGGCCGCTCACCCAGCGGATGATGTCGAAGTCGTGGACGCCGCAGTCGCGGAACAGCCCGCCCGAGTGGGCCACGTACTCCGCCGGCGGGGGCGCCGGGTCGAACGTCGTCGCACGCAGCGTGTGCAGCCAGCCGAGCTCACCGGACCCGACCGCCGCCCGCGCCGCCGCGTAACCGGCGTCGAACCGGCGCTGGAAACCGATCTGGACCGGGACGTCCGAAGCGCCGATGCGGTCGATCACCGCCAGGGTGCCCGGGATGTCCGCCGCCACCGGCTTTTCGCAGAACACCGGGATGCCCGCGTCGACGGCCGCGATGATCAGGCCCGGGTGCGCGTCCGTGGCCGCCGTGACGACCACGCCGTCCAGCCCCGCGGCGAACAGCTCGTCCAGGGGAACCGGTTCGACACCGAGCTTCGCGGCGGCCGAGGCGGCCCGCGCGGGGTCGACGTCGGCCACGACGACCGACTCGACCTCGTCGAAGCCCTTCAGCGTTTCCGCGTGCGCGGTGCCGATCCGGCCGGTGCCCGCCAGTCCCAACCTCATCGTGAAGCTCCTTCTCCTGCGGTGGATTCGGCGGTGGTCGCGCGGACCACCAGTGACGGGTGCAGCAGGTGCCGGACCGGCTCCGTGCGCTCCCCGCGGACGCGCTCGAGCAGCGCCGCGAAGGCCAGCCGCGCCATCTCCGTGCGCGGCTGGTCCACCGTGGTCAGCGACAGGTGCCGCAGCGCGGCCAGCGACGTGTTGTCGTAGCCGACGACCGAGACGTCCTCGGGCACCCGCAGCCCGGCCTCCTCGAGCGCCGAGATCGCGCCCACGGCGTTGAAGTCGTTGCCCGAGACCAAACCCGTCGGCAGGTCCGGGCGGAGGTACGCGGCGAGCAGCTCGCGCACGGCGTTCTCACCCCCGATGTCGGTGTGTTCGCTGCGCACGACGATCGGCTCGAGGCCGTGCCGCCGCATCGCCGCCTCGAACCCGCGCCGCCGCTGCGCCGCGCCGGCCGCGCCGCCGCCGTCGAGGTGCGCGATGCGCCGGTGCCCGAGGCCGACCAGGTGGTCGACCGCCAGCGCCGAGCCCGCCTCGCCGTCGTCGTTCACCGTGTCCACAATGGACGACCGGACCGTCCGCGAGACCAGGACGACCGGGCACTGCTTGGCCGCGATCTGGATCGACGCCGCCGGGACGACCGGCGAGAGCAGGATGATCCCGGCCGGGCGGAAGGAAAGCAGGTTGTGCAGGGCGTTCCACTCCCGCGTGGGACTGCGGCCGCCGGTGTTGAGGATCAGGTCGAACCCCGCCGCCTGCGCGGCAGCGTCCAGTTCCTCGACGATGTCGGCGAAGAAGGCGTTGCGCAGGTCGTTGACCATCACGCCGAGCACGGTGGACGTCCTGCTGGCCAGCGACCGCGCCATCACGTGCGGCTGGTAGCCGAGCTCTTCGGCCGCGCGCAGCACGGCGGCGCGCCGCGCGTCGGACACCTTCGGTGAATTCCGCATCACCAGGGAGACCAGCGCGCGGGAAACTCCCGCCCGCGCGGCGACGTCCTCCATCGTCGGACGCACGACCCCACCCCCCTGATCTCGGAAAACTCGGCCTTGACTTGGTGTGACGGACGCTACAAGATTAGAGCGCTCTAATCAATAGAGCGCTCCAACGGACCAACGGAGGCCCCTTGTGACAGCGACGATCCGCGTGGCCGCCGCCCCGATCTCCTGGGGCGTCTGCGAAGTACCGGGCTGGGGCCGGGTGCTGGACGCGGCCACCGTGCTGGCCGAGATGGCGGCGCTCGGCGTCCAGGCCACCGAGCTGGGGCCGCCCGGGTACCTGCCCCGCGAGCCCGCCGCCCTGCGCGAGCTGCTGGCGGGGTACGACCTGACGCTCGTCGGCGGCTTCCTCGCCGTCGTCCTCCACGAGCACCCGGAGCGGGCGCTGGCCGAAGCCGAGGAGTCGGCCGCGCTCTTCGCGGCCTGCGGGGGTGACGTCCTCGTCCTCGCCGCCGCGACGGGCCTCGAGGGCTACGACGAGCGCCCGCGGCTCACCGACGCCGAATGGGCGACCCTCGTCGGCACCGCCGGGAAGATCCGGGACGTCGCGGCGCGCCACGGCCTGCGCACGGTGCTGCACCCGCACGTCGGGACGCACGTGGAGCAGCAGGCCGAGGTCGAGCGCTTCCTCGCCGATTCCGATCTCGGGTTGTGCCTCGACACCGGGCACCTGATGATCGGCGGGACGGATCCGGTGGAGCTGGCGAAGCGGTATCCCGAACGGGTGGGGCACGTGCATCTCAAGGACGTCCGGGAAGACCTCGCGGCCGAAGTGCGCGCGGGCCGGCTGGCCTACACCGACGCGGTCGGGCGGGGCATGTACACCCCGCTCGGCGAAGGCGACGTGGACGTGGCGGCGCTGGTGCGCTCGGTCCAGGCCGCCGGCTACGACGGCTGGTACGTCCTCGAACAGGACACCGCCCTCGGCGAGGAGAGCCCCAACGACCTGCCCCGGCGGGACACCGGGCGCAGCCTGGCCCACCTCGCGACGATCACCGACTCCCTCTGAAAACCTGGTCCCGAAGGAGTGACTGTGTTCTCTCTCAAGAAGCTGGCCGGCGTGGCGGCGATCGCCGCCGCCGGGCTGGTCCTCTCCGCCTGCAGCGGCCCGGCCGCCGACAACTCGAACAGCAGCTCCAGTTCCTCGGCCGCCCCGGC
This sequence comes from Amycolatopsis sp. lyj-23, assembly GCF_046549135.1. Taxonomy (NCBI): domain Bacteria; kingdom Bacillati; phylum Actinomycetota; class Actinomycetes; order Pseudonocardiales; family Pseudonocardiaceae; genus Amycolatopsis; species Amycolatopsis sp. lyj-23. The sequence continues at coordinate 319,038 of NZ_JAJPWN010000009.1, read as the reverse complement.
GCCGAGCACGGGCGGCCCGCTCAAGGTCGCCGTGGTCACCCACGGCAGCGCCGGCGACGCCTTCTGGAACGTCGTCAAGAACGGCGCCGAGCAGGCGGGCAAGGACCTGAACGTCGGCGTCGACTACTTCTCCGACGGCGACCCCGGCAACCAGGCCCGGCTGATCGACAACGCGGTGGCGCAGAAGGTCGGCGGCCTGGTCGTCTCGATGGCGAACCCGCAGGCCCTGCAGACGTCGATCCAGAACGCGGTCAAGGCCGGCATCCCGGTCATCACCATCAACTCCGGCGAGGACTTCAGCGCCCAGTTCGGCGCGGTCGCGCACGTCGGCCAGAGCGAGGGCCTGGCGGGCCAGGGCGCCGGGCAGCGGCTCAAGGCGGCGGGCAAGACCAAGCTGCTGTGCGTCATCCACGAGGCCGGCAACATCGGCCAGAACCAGCGCTGCGACGGCGCGAAGCAGACGTTCGGCAACGTCACGACGCTGCAGGTCGACATCTCCAACCCGACCGACGCGCAGGCCCGGATCCGCGGCGCGCTGCAGTCCGACCCGTCGATCGACGCGGTGCTGGCGCTGAACTCGCAGGTCGCTGCCCGCGCGGTCGCCGCGGCCAAGGAAGCGAGCTCCAAGGCCCAGGTCGCCACCTTCGACCTGAACGCCGACGTCGTCACGGCCATCAAGGATGGCAGCATCCTCTTCGCCGTCGACCAGCAGCAGTACGAGCAGGGCTACCTGCCGATCGTGTTCCTCAAGCTGTACAAGGAGAACGGCAACACCATCGGCGGCGGCCACCCGGTGCAGACCGGCCCCGGCTTCGTCGACAAGACCAACATCGACACCATCGCCCCGTACGCGCAGCGCGGCACGCGATGACCGCAGCGATCCAGGCGCAGCCCGACGAGCGCGTCGCCAAGAAAGGGCTGACCGACCGCCTGGTCGTCCGCCCCGAAATCGGCGCGCTCCTCGGAGCCGTGCTGGTGTTCGTCTTCTTCTCGGTCGTCACCGGCCAGTTCCTCAGCCCGCTGGGCGTCGCGACCTGGCTCGACGACTCCTCGACGCTGGGCATCATGGCCGTCGTGGTCGCGCTGCTCATGGTCGGCGGCGAGTTCGACCTCTCGGCCGGCGTCATGACGGCGTCGACGTCGCTGGTCACCGCGATCCTGGCGACGCAGGCGGGCTGGAACGTCTGGCTCGCGCTGCTGGCCTCGCTGGTCTTCGCGCTCGGCGTCGGCGCGTTCAACGGCTGGCTGGTCATGAAAACCGGGCTGCCCAGCTTCATCGTCACGCTGGGGTCGTTCCTGGCCCTGCAGGGGCTCAACCTCGGCGTGACGCGGCTGGTCACCAACACCGTGCAGGTGTCGGGCATGCGCTCGACCAGCGGTTACGCCTCCGCCGGCAGCCTGTTCGCCTCCACGTTCGACATCGGCGGCACGCAGTTCCAGTCCTCGATCATCTGGTGGATCGTCGTCACCGCGATCGCCGCGTGGCTGCTGGTGCGGACCCGGTTCGGCAACTGGATCTTCGCGGTCGGCGGCTCGCAGGTATCGGCCCGCTCGGTCGGCGTGCCGGTGGTGCGCACGAAGATCCTGCTGTTCGTGGGCACCGCGCTCGGCGCGTGGCTGGTCGGCTCGATCAACATCCTGCGGTTCGCCAGCGTGCAGGCGAACCAGGGCATCGGGCTGGAGTTCCAGTACATCATCGCCGCGGTGATCGGCGGCTGCCTGCTCACCGGCGGGTTCGGCTCGGCGGTGGGCGCGGCGATCGGCGCGCTGATCTTCGGCATGGCGCGGCAGGGCATCGTGTTCGCGCAGTGGAACAGCGACTGGTTCATGCTGTTCCTCGGCGTCATGCTGCTGGCCGCGGTCCTGGTCAACAACGCCTTCCGGCGCCGCGCGGAGAGGGTACGCCGATGAGCTTGCTCGAAGTACGCGAGATCGGGAAGACCTACGGCAGCGTGATCGCGCTGCGCGATGTGTCCACTGTGGTCCACGCCGGCGAGGTGACCTGCGTGCTCGGCGACAACGGCGCCGGGAAGTCCACGCTGATCAAGATCCTGGCCGGGGTGCACCAGCACGACCGCGGCGAGTTCCTGGTCGAGGGCGAGCCGGTGCGGTTCTCCTCGCCGCGCGAGGCCCTCGACCGCGGCATCGCGACGGTGTACCAGGACCTCGCGGTGGTGCCGCTGATGAGCGTCTGGCGGAACTTCTTCCTCGGCTCCGAGCCGACGACCGGGTTCGGCCCGTTCCGGATGCTCGACCGTCGCAAGGGACGGGAGACGACCAAGCAGGCGCTGTCCGACATGGGCATCGACTTGCGGGACGTCGAGCAGCCGGTCGGGACGCTCTCGGGCGGTGAGCGCCAGTGCGTGGCGATCGCGCGGGCGGTGCACTTCGGCGCGAAGGTGCTGATCCTCGACGAGCCGACGGCCGCGCTGGGTGTCAAGCAGGCCGGGGTGGTGCTGAAGTACGTCGCCCAGGCTCGTGACCGCGGGCTCGGCGTCGTGCTGATCACGCACAACCCGCACCACGCCTACCCGGTGGCCGACCGGTTCCTGCTGCTCAAGCGGGGTGCGCCGCTCGGGGCGTACGAGAAGAAGGACATCGACATCAACGAGCTGACCCGGCAGATGGCGGGCGGTGCCGAACTGGAAGCCCTCGAGCACGAGCTGCGGCAGGTGGAGAAGGCGTGAGGCCCGCCGACGCACTCTTTCCCGCGGAGGCGGCATGACCATCGACGCACTGACGATCGGTCGGGTCGGGGTGGACCTGTATCCCGAACAGAGCGGCGTGCCGCTGGCCGGGGTCAGCACGTTCGCCAAGTCGCTCGGCGGGACCGCGACCAACGTCGCGGTCGCCGCCGCGCGGCTCGGCCGGCGCACGGCGGTGCTCACCAAGGTCGGCCCGGACGGCTTCGGCGACTACGTCCGGCAAGCCCTCGACGGCTTCGGCGTCTCGCCGGAGTTCGTGGGTACGTCACCGGATCTGCAGACGCCGGTGGTGTTCTGCGAGCTGAACCCGCCCGCGGACCCGCCGCTGCTGTTCTACCGCTCCCCCATCGCGCCCGATCTGACGCTGACCGACGAGGACGTGCCGTGGGACGTCGTCGAGTCGGTGCCGCTGCTGTGGGTCACCGGCACCGGCGTGTCCGTGGAACCGGCCCGGGCGACCCAGCGGAAGATCCTCGAAGCCCGGGGCCGGCGGGAGCACACCGTCCTGGACCTGGACTACCGGCCGATGTTCTGGCCGTCGGCCGAACAGGCCCGGGCCGAGATCGGCGGGCTGCTCGGCCACGTCACGGCCGCGGTCGGCAACCGCACCGAGGTGGAGGTGGCCGTCGGCACCGCGGACCCGGACGAGGCGGCCGACCGGTTGCTCGAACGCGGCCTCCGGCTGGCCGTCATCAAGAAGGGCGCCGAGGGCGTCTTGGTGGCGACGCCGGAGGGCCGGTCGACCGTGCCGCCGCAACGAGTCGAGGTGGTCTGCGGGCTCGGCGCCGGCGACGGCTTCGGCGGGGCGCTGATCCACGGTCTGCTCTCGGGCTGGGAGCCGGTGCGGATCGCCGAGTACGCGAACGCGGCGGGCGCGCTGGTGGCGTCCCGGCTGGCCTGCGCCGACGCCATGCCGACCACCGAGGAGATCGAGGAGCTGCTGAAGTGAGCAAGCTGCACCGTCCACTCGGGACACTGTCCGACGACGCCGACCCGGTCCGGCTCACCCCGGACAGCGCGGGCTGGACGTACACCGGGCTGCGGGTCCTCTCGCTGGCCCCCGGCGAGACGCGGGTCCTGCACACCGGCGAGTTCGAGGCGTTCGTGCTGCCCCTGGCCGGGGCCGCGACCGTGCGCGTTGACGGCCAGGTCTTCGAGCTGCGCGGCCGCGAGTCGGTCTTCACACGCGTCACGGACTTCGCCTACGTGCCGCGCGACGCCGAAGTCGAGTTGTCGACAACGGACGGCCTGGAAGTCGCGTTGCCGATGGCGCGCTGCACCCGGCGTCTGGCACCGAAGTACGGACCGGCCGAGGACGTGCCGGTGGAGGTCCGCGGCGCCGGGCAGGCGACCCGGCAGGTGACCAACTTCGGCGTGCCCGGTGTCTGGGACCACGCCGACAAGCTCAACGCGTGCGAGCTGATCACCCCGGGCGGCAACTGGTCGTCGTACCCGCCGCACAAGCACGACGAAGCGACCGAGTGCGAGGTCGTCAACGAGGAGATCTACTACTTCCGCATCGCCGGCCGCGACGGCGTCACGCCGTCCCGCGAAGGCTTCGGCCTGCACCGGACGTACACCGCCGACGGTGACCTGGACGAGGACGTCGCCGTGCGCGACCACGACGTCTTCCTGATCCCGCGCGGCTACCACGGGCCGTGCGTGGCCGCGCCGGGCTACCCGATGTACTACCTGAACGTCCTGGCCGGGCCGGCCGCGGAGCGGTCGATGGCGTTCTGCGACGACCCCGCGCACGGCTGGGTCCGCGACACGTGGGCGACGCAGGACCTCGACCCGCGGTGTCCCGTCACGAGTCATGAAGGGCGTGTGCAGTGAAGCTGACGACGGCACAGGCGCTGGTCCGCTGGCTCCTCGCCCAGCGCTCGGAAACCCTGGACGGGCGTGAGGTTCCGCTCTTCCCCGGCGTGTTCGCGATCTTCGGGCACGGCAACGTCCTGGGCCTCGGCACCGCCCTGGAGGAGCACCGCGGGGAACTCCCGGTCTGGCGCGGGCACACCGAGCAGGGCATGGCGCTGGCCGCGGTCGGGTACGCGAAGGCCACGCACCGGCGGCAGGTCGGCGTCGTGACGTCGTCGATCGGGCCGGGTGCGCTGAACATGGTGACCGCGGCGGGTGTCGCGCACGCGAACCGGCTACCGGTCCTGCTGCTGCCGGGCGACACGTTCACCAACCGGGCGCCGGACCCGGTGCTGCAGCAGATCGAGCCGTTCGGCGACGCGACCGCGACGGTGAACGACGCCTTCCGCGCGGTCTCCCGCTACTTCGACCGGATCAGCAGGCCCGAGCAGCTGCTCTCGACGTTGCCGCAGGTCGCCCGGGTGCTCACGGACCCCGCCGACGCGGGACCGGTGACCCTGGCCCTACCGCAGGACGTCCAGGCGGAGACGTACGACTTCCCGGAGGCGCTCTTCGAGCCGGTGACGCACCGGCCGTTGCGCCCGCGCCCGGACCGGCGGTCGGTCACCGAGGCGGCCGGGGTCCTGCGCGCCTCTCAGCGTCCCCTGCTGGTGCTCGGCGGCGGCGTCCGGTACTCCGGCGCCGGGCAGCGCGCGCGGGAGTTCGCCGAGCGGCACGGGATCCCGCTCGTGGAGACCACGGCGGGCCGCACGCTGGTGCCGCACGACCACCCGCTGCACGCCGGGCCGCTGGGCATCACCGGCTCGACGTCGGCGAACGTCCTCGCGGCGGCGGCCGACGTCGTGCTCGCGGTCGGGACGCGGCTGCAGGACTTCACCACGGCGTCCTGGACGGTCTTCTCCCCCGACGTCCGGCTGGTGTCGCTCAACGCGGCCCGCTTCGACGCGGTGAAGCACGGCGCGCTGTCGGTGGTCGGGGACGCCGACGCGGGCCTGACCGACCTCGCCGCCCAGCTGGAGAGCTGGCGGGTGGACCCGTCGTGGACTTCGCGGGCGTCGGCCGAGCGGGCTTCCTGGGACGCGCACATCGACTCGCTGCGGTCCGCTCCGGGCGAGCTGCCGTCGTACGCACAGGTCGTCGGCGTGGTCAACGATCTCTCGGCCGCCGACGACTACGTCATGACGGCGTCGGGCGGGCTGCCGGGCGAGCTGATCGGCGGCTGGCGCGGCTCCGGCTCGGTCTCGATGGACGTCGAATACGGCTTCTCCTGCATGGGTTACGAGCTGTCCGGGGCCTGGGGCGCGGCGATCGCGCACCCGGGCCTGGTGACGACGCTGCTGGGCGACGGCTCGTACCTGATGCTGAACTCGGAGCTGTTCTCGGCCGCGTTCGCCGGTCACCCGTTCGTCGCCGTCGTCTGCGACAACGACGGGTACGCGGTGATCGCCCGGCTGCAGGAGGGCCAGGGCGGGAAGCCGTTCAACAACTTCTACGCCGACTGCACGACTTCGCACGCTTCGCCACCCCGAGTGGACTTCGCTCGCCACGCCGAATCGCTGGGCTGCATGGTGTTCACCGCGTCCACTGTGGACTCACTTCGGGACGCCTACGCCTCAGCCAGGGAAGCGGCTGTCTCGGAACAGCGCCCAGCCGTGGTCGTGGTGAAGACGCAGCCGTCGGCGTGGACCGAAGCCGGGGCCTGGTGGGAGGTCGGCGTGCCCGAGCACCTGGCCGGGCGGGACGGCTACGAGCGCGGGAAGGGCGGCCAGGTGCGTTACCTCGGGTCCTGAGTGACAGCCGGCGACGCGGCCCCGGCGACCAGCTGCCGGGGCGCGCCGGAGCCGTCGGCCGGGACCGCCCAGACGGCGTTCTCGAGCCCGTACAGGATCGTGCGGTCGTCCTGCCAGAGTGCCTGGTCGTCCACGCTGCGGGTCTCGGCGAGTCCGGTCTCGCGCATGCTCGCGAGGTCCAGGACGGACAGCCGCCAGACGCCGTCGCCGACCTTCTTCTTGAAGGCGATCCGCCGGCCGTCCGGCGACAGCGACGGGCACTCGACGTTCTCGCGCAGCGTCTTCCCGCGGAAGCGCCGGTAGTCGCCTTGAACGAGGTACGTCGTGCCCTTGCTGCCGAGGGTGGCGTAGAAGCGGTTGCCGTCGGCGGCGAAGGTGATGCCCCAGTAGTTGACGTCGGCCGCGAAGTAGCGGTCGTCGCCCTTGAACACCGGCAGTTCCTCGATGGTCTTGACGAGCCGTCCGGTGTCGACCTCGTAGAGGCCGGCCAAGGTCGAGAAGCCGGTCTGCGCGTAGGAGTCGCCGGTGACGAACAGCGTCCAGTCGACGCGCTTGCCGTCCGGCGAGACGCGCGCCCGGCTCGGGGTGCCGGGCAGGGTCTCGGTGTGGCGGACGGCGAGGTGGTCGTCGAGGACGAGGACGTCGGTGATCGCCGGGAGCGTGCCGGGCCGGACCGCCAGGCAGACCGCCGTCTGCCGCGCCACCGCGAACCGGTCGCACTTCAGGCCGCTGAGCTGCGGTTTCGCGTTGGTGTCGCCGAGCGGGACGGCCCCGACGCGGCCGGTGGCGGTGTCGCGGAACAGCAGCTGCCCGGGCGCCAGGGTCAACGCGGCGGCGGGCTCGGCGGCCGCGGTGTCGTGCCGCGCGCTGACCGTGTACGTGACGGCGGCGGCGATCAGCAGGGCCGTGCCGCCGAGGGCGAGAACGAGTTTCTTCACGGGCGCACCGGTTTCACGAAGGCGGCGGCGAGGGCGACGGCGGCCAGGCCGGCCGCGGCGACGAGCACCGCGGGCCGCAGGTCCCACAGCGTCCACGCCAGTCCGAAGAGGACGGAGGAGAGCATCCGGGCCGCGGCCTGGCCCGTCTGCACCACGGCCAGCCCGGTGGCGCGCAGGCCGGCCGGGATGAGCGGGCCGGCGGCGGCCATCAGGACGCCGTCGGTGGCCGCGTAGAACACGCCGTGCAGGCCGAGCGCGACGCAGGCGAGCCACAGCCCCGCCTGCGGACCGCAGAGCAGCACCAGGGCCAGGCACAGGGCCGCGTGCCCGCCGAGGAACACCGGCCAGCGGCCGACGCGGTCGGCGAGCTTGCCCAGCGGCACGGCCAGCAGCAGGTAGACCCCGGCCGTGCCCAGGGGCAGCAGCGGGAAGTACGTCGCCGCGATCTCCCAGCGCCGCTGCAGGACCAGGTAGACGAACGAGTCGCCGACCGTCACCAGGCCGAGCAGGGCGGCCCAGAGCGCCACGCGCCGGAAGTCCTGCTGCCGCAGCAGGCCGAGCGCGGCCCGCGCGGACACCGCGGCGCGGTCGACACCGCCCGGGTGGTCGCGGACGAACAGGACCAGCAGCAGCACGGCGATCGCCGCGATGCAGAAGCTGGTGACGAACACGCTGGGGTAGCTGCCGAGGCTCAGCGCGAGCACCGCCATCGCCACCAGCGGGCCGAGGAACGCGCCGACGGTGTCCATCGCCCGGTGCACGCCGAACGACCGGCCGAGGGCCGCCGGCTCGCTGGACAGCGAGATCAGCGCGTCGCGCGGGCCGGTGCGCAGGCCCTTGCCGGTGCGGTCGGCGGCGAGGACCAGGCCGATGGCCGCGACCGAGTGACCGGCCGCGACCAGGCCGAGCTTGCACACCGCGGACAGGCCGTACCCGAACCCGGCGACGGCCTTGAGGCGCCGCCACCGGTCGGCGAGGTGCCCGCCGAGCACCCGCACGACCGCCGTGGAGCCCGCGTAGAGCCCGTCGAGCAGCCCGAACTGCAGCGGGTTCAGGCCGAGGCCGAGCACCAGGTAGAGCGGGAGGACGGCGGTGACCATCTCCGACGAGACGTCGGTGACCAGGCTGACCATCCCGAGCGCCACGACGTTGGCGGACACCCGCTTGAGCGCCGGTTTGCGGTCGGTTCCCGACGCCAGGTCCGAGGTACGGCTGGCCGCGATGTACATGCGCGCGCCTCCTAGTGGCAGGTGTAGGTCGGGCTGCTGTCGAGGACCTTGCCGTCGACGCCGATGAGCTGCGTCTGGAACGTGGTGTCCGTCATCGACAGCTTCAGGACGCCGTAGGTCTTCAGCAGCTTGGCCGTCGTGGCGTGCGCCGGGCTCAGGTCGTACAGGCCCGCGCCGCCGCTGCCGCCGACGATCTCGACCGGGCCGTTCGCGTCCGCCTTGCCGTCGGCGTTCTGCGGGACGAACCGCTCGTAGTCGTGGTCGTGGCCGTTGAGGACGAGGTCGACCTTGTTGGCCACCATCAGGTTCCACAGCTCGGTGCTGTCGGTGTTGTCGCCGTGGTCGCCGGAACTCCACCGCGGGTGGTGGTAGTACGCGGCGACACAGCCCTTCTTGTTGGTGGCCAGGTCCTGCTTCAGCCAGGTGATCTGGGGCGGCTCGGCGAACTCGTCGTGGGTGACGAAGTCGTTGGAGTCGAGGGCGATGAAGTGCCAGTTGCCCATTTCCCAGCTGTAGTACCGCTGGCCCTGCGGCTTGGCGATGGCACCGAAGTACTGGTCGTAGCCGGTGAACCCGCTGTAGGACTCGTGGTTGCCGGGGACCGGGTGCGTGATGCTCTTGAACTTGCCCCAGCTCTTGTCGTAGTAGTTCTTGAAGTCCGACAGGGTGGGCTCGTCGTACTGGTTGTCACCCATGGTGATTACGGCCGCGGGGTTGAGGTTTTCGACGAGCTTCGCGGTCTTCGGGTGAACGCAGCCGGAGCTGCTCGCGGTGCACTGTTCGGCGATGTCGCCGGCCGCGGCCAGCACGAAGCCGGCGCTCCCGGCCGCCGTCTTGACCGTGATCGGCGTGCTCGCGGCCGACGTGTTTCCGGCGGCGTCGCGGGCGCGGACCGCGTAGGTGTAGCTCGTGGCCGGGGTGAGCCCGGTGTCGGTGTAGGACGTCGTCGCGCTGGTCGCGACGACCGTGCCGTTGCGGAGGACGTCGTACCCGGTGACACCGACGTTGTCCGTGGCGGCGCCCCAGGTCAGCGGGACGCTCGTGGCGGTCGCCGGGCCCGCGGCGAGACCGGCCGGGGTGGTCGGGGCCTGCGTGTCGCCGGAGGAGTCCGTGGTGCCGAAGACCTGCATCTCCCAGAAGGAGTAGCCGTAGCTCGTGGCGCGGGTGAGGCCGACGAAGCGCACGAAGCGACCGCGGGCGGTGAGGCCGCCGAGATCGTCGGTCTTGCCGTCACCGGCGTCGACGGTGGCGGCCGTGGTGAACGACGTGCCGTCGTCGGAGACCTCGATGCGGTACTTCTTCGCGTAGGCGGCTTCCCAGTTGAGGACGACGCGGTGGACGGTCGCGCTCTGGCCGAGGTCGATCCGCAGCCACTGCGGGTCGGCGCCTTCGGCGCTGGCCCAGCGGGTGGTCGTGCTGCCGTCGACGGCCTTGGCACCGGTGTACGACGAGCTTTCGACGGTCGAGGTGGCGACGGGTTTTCCCTGCGACAGCAGGACGTCGGCGGCCTGGGTGGTGGCGGCCGCGGCGATCGCGGACGGCAACAGCACCACGGCGGCGAGCACCGGGGTGAAACGGGCTAGGGGACGTAGTCGGGTGGACGGCACGTCGCGCTCCTTACGGGCCTGGCGGTGGCTGGTGGGCTGCGGCGTTGGTTAACTGTTAGGAAAGTTTCCTAACTAAGCGGAGGGTAACGAGCGGACGTTCCGGCTGACAAGACTCGTCTTGACCTTGAATCGGTCAAGAGGGTGAGTTCTTCACCGTTTCCGCTGCTCACGGCCCGTCCCGGTGAGCGGGGCACTGCTCCGCACCCCGGGACCGCCGCTTTCAGAAGGGCTGCGGAGGCGCCTGAAGCCCTTCGAACACCGCCGCGATCAGCCGTCGTCCCTGGGCGGCACCTTCGTCGTTGTTCGCCACCCGCCAGAGGAAGCTCATGAGCATGATGATGTCGGCGGGGTCGTGCCCGGGCGCGATGGTGCCTTCGGCCACGCACGCGTCGACGAGCTTCTTGACGGCCGCGGTGGTGGGCGCCCACGAAGCACTGATGAGCTCCTGTGCCGCCGCGCCGTGCAACGCGTCCCCGAGGCCGTGCTTGATGCGGATGTAGGCCGAAAGCGTTTCGAACCACTCGACGAAGGCGGCCTTCGCCGAGGTGTGGCGGGCCAGCACGTCGTCCGCGGTCGTCGTCAGGCGCTCGATGTCGTGCTGGTAGGCGGCGAGGATCAGGTCTTCACGGGTCGGGAAGTGCCGGTAGAGGGTGCCGGCGCCGACGCCGGCGCGTTTGGCGACCTCGCTCAGCGGCACCAGCGGGTTCTGCGCGAACAGCTCGTGGGCGGCCTCGATGATCGCGACGCGGTTGCGCGCGGCGGCCTTGCGCTGGGTGCCGTACGTCCCCTCGGTCATCCCCCGATCATGCCTCATCTTTGACATGCGGAGAATCCTCCGCTAGTTTCGGAGTCAGATCCGGAGAATCCTCCGCGAGTTGCCTTCCCCTGGAGAACCCCCATGCGTTACGTGAAACTGGGCACCACCGGCCTGGACGTCTCCCCCGTCGCGATCGGCGCGATGTCCTACGGCGAGCCCGACCGCGGCCACCCCGTCTGGTCCCTCGGCGAGGAGCGGGCCCGGCCCCTGATCAAGCACGCGCTCGACCTGGGCATCAACTTCTTCGACACCGCGAACATGTACTCGAACGGGTCCAGCGAGGAGATCCTCGGCCGCGCGCTCAAGGACTTCGCCGACCGCGACGACGTCGTGATCGCGACCAAGCTGCGGCACCCGATGCGGCCGGGCCCCAACGGTCGCGGCCTGTCCCGCAAGGCGATCATGACCGAGGTCGACCATTCGCTGCGGCGGCTGGGCACCGACTACATCGACCTGTACCAGATCCACCGCAACGACCACGAGACGCCGCTCGAGGAGACGCTCGAAGCGCTCAGCGACCTGGTCAAGGCGGGCAAGGTGCGCTACCTGGGTGCGTCGTCGATGTTCGCCTGGGAGTTCGCCAAGGCCCTGCACCTGCAGAAGCAGCACGGCTGGGCGCGGTTCGTGTCCATGCAGGACCACTACAACCTGCTGGCCCGCGAGGAAGAACGCGAAATGCTCCCGCTGTGCCTGGACGAGGGCGTCGGCACGATCGTCTGGAGCCCGCTGGCCCGCGGCCGGCTGGCCCGCGCCTGGGACGACGCGAAGGCGACCGCTCGCTCCGGCACCGACGGGGCCTACGCGGACCTGCTGTACACGCCCGCGGAAGAGGCGTCGAACCGCGCGATCGTGGAGGCGGTCGGGAAGGTGGCGGCCGCCCACGGGGTGAGCCGCGCGGCCATCGCCCTGGCGTGGCTGCACCGGCAGCCGGTCGTCACAGCCCCGCTGGTGGGCGCCGGTTCGGTGGAGCAGATCGACGACGCGGTGGCTTCACTGGACGTTTCGCTCGGCGATGACGACGTTCGCGCTCTCACGGCGCCGTACACGCCGAGGTACGACTGGCAGGGCGTCTCCGACGAGGCGACCATGGCGGCGATCCGCGCCCGGGTCCCGGGGATGGCGCTCTGAGCTTTTTGTTGCGGCACAACGGAATTCTTCCGCTCCGGATGATCACCCGATTCAGCGATTCCGTTCGCACAGATGTTCGGTAGCTTGGGTCTATGACGCCTTCGCCCCGCACCTTCGCCGCCCGGCGAAGACCTTCACCCCAGCAGTTTCCGGATCTCCGTCACGGCGGCCCGGCCCGCCCGGTTGGCGCCGACCGTGCTGGCCGAAGGCCCGTAGCCGACCAGGTGCAGGCGCGGCTCGAGCACCACCCTGGTGCCGTCCACGCGGATGCCGCCACCGGGTTCGCGGACGTGCAGCGGCGCGAGGTGGTCGATCGCCGCACGGAAGCCGGTGGCCCAGAGGATCACGTCGGCGTCGAACCGCTCACCGCCGGGCCAGACGACACCGCCGGGCGTGATCCGCTCGAACATCGGCCGCCGGTCGAGGATCCCGGCGGCGCGGGCGGCCCGCACCTCCGGCGTCACGGCCAGATCGGTCACGCTGACAACGCTTTCGGGCGGCAGCCCGGCCCGCACCCGTTCGTCGACCTTGGCGACGGCACTGCGTCCCCAGTCCTCGCTGAAGGGCTCGTCACGCCAGACGGGCGGCCGCCGGGTGACCCAGGCGGTGGCGCGGGCGAGCGGGGCGAACTCCATGAGCAGCTGCACGGCGGAGGCGCCCCCGCCGACCACGACCACCCGCCGGCCGCGGAAGTCTTCGGGTCCGGTGTAGTCGGCGGTGTGCAGCTGCCGCCCGGCGAAGGTTTCCTGGCCGGGGTAGCGCGGCCAGAAGGGACGGTCCCAGGTCCCGGTGGCACTGATGACGGCCCGGGCGGCCCAGGACTCCGCCGGGCTGGAGACGACCAGCCGGTCCCCCGCCCGCGTCACGGACTGGACATCGACGGGCCGGAGAACGGGAAGGTCGTAAACGCGCTCGAAGCGCGCGAAGTATTCGGAGACGACTTCGGAAGCGGGCCGCGTCGGGTCCGGAGTGCCGAGCGCCATGCCGGGAAGGTCGTGGATGCCGTGCACTTTCCCGAGAACGAGCGAAGGCCACCGGTACTGCCAGGCACCCCCGGCCCGTTTCCCGTGATCGAGAACGACAAACCCGCTCCGGTTGGCGAACCCGGCCCGCCGAAGGTGGTAGGCAGCGGACAGCCCGGCCTGCCCGGCCCCGATGACCACCACGTCCGTCTCGTGATCCGCGCCGCTCATACCGGTGTAAGCAGCAGCCGGGCGGGCATATTTCGCGCTCTGCATCACAGCGGTTCGTCGCCGTCCGGGGCAGCAGACCCCGGCAGGCGTCCGCCCACGTCAGCCGGCCACCGCCGACGCCGCCACCGCGAACCGGCCCGCTGCCGTGCACCCACCGCAGCTACCCGCGCAGGCCAACCGGTGTCCCCATCCGGCAACCGGGCCCCGACCAGCCCCACCACCCACGTCAGCCAACCACCACCGACGCCATCACAACGCAACCGTTGCCTCACGCCCGCAGCAGCTACCCGCACAACCAACCCGCCTCGCACCCCGCGACCGAGCCCCAACCGCCTACTCCGGCCGATCCCATTAGCGCGGACCCACCTCCGCCGCCGTCACACCGCGACCCGGTTCCGGCCCGCCTCCTTGGCCCGGTACAGCGCCGCATCGGCGGTGCGAAGCACGTCGTCCAGCAGCGGACCGGCGTCCGGGTACCGCGCGACCCCGATCGACACCGACAACCCGCTCACCCGCACGGTCCCGCTTCCCGTCGAAATCACCACGTTCAGCTCGCCCACCGCCACCCGCACCCGTTCGGCGACCGTCAGCACGTCCGCGCGCCCGATGCCCGGCAGCAGCACCACGAACTCCTCACCGCCGAACCGGCCCACGGTGTCGCCCTGGCGTACCGAACCGGAGATCGCCACCGCGACCGCGGCCAGCACGTCGTCGCCGGTCAGGTGGCCGTACGTGTCGTTGATCCGCTTGAAGTGGTCCAGGTCGATCATCAGCACCGCGAAGCCCCCGCCGGCGCCGCGGCGCAGGGCGCGGGCGTGCTCGCGCGTCGCGGAGTCGTGCCAGCCCGCGGTGTTGAGCAGCCCGGTCTTCTCGTCGGTGACGGCCGCGACCTGCAGCTGCTGCTTCAGCAGCAGGTACCGGTGCAGCAACAGCACGGCGCCACGACGAACACCACCAGCACCGGCTGCTCGACCAGCGCGAGGGCCGCGAGCCCGCCCAGGCAGAGGGTCGCCAGCTCGAACGCGTTGTCCTCCCACGTGCCGATCAGGTCGGCCGCCGAGCGCTGGCTGGTGTACAGGTAGATGCCGGCCGCCACCAGGCCGATGTTCACCAGCTCGAACACCGCGGCCGCCAGGCACAGCGCGAACAACCCGCGCGGTGTCTGCAACGGCGTCCCGTGCAACCCCTGGACAGCGAGAACGGAGGAAGCGGCAAAACACGAGAGCATCGCCCAAGCCGTACTGGCCACGAACCGGTGCGCCGGGCGCGTACGGACCTGTCGCCACACGCGCACCCACAGGTGCGTGTAGAGCACGACGGCCAGCAGCGCCACCCACGCGGGCGGGAGCAGGACGACACCGGCGAGGTACCAGACGGACGTCACGTTGATGTGCATCTGCCCGCTCATCCACCGCCGCAACCGCTCGATCCGGCGCGACATCTCGGCCTGCGCCACCCCGAGCGCGACCAGCACGGCGAACCACCCGGGCCGCACCGGCCCACCGAACCCGGTGGCCAAGGCGGTCCCGGTAGCGACGACGGCGAGGAGCTCACACCCGAGGGCGTAGACGATCCAGCGGTTCTTCGCCCCACTCCACATCGCCCACCGCGTGGGCCACGCGGGCCAGGTGGAAGGCGCTCCCCGACGCACGGCGGCCTGCGCTTTCAAGAACCGAGGCCACAGACGTGACGAACCGCCATCGTGACGTACCCCTTGCGCAAGTTCGGCCGATAGGTAGCCCAGCGTAGCCGTTCCGGCGAGCCGCGTCGCCAGTCCGGGCGAATTGCGCTCGACGCCGACATCGGAAGACCCGCGCAAAGTAGATCACCGCAGCTCAGCAGCCAATCACCATTCAGGCACGCCAGCCCAGCCGACAACACCGACCGGCCAAACCGGAGATTCGCGCGGCGCGAGGGCACAGCGGACATCGCCGACCGACCAAAGCGGAGGCTCGCGGCCCTGGCCGTAGCGGGGGAGGGCAAATCAGTGCAGACGCCGAGCCGAGCCGTCGGGCCGTGCCCGGCGGGCCACACCGGCCGCGCCCACCGCGAGCCCGCGGCGCCTCGATGCGGTCAGCTCCAACGCGGGTCAGCGCAGCTCGACGCCTGAGCACGCCAGGCCGAGCCGTAGAGCCATGCCTGGGGCGCCATACCGCGCGCCCACCGCGGGCGCCTCGATGCGGTCAGCTCGAACGCGGGTCAGCTCACTTGCGCAGCGCCCGGACGATCGCCACCAGACCGATCACCGCGGCAATGCCCGCCAGCACCGGGACCAACCGCTTGAGCACCGACTGACCCGCGTAGTCGAGCAGGTCGATCGCCTCGGTCTCCGGGGGCGCGGGAACGCTGCGCAGCGCCGGCCGCTCAGCCGGCTTTGGCTTCGGTTCCGTGTTGATCTCCGGCGTGGTCGGCGCAGCCTTGACCCCAGACGGCGGCTTCCCAGCCGACTGGGCGGCGCCCTCCCCCGCAGCCCCGGCAGCGCCCTGCGCCGGGGCACTCCCGGCCGAGGCTTGCGCCGAAGAGCCCGCAGCCGAGCCAGCCTCCGCCGCAGTACTCCCGGCCGCGGCAGCCCGCGCCGATCCCTCCTGCGCCGCGGTCTCCGCCCCGCCTGCCTGTGCCGAGGTCTTCGCCGCAGCGCCCTCCGCCGGGCCGCCCTGAGTCGAATCCTCCGGCGCCGAGCCAGCTTGCGCCGAAGTGCCGCCAGCCGCGTCGGCCTGCGCCGGGGCGCTGCCAGCCGAGGAGCTCGCAGCCGAGCCAGCCTCCGCCGACGCACTCCCGGCCCCGGCAGCCTGCGCCGAAGTCCCTGCCGCCGAGCCCGCCGCCGAACCGCTCCCTGCCGAAGCCGTCTCTCCTCCGCCCGAGGCCAGCTTGCCCGACAGACACCCGGCGAACGTGTCCAGGATCTTGCCGCCCACCTCGCTGATCAGTCCCCGGCCGAACTGGGCCGGCTTGCCCGTGATCGCCAGGTCCGTGGCCACCGCTCCGTGAGTTCCGCCGTCCGTCTCCGTCAACGTCAGCGTCACCGTGGCCGCCGCCGTGCCGGCTCCGCGGGAATCCTTGCCCGAGGCTTTGATCGTCACCTTGCGGGCGCTCTCGTCCTTCTCGAGGAACTCGCCGTTCCCCTTGTACAGCAACGAAATCGGCCCTAGCTTGACCTTCACCGTTCCGCTGAACCTGTCGCCTTCGACCTTGGTCAGCGTCGCTCCTGGCATGCACGGGGCGACGCGCTCGGGGTCGACGACCGCCTGCCAGACCTCGCCGATCGGTGCCGGGACGGTGAATTCGTGGTCGAGCCGCACGGGCCGACCTCCTTCCTGAAGACGGACGGGTCCGGTGCCCACCCTAGCCGCCGCCGGGGCGACGGCCAGGGTGGCGAACCCGTGCCTCAGGCCCCCGCCGCCGCCGCGATCGCGCGGCCGGTCAGCACGCGGGCCAGGTGACGGCGGTATTCGACGTCGGCGTTGCTGTCGACCGGCGGATTCGTGCCCTCCGCCGCGTGCGACGCCGCCGCCGCGATCGAGTCCGCCGAGGCCTGGACGCCGACCAGCGCCGCCTCGACGCCCGAGGCCCGGACCGGGGTCGAGCCCATGTTCGTCAGCGCGACCCGGGCCTCCTCGATCACGCCCGCCTCCGTGCGGACGGTGACCGCGACCGCGACCATCGACCACGCCTGGGCGACGCGGTTGAACTTCTCGTAGTGCGCCCGCCACCCCGTGTGCTTGGGCACGCGAACCTCGACCAGCAGCTCGTCCGGGGCCAGCGCGGTGGTGAACAGGTCGCGGAAGAAGTCCGCGGCCGGCACCGTCCGGCGTCCCGACGGCCCGGCCACCACCAGCGAAGCGTCCAGTGCGAGCACCGGCGCCAGCAGGTCGCCAGCCGGGTCGGCGTGCGCGATCGCGCCGCCGAGCGTGCCGCGGTGGCGGATCTGCGGGTCGGCCACCGTGTCCGTCGCCTCCTTGAGCAGGGCCGCGTGCGAAGCGACCAGCGCGTCACGCTGCACGTCGTAGTGCGTCGTCATCGCGCCGATCACCAGCTCGTCGCCCTCCTCGCGGACGCCGCGCAGTTCCGCGACGCGCCCGAGGTCGATCAGCGTGGTCGGTGCGGCGAGCCGCATCCGCAGCACCGGCAGCAGGCTCTGCCCGCCAGCGAGGACCTTGGCGTCCTCGCCCGCCGCCGCCAGCGCCTGCACCGCTTCGTCCACTGTGGACGGCCGGACGTACTCGAAGGGAGCCGGGATCACTGCGCACCTCCGGTGGCGTCGATCGAACCGAGGCCGCCACCGGCTTCGCCGCGGCCGGGGCCGCCCGCGTCGGTGGTGCCGTGCTGGATGGCGTGCCACACCCGCATCGGGGTCAGCGGCATTTCGATGTCGTTCACGCCGAAGGGCCGCACGGCGTCGACCACCGCGTTGACCACCGCCGGGGTGGAGGCGATGGTGCCCGCCTCGCCGACGCCCTTGGCGCCGAGCGGGTTCGTCGTCGACGGCGTTTCCGTGCGGTCGGTGGTGAACGACGGCAGGTCGGCCGCCGACGGCAGCAGGTAGTCGGCGAACGTGCCGGTCGTCAGCGTGCCGCTTTCGTCGTGCTCGGTGCCTTCGAACAGCGCCTGCGCGATGCCCTGCGCGAGCCCGCCGTGCACCTGGCCTTCGACGATCAGCGGGTTGACCGCGACGCCGACGTCGTCGACGCAGACGTACGAACGCAGCTTGACCCGGCCCGTCTCGGTGTCCACCTCGGCGGCGCACAGGTGCGTGCCGTGCGGGAACGAGAAGTTCTCCGGGTCGAACGTGGCGTCCGAGTCGAGCGACGGCTCCACGCCGTCGGGCAGGTTGTGCGCCGCGAACACCGCGAGCGCGACGTCGCCCAGCGTCGTGGCCGTGTCGGTGCCCTTCACGGTGAACTTGCCGCCCGCGAACTCGAGGTCGTCCTCCGCGCATTCGAGCAGGTGCGCCGCGATCGGCTTGGCCTTCGCCACGACCTTCTCGGCCGCCTTGACGATGGCGATCCCGCCGACCACCAGCGACCGCGAGCCGTAGGTGTCGAGGCCCTTGTGCGACGACTGCGTGTCGCCGTGCAGGATTTCGACGTCCTCGAACGCGACGCCGAGCTGGTCGGCGACGATCTGGCTCCACGCCGTCTCGTGGCCCTGGCCGTGCGCGGACGCGCCGGTCGTGACCTCGACCTTGCCGGTGGGCAGCATCCGGATCGACGCGTACTCCCAGCCGCCGGCGCCGTAGTCCAGCGAGCCGAGCACCCGCGACGGCGCGAGGCCGCACATCTCGGTGAACGTCGAGATGCCGATGCCGAGCTGGACCTTGTCCTTCGCCGCGCGGCGCTTCTCCTGCTCGGCGCGCAGGCCGTCGTAGTCGAAGAGCTGCTTGGCCTTCTCGGTGGCGGCCTCGTAGTTCCCGGAGTCGTAGGTCAGCCCGCACACCGTCGTGAACGGGAATTCCTCGTGCTTGATCCAGTTCTTCTCGCGCAGCTCGAGGGGGTCCACGCCGAGCTCGACGGCGAGTTCGTCCATGATCCGCTCGATGGCGAACGTCGCCTCCGGGCGCCCGGCACCGCGGTAGGCGTCGGTCAGCGTGGTCGTCGTGTACACGTTGGTGCACGCGAAGTGGTACGCCGGGATCTTGTAGATCGCGTTGAACATGAACGCGCCGAGGATCGGCACGCCCGGCCCGACCAGGCCGTTGTACGCGCCGAGGTTGGCGAGCAGCTCGACCTTGAGGCCGGTGACCTGGCCGTCGCGGGTCGCCGAGATGGTGATGTCCTGGATCTGGTCGCGGCCGTGGTGCGCGGCGAGCATGGTCTCCGACCGCGTTTCGTTCCACTTGACCGGCTTGCCGAGCTTCCGCGCGACCAGCAGCGCCATCATCTCTTCCGGCAGCACGCCGATCTTGCCGCCGAAGCCGCCGCCGACGTCGGGGGCGATCACGCGCAGCTTGTGCTCGGGGATGCCGAGCGTCAGCGCCGACATCACGCGCAGGATGTGCGGGACCTGGGTGGCCGACCACATCGTGATCTGCGTGCTGGTCGGGTCGACGACGCAGGCGCGCGGCTCCATGAACGCCGGGACCAGGCGCTGCTGGCGGAAGCGGCGCTTGAGGACGACCTCCGAGGAGCTGATCGCGTCCTCGACGTTGCCGCCGGTGCCGGCCTCGGCCGAGTCGAACTTCCAGACCGCGCTCGTGTTGGTGCCGAGGTCCTCGTGGACCAGCGGGGCACCGTCGGCGATCGCGGCTTCCATGTCGAGGATGACCGGCAGTTCGTCGTAGTCGACGTCGATCTGCTCGAGCGCGTCGTGCGCTTCGGCGGACGAGCGCGCGACGACGACCGCGACGCCTTCCCCGGCGAAGTTGACCGTGCCGGCGGCGAGCACCGGACGGCGCGGCGCTTTCATGTCCGGCGTGATCGGCCACGCGCACGGCATGCCGATCGAGCCGTCCGGGTCGAGGTCCTCGGCGGTGTAGACGGCGATGACGCCGGGCGCGTCCTTCGCCGCCGACGTGTCGATCGAGACGATCTTGGCGTGCGCGAACGGGCTGCGCAGGACGGCCAGGTGCAGCAGGCCGGGCAGAGTGATGTTGTCGGTCCAGCGGGTGCGCCCGGTGATCAGCCGCTCGTCCTCCTTGCGGCGGCGGGACTTGCCGACTTCCGGTTCGATCGTCGCGGTCATCAGTCACCACCCACGCCGACGTGCTTGTTTTCGGCGATCCGTTCGGCTTCGGGGCCGGCGCCGGGACTCATGTGCTGCGCGGCGTCGCGGACCGCGCGGACGATGTTCTGGTAGCCGGTGCAGCGGCACAGGTTGCCTTCGAGCCCTTCGCGGACGGCCTGTTCGTCCGGGTCGGGGTTGTCGGCCAGCAGGTCGATCGACTGCATGATCATGCCCGGCGTGCAGAACCCGCACTGCAGCGCGTGGTTGTCGTGGAAGGCCTGCTGCACCGGGTGCAGCTTGCCGTCGCGGGCCAGGCCTTCGACGGTGGTGACCTCGCAGCCGTCGGCCTGCACGGCCAGCACGGAACAGGACTTCACGCTGTGCCCGTCGAGGTGGACGGTGCAGGCGCCGCAGTTGCTGGTGTCGCAGCCGACGACGGTGCCGACCTTCCCGAGTTTTTCCCGTAGGTGGTGCACGAGGAGGGTGCGGGGTTCGACTTCGTCGGTGTACTTCGTCCCGTCGACGGTGACGGTGATGCGCATCAGGCCTCCAAAAGCCGGCTCGGGAACGGCCCGCCCGACAGTGATCGGGCTCACAAACCCGAGCGTGCTACGCGACCTTCGCGTCGACAAGCCCTGATGTCACACGTTCAACTACTTGTTCCGCAACTGCGTACGTATCACCGATGCAACTCCGTAGGTGCGGAAGTCCGGATGGGTGAACTTTGTCGGCCACCCGGATCAGTCAGCCGTGAATCCGTCCCGAGAGCTCCGCCAGGCGCTTGCCGCCGCCGCCCCACCGCAGCGCGATGATCTCCGCGGCGATGGACACGGCCGTCTCTTCGGGCGTGCGCGCCCCGAGATCGAGCCCGATCGGCGACGACAGCCGGTCCAGCTCCGCCTCGGTGATGCCCGCTTCCCGCAGCCGCGCGAACCGGTCGTCGTGGGTCTTGCGGGAGCCCATCGCGCCGACGTACCCGACGTCCAGGCGCAGCGCGACTTCCAGCAGCGGCACGTCGAACTTCGGGTCGTGGGTCAGCACCGCGATCGCCGTGCGCTGGTCGATGCGGCCCGCGTCGGCCTCCGCCTGCAGGTAGCGGTGCGGCCAGTCGACGACGACCTCGTGGGCGTCCGGGAACCGGCTGGCGGTGGCGAACACCGGCCGCGCGTCGCACACGGTGACCTGGTAGCCGAGGTAGGCGCCCATGCGGGCCATCGCGGCGGCGAAGTCGATCGCGCCGAAGACCAGCAGCCGCGGCGGCGGCTCGAAGGAGTTGACGAACACCGCCATCCCCTCGCCGCGGCGCTGCCCGTCCGGGCCGTAGTGCAGGGTGCCGGTGCGGCCGCTGGCCAGCAGGCCGCGCGCGTCGTCGGCCACGGCGTCGTCCATCCGCGACGACCCGAGCGAGCCCGCGGTCCGGTCCGGCCAGACGATCATGTGCTCGCCGACCAGGCCCGCCTGCTCGTGCTCGACGATCGTGACGACCGCGACCGGCTCGCCGCCGCGCACCGACGCGACCACGTCGCCGAGCTCCGGCATCGACTCGCGGTCGACGTGCTCGACGTAGATGTCGATGATCCCGCCGCAGGTCAGGCCGACCGCGAAGGCGTCGTCGTCGCTGACGCCGTAGCGCTGCAGCACCGGCTTGCGCTCGGCGACGACCTCCTGCGCCAGCTCGTAGACCGCGCCCTCGACGCAGCCGCCGGACACGCTGCCGGCGACCGTGCCGTCCGGGGCGACGACCATCGCGGCGCCGGGCGCCCGCGGCGCCGAAGAGAAGGTGGCGACCACGGTGCCGAGCCCGACCGTCTCCCCGTCGGACCAGCGGCGGAACACGTCGTCCAGTACGTCACGCATCGGAAATCTCCCCGAGCAGTCGTTCCAAAGTGGCCAGGGTGTGCCCGGCCAGGAGCCGGTCGATGTGGGGCAGCGCGGCGACGATGCCCGACTGGACCGGAGCGTACCCCGCACGGCCGGCGTGCGGATTCACCCAGAACACGGCGTGCGCGAGCCGGCGCAGCCGCCCCAGCTGCTCGCCGAGCAGGCCGGTGTCGCCGCGTTCCCAGCCGTCGGAGAACACCGTGACCACCGCGCGGCGCGCCACACCCCGCCGGCCCCAGCGGTCGAGGAACGCCTGGAGCGTCTCGCCGAGCCGGGTCCCGCCCGCGAAGTCCGGCACCGCGGAGCCCGCCGCGAGCATCGCGCGCTCCGGGTCGCGCTGCCGGAGCTGGCGCGACACCCGGGTCAGCCGCGTGCCGAGCGTGAACACCTCGACCGACGGCGGCGCGGACCGCGTGAGGACGTGGGCGAACCGCAGCAGGGCGTCGGCGTACGGGCTCATCGAACCGGAGACGTCGATGAGCAGCACCACCCGCCGCGGCCGGCGGCCGCGCCGGGAGCGCACGAGCTTGAGGGGTTCACCGCCGCCGGCCAGCATGGCGCGCAGCGTGCGCGAGGGGTCGAGGCGGCCGCGCCGGGCCGGCGTCCGCCGGGCGGCCGGACGCGTGGGGAGCGCGGGCTTGAGGGTGGCCAGGAGTTCGCGGAGGTGTTCGCGTTCGGCGGTGGTCAGCTCGGCGAGGTCGCGGTGCCGCAGGACCTCCTGGGCACTCGCGGCGACTTTCAGCTGGTCGGAACCTTCGCCGCCGTCGGCGTCCCCGCCCTCGGCTTGGCCGAGCGGGGCGATCCGCGCCTGCTTGGGCGCGGCGGCTTTCGCGCGTTGTGGCGTGCTGGTCTCGATCGAAAACCACTGGCTGAAGGCTTCTTCGTAGCACGGGAGGTCGTCGGGGCTGGAGCAGAGGGTGAGCCGCCCGGCCCAGTAGAGCTGCGTGGGTTCGGCGACGTCGATCTCGGCGACGGCCGAGAGGTACGCCTGCACGCGGTGCGCATCGCAGGCGACACCGGCTTCGCGCAGCGCGGCGGCGAACCCGGCGTACCCGGCGACGGGATCGGCGGCGGTGGTCATGTCTCCATTGTGCGCTCGTTCGGCGTCCCGGCGAGGAGTCGAACCTCGGACCTCGGCGTTCGTAGCGCCGCGCTCTGTCCTGCTGAGCTACCGGGACGGGGGCGGCCTGCGCACGCGCCCCTCCCCGGGCAGGCGCGCAGACCGCGCTCTTCGCCGCGGCCGACCCAAGGTAGCGGCGGGTGGGCGCGAAGAGCCTTCGGAAAGAAAGGGAGTTTCAGCGAACGACGCGGGAGATCGCGCCGCAGGAGTTCCGGTCTTGCCGTCGGGTCACGATCTCCTCCTCTCGGTGTGCTGTGGTGAGGAAAAGAATGCCTGAGTCCGCCGGGAGCGGCAACGGAATTAACCGCGCGCCCAGCGTGGTCCTTTGTGGACAGTCGAGGTCAGGCGAACAGGGCGTCGAGTTTCGCGCGGACCCGGTCGAGGTCTTCGCTGTACTTCAGGACGGCTCCGAGCGTCCGCGCCGCCGTCGCCGCGTCCAGTTCGTCGCGCTGCAGCGCGAGGAGCGCCCGCGCCCAGTCGAGCGACTCCGCCACTCCCGGCGGTTTGAGCAGGTCCATGGCGCGGAGCCGGTGCACCGCTTCGGCGATCTGCCGGGCCAGGACTTCGCTGGCGTCCGGAATCCGGCGGCGCAGGATGGCGACCTCCCGGACCAGGTCCGGGTGTTCGAGCCAGTGGTAGAGGCAGCGGCGCTTGAGGGCGTCGTGCACCTCGCGGGTCCGGTTGGAGGTCAGGACCACCAGCGGAGGTTGCTCGGCGCGGACTTCGCCGTACTCGGGGATGGTCACGGCGTGCTCGTCGAGCAGCTGTAGGAGGAAGGCTTCGAACTCGTCGTCGGCGCGGTCGATCTCGTCGATCAGCAGCACGCACGGGGCGCTGATCAGGGCCTGCAGCAGCGGCCGGGCCAGCAGGAAGCGCTCGGTGTAGAGCGAGCGCTCCGCGGTTTCGACGTCGAGGTGCCCGTCCCCGGCCGCTTCGAGCGCCCGCAGGTGCAGGAGCTGGCGCGGGAAGTCCCATTCGTAGAGGGCTTGGGCGGCGTCGATCCCTTCGTGGCACTGGAGCCGGACGAGCGGCCGATCCAGGGCGGCGGCCAGGGCGAGGGCGAGTGACGTCTTGCCGGTGCCGGGCTCGCCCTCGCAGAAGAGCGGGCGGCCCATCCGGAGGGCGAGGAAGCCGGCGGTGGCCAGCCCGTCATCGGCGAGGTAGCCGGTCGCATCGAGCGCGGCGGCGAGGTCTTCGGGCGAGTCCGTCACGCTTCCGATCGTAGGTGTTCACGCGGGCCCCGCCAGATCAGCGGGCCGATCGACGTCCCGGCCGCTGCCGAGGTCCCCGCACTCGACGAGGGTGAGGTCGTCGCGGGTGGCGAGCCAGTCCCGGGCCCCGCGGTCGCCCCGGGCGGTCTCGGCGATCTCGCCCCACCACCGGCGCCCGAGCAGTACGGGGTGCCCGGGCACGCCGTCGTAGGAGGCCCGGGCGACGGTCGTGGAGGAGGCCCGGGCGGCGACGCGGGCGAGGATCTCCGGCCCGACCCAGGGCAGATCGACGAGGTGGACGAGCGCGGCGGCCCGATCGGTGCCGTCGAGGGAGCCCAAACCGGCCCGGAGGGACGCCCCCATGCCGCTCGCCCAGTCCTCGGCCACGACGGCTTGGCCGGGATCGGGCAGCAGGGCCCGGACTTCCTCGCCCGAGGCGCCGACGACCACCCGCACGGGCTCACACCCGGCAGCGGTGAGGGCGCGGAGGGCACGAAGGACAAGAGGTTCCCCATCGAGTTCGACGAGGGCTTTGGGCCCACCGAAGCGCCGGCCGGCCCCGGCGGCGAGAAGAAGCCCGGCGACGGGAGTGCTCATGGGACGAGTCTGCCGCGGCTGCGGCTCCGACGGCCACGGGCCCGCTCGAGCCGGGCTTGGCGGCGGCGGACGGCTGTGGGATGGCGGCTCGGCAGGGTTCGGGGTGGTGACGACCGCTCGGGCGGCCGCGCGGTGGCGGCTCAGCGGGGTTCGCGGCGGTGGCGACCGCTCGGGCGCTACAGGGTTGCGAAGTGGTGGCTCGGCCTTGGGCGCGGCCGGTGGTGGCTGCGCGGCGGGAGATATCGGCTAGCCGCGCCGGGAGCGAGTGCGAGGCAGCAGCTGAGCTTTCAGTGCTGCAGCCAGCGGCTCGGCCACCAGCACCGGCCGGTGCGCGGCCGCCGCTATGCCGACTTTCCTCAGGCGATCGATTCGGCCTCTGGTGCGCGACCAGCCGCTTCGCTTAGCCCTCGACCGCGGCGTCCTCCAGCCCGGCGGCGGACCTGCCCTTGGGGCGCTCAGCCGCGGGCGTGGCTCGGGGCCGCTATGGCCAGGTCCGCTTCCATCGCGCGGGCCGTCTCCAGGAGTGGGGGTACCAAGTCCTTCCTCACCGACTCCGCCGTGGTGCGGCTTGCGTGGGTCGAGAGGTTCACCGCGGCCACCACGCGGCCCGTGCGGCCTCGGATCGGGGCCGCCACCGAACGCAGCCCCTCCTCCAGTTCCTGGTCCACCATCGCCCAGCCCTGGGCGGCCACCTTGGCCAGTTCCGTGCGCAGGCGGTCGGGGGCCGTCAGCGTGTGCTGCGTGAGGCGGTCCAGGCTCGCCACCGCGAAGTACTCCTCCAGCTCCGCTTCGCTGAGCCCAGCCAGCAGGACGTGGCCCATCGAGGTGGCGTAGGCCGGGAAGCGGGTGCCTACGTTGATGCTCACCGTCATGATGCGGGAGACCGCCACCCTGGCGACGTACACGATGTCGGTGCCCTCCAGCACCGAGACCGAGCTCGACTCGTGCACGCTCGCCGACAGGTGCTCCAGGTGCGGCTGGGCCACCTCCGGCAACGTCATGCTGGACAGGTACGAATAGCCCAGCTCCAGCACCCGGGCCGTCAGGGAGAAGTACTTGCCGTCGGTGCGGACGTAACCCAGGTCGGTCAGCGTCAGGAGGAACCTCCTCGCCGCCGCGCGGGTCAGGCCCGTGGCGCGGGCCACGTCGCTCAACGTCAGCTCGGACGCGCCCGCGTGGAACGCCTTGATCACGGCCAGGCCGCGCTCCAGCGACTGCACGTGGTGGGCACCACGGTGCGCGGGTTCGCTCTCCAGTTCGACTTCGAACGACGGCCTCGTCGCGTCCATGCCCGGCACCCTATCCGGCGTCGGCGGGCCGGGCGCTCGGCTCGCCGAGCTCGGCCAGGGTGCGCTGGGCGATGGCGAACGCCGCGTTCGCCGCCGGGGCGCCGGCGTAGACCGCCGTGTGCAGCAGGACTTCGCCGATCTCCGCCGCCGTCAGGCCGTTGCGGACCGCCGCGCGGACGTGCATCGCCAGCTCGTTGTGCGCCTGCAGCGCCGTCAGGGCCGCCAGTGTCACGCAGCTGCGCGTGCGGCGGTCCAGGCCCTCGCGGGACCACACCGAGCCCCACGCGCCCTCGGTGATGTAGTCCTGGAACGGACGGCTGAAGTCCGTCGTCCCCGCGACCGCGCGGTCGACGTGCTCGTCGCCGAGCACCTCTCGCCGCACCTTCATGCCCTGCTCGTGGCGGTCCGTCACGCTCGCTCCAAGTGGTCCAGGATCAGCCGGCCGAACTCCGCCGGCTGCTCGTAACTGCCCAGGTGCGCGGCGTCCGCCACGACCTCCAGCCGCGCGCCGGGGATGCCCTCGGCGATCGGCCGCGCGTGTTCCTCCGGCGAGGTGGCGGGGTCGTCCGCGCCCGCGATCACCAGTGTGGGCGCGGTGATCTTCGGGAGCAGGTCCAGCAGGTCCATCCGCTCGATCACGCCGCAGCAGGCCGCGTAGCCCTCCGCCGGGACCGCCGCGATCATCGCCCGGAGGAACTCGGCCCGGTCCGGGTGCCGCTCGCGGTACCCGCCGGTCAGCCACCGGCTCACCCCGGCCTCGGCCACCGCCGCGGTGCCCTCGGCGCGGACCGTGCGGGCCCGCTCCGCCCACATCGACGGCGGGCCGAGCTTCGCGGACGTGCAGCAGAGCACCAGGCTCGCGACGCGCTCCGGCGCGTGGATGCCGAGCCACATCCCCGTCATGCCGCCGAGCGACAGGCCCACCAGGTGCGCGCGCTCGACGCCGAGCTCGTCGAGGAGGGCGAGGACGTCGGCGCCCAGGTCGTCGAGCTCGTAGGGACCCGGCGGCACCGGCGACGCGCCGTGCCCGCGCGTGTCGTACCGGACCACCCGGAACCCGCGCTGCACCAGCGGCGCGACCTGGGGTTCCCACATCCGCAGGTCGCTGCCGAGCGACCCGCCGAACACCACTACCGGCCCGTCCGCGGGGCCTTCGGCGACCCGGTGCAGCTTCACGGCGCTCACGGCGTCACACCCGGAAGAAGACGGTTTCGCCGTCCCCTTGCAACCGCACGTCGAAGCGGTAGCCGTCGTCGGTCTTCGCGGCGATCAAGGTGCCGCGCCGCTCCTCCGGGACCGTCGCCAGCACGGGGTCTCCGGAGTTGTCCTGGTCCTCGAAGTAGATCCGCGTGACGACCCGGTTCAGCAGGCCACGCGCGAACACCGAGACGTCGATGTGCCGGGCCTGCGTGGTGCCGCCCTCGCCGGGCACCACCCCCGGGAGCACGGTGAGGATCCCGTACGTGCCGTCGGCCTCCGTCGGGCAGCGGCCGAAGCCGCGGAACTCTCCGTTCGCCGTGCCGCGCGGGTCGTCGGGGTGGCGGAAGCCGCCTTCCGGGTCGGCCTGCCAGGTCTCGATCATCGCGTCCGGGACCGGATCGCCGTTGCCGTCACGGACGGTCCCGCGGATCCAGAACGCCCCCGTCGTGCCCTCGGGTACGACGTGCGGGCCGTCGGACCAGGGCAGCCCGATCGACAGGTACGGGCCGACGGTCTGCGAAGGGGTGGGCAGCAGCTTGGTCATTCGTCCTCGTCCTCTTCCTCTTCGAAGACCGACGCGTCGCGCCCGCGCAGCACGATGTCGAACTGGAAGCCGAGCGCCCACTCGGCCTGCGTGATGGTGTGGTCGTACCGCGACACCATCCGCTGCCGGGCCTTCTCGTCCGGGATCGAGTTGAAGATCGGGTCCTGGGAGAACAGCGGGTCGTCCGGGAAGTACATCTGGGTGACCAGGCGCTGGGTGAACGCCGAGCCGAACACCGAGAAGTGGATGTGCGCCGGCCGCCAGGCGTTGTCGTGGTTCTTCCACGGGTACGCGCCGGGCTCGATGGTGGTGAAGGTGTAGCGGCCGTCGCTGTCGGTCAGGGTGCGGCCGACGCCGTCGAAGTTCGGGTCCAGCGGGGACGGCCAGCGGTCGCCGGTGTGCCGGTAGCGGCCGCCCGCGTTCGCCTGCCAGATCTCGACGAGCGAGTCGCGCACCGGGCGGCCGTCGCCATCGAGGAGCCGCCCGGTGACGATGATGCGCTGCCCCTGCGGTTCGCCGGCGTGCTGCCGCGTGAGGTCGTTGTCGAGCTCGCCCAGGCGGCCGGGGCCGAGCAGTGGGCCGGTGACCTCGGTCAGCATCTGCGGCAGCAGGACGAGGTCCTGCTTCGGGTGCCGCAGCGCCGTCGAGCGGTAACCGGGGTAGCCCAGCGGCGGGTGCGTGCCCTCCGGGTCTTCCCCGTAGCGCGGCAGCCTGAATTCGGTCGGAGTGGCCACGTTTTTCTCCCTTACCGGCCTTCGAGGACGACGGCCAGCCCCTGGCCGACGCCGATGCAGATGGCGGCGAGTCCCCAGCCACCGCCGCGGCGGTGCAGGTCGTGCGCCAGGGTGCCGAGGATCCGGCCGCCGGACGCGCCGAGCGGGTGCCCGATGGCGATCGCGCCGCCGTGGGTGTTCACGATCTCCGGGTCGAGGTCCTTCCAGTCACGCAGGCAAGCCAGCGACTGCGCGGCGAAGGCCTCGTTGAGTTCGACCGCGGCCAGGTCCTCCCAGCCGATGCCGGCGCGTTCGAGGGCGATCTCCGCCGCGCGGACCGGGCCGATGCCGAAGACGTCCGGGTCGACACCCGCCGCGCCGCGGCCGGCGATCCGGGCCAGGGGCGTCGCGTCGAGCCGGCTCGCGGCTGCTTCGTCGCCGAGCAGGAGGGCCGAAGCGCCGTCGTTCAGCGGGGAGGCGTTGCCCGCGGTGACGGTGCCGTTTTCCGCGCGGAACACGGGCTTCAGCTTGGCGAGCTTCTCGGGGCTGGAGTCCGGCCGGATGCCTTCGTCGCGGGCCAGGTCGACGCCCTCGACCGGGACGACGAGGTCGTCGTAGAAGCCCTCGTCCCAGGCCTTGGCGGCGTTGACGTGGCTGCGGGCGGCGAAGGCGTCCTGCTCGTCGCGGCCGATGCCGTAGCGCTCGGCGAGCTGCTCGGTGGACTCGCCGAGGGAGATCGTCCACTGCGACGGCATCGCCGGGTTCACCATGCGCCAGCCGAGGGCGGTGTTGTAGAGGGTCTGGTTGCCCGCGGGGAAGGCCTTCTCCGGCTTCGGCATGACCAGCGGCGAGCGGGTCATGGACTCGACACCGCCGGCGACGACCAGGGAGGCATCGCCGGTCTGGATCGCCCGGCTGGCCTGGATCGCCGCGTCGAGGCCGGAGCCGCAGAGGCGGTTGACCGTGCTGCCCGGGACGGTCGTGGGCCAGCCGGCGAGGAGGGCGGCCATGCGGGCGACGTTGCGGTTGTCCTCGCCCGCGCCGTTCGCGTCGCCGAGGGTGACCTCGTCCACTGTGGACGGATCGAGGTCGTTGCGCTGCTGGAGCGCCTTGAGGACCCCGGCGGCGAGGTCGTCCGGGCGGACGCCGGCCAGTGCGCCGCCGTAACGGCCGAACGGGGTGCGGATCGCGTCGAGGATGTAGACGTCGGTCATGCGTTCGCCTTCCGGGGTGCCGGGGTGGTCGGGTGGCTCGGCTCGGTGGGACTCGCTTGTGGCGGCGCCCACCGCCTCGCGGTGGTGGTCATCGGCTCACCCTGCCACGGCTTCGGCCGCGCGGGGTGGTCGTGCCTTCGACTTCCGGGGCGGGTGGCCGCGGTGCAGGGGTTGCCCGGGTGCGCGACCGATCGGCCGATCATGCGCTGACCTTTTCCAGGTTTCGCAGGACCGTCAGCTCCTGGTCCGTCGGGGCCGGAGTGGTCTTGAGGTCGTCCGACACCTTCAGTTTCCAGCCGGTGGCCGCCAGGACCTGGTCCAGTTCCACACCCGGGTGCAGTTCGGTCAGGGTCAGCTCGGCCGTCTCGGGGTCCGGGCGCAGCAGGCCCAGGTCCGTCACCACCAGCGTCGGACCCCGGCCGGGAAGGCCGAGCTTCTCGCGGTCGCCCTTGCCCGTTCCGTGGCCGAACGACGTCACGAAGTCCACCTTCTCCACGAACGCCCGGGGGTTCTGGCGCAGGACGATGAACACCTCGCCGCACGAGGCGGCGATCTCCGGGGCGCCGCCCGCGCCCGGCAGGCGGACCTTCGGGTCCCGGTAGTCCGAGCCGATCACCGTCGTGTTGATGTTGCCGAACTTGTCGAGCTGGGCCGCGCCGAGGAAGCCCACGTCGATGCGGCCCGGCTGGAGCCAGTAGTTGAACACCTCGGGCACGCTGATCACCGCGTCCGCCGTGTCGGCCAGCTCGCCGTCGCCGATGGACAGCGGCAGGCGGGACGGCTTCGCGCCCAGGCAGCCGGATTCGTAGATCAGCGTCAGGTTCGGGGCGTGCGCCCGGCGGGCGAGGTTCGCCGCCTTGCTCGGGAGACCGATCCCGACGAAGCAGGACATGCCGTCGCCGAGCGCGCGGGCGGCCGCGACGCTCATCATCTCGTCGGCGGAGTACTCGGTGCTCATGCCGTCACCCCGGTCAGCTCGTTCAGCCACTTCGTGAACTCCTCGCGGTCGCGCCCGACCTCGTCCCACGCCTGGTACGCCGCGTTGTCCCGCTCGTAGTACCCCGCCGCGTACGACGGCTTCGCGCCGCCCGGGACCTCGGCCACCGCCGAGACCACCCACGCCGGGAGCACGACCGCGCCCGGACGGGGCTCGAGCTCGTCGACGATCTCCTCGACCGTCACCAACGACCGCTTCGCCGCCAGCACCGCTTCCTTCTGGACACCCGTGATGCCCCACATCTGGACGTTTCCGGCGCGATCGGCGCGCTGCGCGTGGACGATCGCGACGTCCGGGTTCAGGGCCGGGACCGCCGTCAGCCGTTCGCCGGTGAACGGGCAGGTGATCGGTTTGATCGTGTCCGTCTGGGCCGGGAGGTCCGTGCCCGTGTAGCCGCGCAGCACCGCGAACGGCAGCCCGGACGCCCCGGCGACGTACCGGTTCGCCATGCCCGCGTGGCTGTGTTCCTCGATTTCCAGCGGTACCGGCCAGTCGTGCTGGACGGCGTCGCGGAACCGGTGCAGCGAGCCGACGCCCGGGTTGCCGCCCCAGGAGAAGATCAGCTTGCGGGCGCAGCCCGCGCCGATGAGCTGGTCGTACACGATGTCGGGCGTCATCCGCACCAGCGTGAGGCCCCGGCGCCGCTGCCGGATGATCTCCTGCCCGGCAGCGACCGGGATGAGGTGCGTGAACCCTTCGAGCGCGACGGTGTCCCCGTCGTGCACCAGCCGGGCCACGGCCTCCTCCAGCGACAGCAGCTCCGCCATCACACCCTCCGAACTGTTCGCATGACGCACACTCGTTCTGCCACCGAACATAGCACGAGGTATTGCGACCGACCAGACGTCTTCCACCCATTGGATGACGGGCCCACGTGGAAGGGGACTTTTCAGGTGTCGGCAGCGAAAAGACTCTGGATGGCCACGGCGGCCGCGCCGCGGGCCCACTCCTCGAACGGCAGCGGCCGGATCACGGGGCGGTACGGCCGCCGGAGGCGAGTTCTTCGAGGTAGATGCCCTGGTCAGCTCTACTCTGTCGGGCATGTCGCTCGTCGAACACGGCCCCGCGCACCGGCTCTGGCTGTTGCACACACCCGAGAGCTCCTACGCGTTCCGGCTGGACGCCGACGACCGCCCGCGGCACGTCCACTGGGGCCCGCCACTGACGCTGGCCCAGGCCACGCAGGTCGCCGCACGCCGCCACCCGGCCGACAGCAGCTTCGACGAGCCCGGCGACGAGCGGCAGGAACTCCCGGTCGAGGGTGGCGCCTTCTTCGGCGTCGCGGCGCTGGCCGTGCGGTACGCCGACGGGACTTCGGCGCTCGAATGGCGATACGACGGCTTCGCGCTCGAAGACGGCGCACTCGTCGTGCGGCTCGCCGACCGGCACTACCCCCTGCAGCTGTCCCTGCACTACCGCGTCCGCGGCGACGTCGTCGAGCGCTGGACGTCGCTGCGGCACACCGGGGCCGGCGAGCCGATTGCCCTGCTGCGTACGGATTCCGCGTCCTGGACGCTCCCGCGGCGCGACGGCGTGCGGCTGAGCCGGACGTCGGGGGCGCGGAGCGCCGAGTACGGCCTCCGGCGCGAACCGGTGCCGGTCGGCGAGACCACGCTCACCAGCCGCCGCGGCGCCTCCAGCCACCAGGTCGACCCGTGGGTCATGCTCGACGCCGGTGACGCGACGGAGACCGCCGGCGAGGTCTGGAGCAGCGCGCTGGCGTGGAGCGGGAGCTGGCGGATCACCGTGGAACGCACGCACACCGGCCGCGTCACGTGGACCGGCGGGTTCGGGCACGAGCACGTCAGCTGGCTGCTGCAGCCAGGGGAAACGTGGGAGACGCCGGTGTTCGCCGGGCTTTACGCGGCCGACGGCTTCGGCGGGACCAGCCGGCGTTGGCACGCCTACGTCCGCGAGTTCGTCCAGCCGCACCCGGACGAGCTGCGGCCGGTCGTCTACAACTCCTGGGAAGCGACCGGCTGGGACGTCGACGAGAAGACGGAGACCGAGCTCGCCGCGGCGGCCGCCCGGCTGGGGACGGAACTGTTCGTCATGGACGACGGCTGGTTCGGCGCCCGCACCGGCGACGCGGCCGGGCTCGGCGACTGGATCGCCAACGAACAGCGCTTCCCGCGCGGGCTGGGGCCGCTCGTCGACGCCGTGCACGCCCACGGGATGCAGTTCGGGCTGTGGGTCGAGCCGGAGATGGTCAACCCGGACAGCGACCTCTACCGCGCGCACCCGGACTGGGTGCTGCACATGGCCCACCGCTCCCGGACGACGTTGCGCAACCAGCTCGTGCTGAACTTCGCGCGGCCGGACGTGGCGGACTGGGCGCACCGGTGGCTCGACCGGCTGGTCGGCGCGCACGGCATCGACTACCTCAAGTGGGACATGAACCGCGCGTTCACCGAAGCCGGCTGGCCCGACGCGGGGCCGGACGCGCAGCGGCTGTGGGTCGGCCACATCCGGGCGGTGTACGCGATCCTCGACCGGCTGCGCGCCGACCACCCGGACCTGCGGATCCAGGGGTGCGCGGGCGGCGGCGGGCGCACCGACCTGGGCATCCTCGCGCGCACCGACGAGATCTGGGCGTCGGACAACACCGACGCCGCCGACCGGATCACCATCCAGCACGGCTACGGCCAGCTCTACCCGGCGGGCACGATGTCGGCCTGGGTGACCGACAGCCCGAACCCGGGCACGCGGCGGGAGGCGCCGCTGAGCTTCCGGTTCCACGTGGCGATGGCGGGCGTGCTCGGCCTCGGCGGTGATCTGCCGCGGTGGAGTTCCGGCGAACTCGCCGAAGCGGCGTCCCTTGTGGCGCTGTACAAGGAGATCCGGCCCGTGGTGCAGCACGGCGTGCTGTACCGGCTGGCGGACCCGGCGACGTCGGCGCTGACGGCGGTGCAGTACGTGCTCGGCGATTCCGCCGTCGTCTTCTTCTGGCGGCGGCCCACGGAGTTCGCGCGGCCGTTCACCCCGCCGCGGCTCGCCGGGCTGGATCCGGCGGCGCAGTACCGCGACCAGGACGGCGTCGTGCACCACGGCGCGGTGTTGCTCAGCCACGGGTTGAACCTCGACTTCCCCGGCAGCGGGTACGCGAGCGCGGTGGTGCGGCTGACGCGCGTGGACTGAATCGGCAGTGACATCCGGGGCCGCCACCCGAGCCTCCGAAAATGTCGGTGGGGTGCCTTACTCTGTCGTCGTGGCCAAGATCGCGGTGACCCGGTGGATTCCCGACGACGCGGTGCAGCTCCTCGCCGAGGCAGGCGACGTGGAGGTGTCCCCCGCCGATCGTCCGCTGACGCCTGCGGAACTGCACGAGTTCGTCGCGGGGGCGTCGGCGGTGGTCGGGATGCTGCACGACCGGCTCGACGGCGCGCTGGCCGACGCCGCCGGTCCCGGGCTGAAAGTGGTCGCGAACGTCGCGGTCGGGTACGACAATGTGGATGTCCCGGCGCTGGCTTCGCGCGGGATCGTCGTCACCAACACCCCGGGCGTGCTCACCGACGCCACCGCCGACCTCGCCTTCGGGTTGCTGCTCGCCGTCACGCGGCGCCTCGGCGAGGGCGAACGGGTACTGCGCGGGCGCACGCCGTGGTCGTTCCACCTCGGCTTCCTGCTCGGCTCCGGGCTGCAGGGCAAGACCCTCGGGATCGTCGGGTTCGGGCAGATCGGGCGGGCGATGGCCCGCCGGGCGGCGGCGTTCGGGATGACGGTCGTCTACTCCGGACGGTCCAAAAAGGACACTGACGCCGAGTACGTCTCGTTCGAGGAGCTGCTGGCGCGCTCGGACGTCGTCTCGCTGCACTGCCCCTTGACGCCCGAGACACGGCACCTGATCGACGCCGCCGCGTTGCGCGCGATGAAACCCGGCGCGTACCTGGTGAACACGACCCGTGGGCCGGTGGTCGACGAGGCCGCGCTGGCCGACGCGCTGGAAGCCGGGGAGATCGCCGGTGCCGCGCTCGACGTGTTCGAAAAGGAACCCGAGGTCGAACCGAGGCTGCTCGGCCGGGACGACGTCGTGCTCAGCCCGCACCTGGGTTCGGCGACGGTCGAGACCCGCACCGCGATGGCCGTGCTGGCCGCGCGCAACGTCACGGCGGTGCTCGCCGGGCGTCCCCCGCTGACGGAGGTGAAGCCGTGACCCGTGTCGTCATCGCGCCCGACAAGTTCAAGGGCAGTCTCACCGCGGTGGAGGCCGCGGAAGCGATCGCGCTCGGCGTGCGAGATGCCTTGCCGGAGGCGGAAATCGTCACGTGCCCGGTCGCCGACGGCGGCGAAGGCACCCTCGACGTGCTGGAAGCGGCGGGCGCGCGGATCGTGCGGCTGACGGTCCGCGGGCCGTTGGAGGAGCCGGTGAAGGCGCGTTACGCGGTGCTGGACGGCACGGCGTACATCGAATCCGCGCGGGCGTGCGGGATCGAATTCGTCGAACCGACGCCGGCGACGGCGCTGGCCGCGCACACCTGGGGCGTCGGCGAACTGCTGGCGGACGCGCTGATCCACGGCGCGCAGCGGCTGGTGCTCACGGTCGGCGGCACGGCGAGCACCGACGGCGGGGCCGGGATGCTGGGCGCGCTGGGGGCCGGCGTGCTCGACGCGTTCGGCGCGCCGGTCGGCCTCGGCGGCGGAACGCTGACCCGGGTGGCTTCGACGGAGCTGACCCCGGTGCGGGAGCGGCTGGACGGCGTGCGCGTGGCGGTTGCGACGGACGTGACGAACCCGTTGCTGGGCCCCGAAGGCGCGGCGGCGGTGTTCGGGCCGCAGAAGGGCGCGGGGCCGTCGGAGGTCGCGGTGCTGGACGAGGGCCTGACGCGGTGGGCGCACGCGCTGCAGGTCGGCGGCGCCCCGGACGTCACGCGGGTGCCCGGATCGGGCGCGGGCGGCGGGGTAGCGGCGGCCGCGATCGCGCTCGGCGCGGGTGTCGAGTCCGGGTTCGACCTCATCGCGGGGCTGACCGGAGTCGAAGAGGCGCTCGTCGAGGCGGACCTGGTCATCACGGGCGAGGGATCACTGGACGAACAGAGCCTGAACGGCAAGGCCCCGGCGGGAATCGCCGAACGGGCGCGCGGGATTCCGTTGCTGGCGCTGGCGGGCCGGATCCAGCTGGACGCGGCGGGGCTGGCGCGGTTGGGGGTGGTGAGGAGCAGCGCGCTGATCGACCACGCGCCTTCGCTGGAGTACGCCCGGAGGCATGCGGCGGAGTTGCTGCGGGGCCGGGCTGCGGAGCTGGTTCGCGCTTGGTGGGAGGGTCGCTAGGGAAGGAATTCTAGGGAGAGAAGATTCGCCGGGGGCGGGTGGCGGAGGAGCCACGCGGTGAGGTGGGGGTGCGACTCGCTTCGCCTGCGGCCGACGCCGGTTCGGTGATCGCGCAGGCGGCGGACGGGCCATGCGATCGCGCGAGGCAGACCCCGGTTCGCCCAACGGCCGATGCTTGCTCGGGCATCCCGCCCGCGGCGGTGAAACCACGCGATGGCGCGAGGCGGGCCGGTTCGCGCACGGCCGCCGCAATCGCCCGCCCCGCGCGGTTGTCCCGCCGGGGGAAGTCGTCGCGGGCTGGCGGGGTGGCGGGCCCTTCGCACCCAAAGCGAAAGGCCCGCCCACGCCTCAGCTCGTGTGCTGGGGCAGCACGGCGAACGCCACGCCGCCCGCTTCGTCCTCTTGGACGTCGAGCACCTTGTCGTCCAGCAGGGCCGCTGCCTGGGGCTCGAGGAAGACCTTCGGGCCCTCCGCCTCGCCCAGCACGCTGTCGCCCTCCGCGGGCTCGGGGGCCACCGACAGCGCCAGCTGGGCGCTCTCGCCGTCGGCGTTCTGGACGGCCAGGCGGAGCCCGGACTCGCCCTGTCCGTCGTTGGTCAGTGCGGTGATCGCCTCGGCGGCGGCTTCGGTCACGGTCAGCATCTTCGGCCTTCCCTTCGTCGCGGTCCGATGCAGCCCCACGCTAGGGGCGTCCTCAACGGCGTGCAGGCTGAGCGGCTCAGCCCTGGCGGGCGGCGCGGATGGCGTCCGCCACCGATTCGCCCGCGTAGTCCGTCGTTTCCCGGCGGCCCTGGTTGGAGTTGCGGCGCGGCATCGTCTCTTCCGGGGCCACCGGCTCGAAGTCCGGGGGCGCGTCCTCGATCGACTCGTCGAGCTCCGCCGCCGGGGTCGCCGCCAGCGGGCGCTCCGGGATGGGCTCCGGCTCGGTGTCCGGCACCTCCTCCGCCAGGCGCTGGTCCATCGGCTCGCCTTCGCGGATTTCTCGGGGTGTAGTGCCGAAACGGTTGGCGGCACTCCAGTGCTCGGGCGGCTCCATGCCCTCCTCGAGCGAATCCACGCGCAGCTCGTCCTCGTCCAGCGCCTCGCTGGGGCTCAAGCTCTGCGGTTCGGCCGAGTCTCGGTCACTCACTGGCCCTCCTGGCGCGTCGGAAACTGTCTTCGCCGCCTGACCTACCCCGGCCGGTGGGCCCGCGAAACCCGCCGGTGTCGCCGGGATCACAGATCTTCAACGGGTTTAACACATTCACAAGTTTGTGAACGCGGGGTAGGTTGGGATCATGGCCACCACCAGGTGTGCACCGGAGCACCGGCTGCTCGCCACCGATCCGGACCGCCACCACGAGCTCGGCACGCACGCGGCGTGGTACGTCGTGGCCGGCGTGGTCACCACCGGACTGCAGGCCGTCCTGTTCCTCCTGCTGCGCGACCAGCTCGGCTCGCAAGTGGCCAACCTCGTCGCCATCGCCCTCACCACGGTCGGCAACACCGAGTTCCACCGCCGCGTCACCTTCGCCGGGCGGCCCAGCAACGCCGGGAAGCGGCACCTGCAGGACCTACTCACCTTCGCCTTCTACGCCCTGTACGGCTCGGCCGTGCTGGCCCTGCTCGACGCGTTCGTCGACCGGCCGACGTCGTGGGAGGAAACCGGCACGCTGCTGCTGGCCAGCGTGGTCGGCGGGTTCGCGCGGTTCGCCGTGCTGCGCTGGTGGGTCTTCGCGCACCGCGCCGACCCGGCCGCCGCCGCGCACACCGGCTAGCGTCTGCGGACGTGGCCTCGGACAACACCCAGCCGGACGGCATCAAGCCCCACTCGGGCGGCACCGAACCGGACTACCGCTTCACCCTGGCCAACGAACGCACCTTCCTCGCCTGGCTCCGCACCGCCCTCGGCCTGCTCGCCGGCGGCGTGGCGGTGCACCAGCTCGTGCCCTCGCCGGCCGCGGCGAGCTCGGTGCTCGCCGGCCTGTGCGTCGCGCTGTCCGCCGTGCTCGCCGCTACCGCCTACCCCCGCTGGCGGCGGGTCCAGATCGCGATGCGGGCCGGGGAGCCGCTGCCGCGCAGCTGGATGGTCGTCGTCCTGACGGGCGGCCTGCTGGTCCTCATCGCCGCCGCGGCCGTGCTGCTGGTGGTCTCGTGAGCGACACGGAAGGCAGCGGACGGTGACGGCCGGGAAAAGCCGCCCGGACGCCCCGCCTCCGCGCCGAGCCGGACGACCGGGCGCCGACGAGCACGGCCGCCGGACGCGAATACCGCCGGTTCGCGATTATCGCGACGTCAAAAGTACCGACAGGCCGTTCGGGATCCGGCCGTGACCACGGGAAGTGGGGCTCAGCCCCAGCGCACGGGGCTCGCCTGGCGGCGAACCGCACTGGCGTCCGCCGCCTGCACGGTACTGCTCCTGCACTCCGCCGCCCAGCGCCATTGGGGTGGCACCTTGGTCCCGGTGCTGCTCGCCGGGGGGACATCTGCCCTGCTCGCAGCCATCGGGATGCACCGCGAACGGGCCTTGCGCGCGGCCGAACCGGCGCCACCAAGCCGGATACTGCCCGCAATCGCGTCGCTCGCCGTGACAGTGACCGCCACTTCCGTGGTCGTCTTCCACTGACGAGTGAACTCGGCACATCCTGAAACCGATTAATCGCAATGTGCGGGTCCGGGTCGCGGGAACGTCACGGTCCCTACTGCTAACGGGGTATTGGTGGTTGAAATCTGGACTGACCCGCCCGGACGTGTTTACGATTACCCTGCGTCGCACGGACCGCAGATCAGCCCCGATTAGCCGGAGCCTCTGCGATGGATCAGTTACGGAGTGTTGAACCCCCGGCAGCGACGGTCGAGGGTCGGCCGGGGAGACGACCATGACAGCACCGCCGAGCACCACCGAAGAATCGGCTTCCAGCGTTCGCGATTATCGCACCCCCGAGTCATTGCCCCGCCCGGGCGGACGGCTCACCAAGGAGGACCTCGACCCCCTGGTCAAGGACGCGGGCGAGGGCAACCCGGCGGCGATCCACTCGCTGCTGCAGATGATCGAGCCGGTGGTGGTCCGCTACTGCCGCGCCCGCATGGGCGGCCGCGACCTGTCCTACCTGTCGGCCGACGACGTCGCCCAGGAAGTCTGCCTCGCCGTGCTCAAGGCCCTGCCCGACTACCAGGACCGCGGTGGTTCCTTCCTCTACCTGGTGCACGCGATCGCGGCCAACAAGGTCGCCGACGCCTACCGCGCCGTCGCCCGTGACCGCTCCGAGCCCGTCCCCGAGCTCCCGGAGCGCCCGCTCGTCGCCGGCAACGAGCCCGAGTCCCACGCCCTGCACCTGGACCTCGGGGCCCGCCTGGGCCGGCTGCTCGCCTCCCTGCCCCGGGTGCAGCAGGAGATCCTGACCCTGCGCATCGCCGTCGGCTTCTCGGCGACCGAAACCGCCGAAGCGCTCGGGATCTCGCCGGGCAACGTCCGCGTGACGCAGCACCGGGCCCTGACCCGGCTGCGCGGCATGATCCGCGACGACGACTTCTGAGACCACCTCGCGGGCGGGCGGGGCGACCTCTTCTACCCCCTGGAGGAGGTCGCCCCGCCCGCGTCCAGCCCGTACACCGCGCGGGCGTTGTGCTCGAACACGCCCAGCCGTTCGGCGTCCGACAGCGAGCCCGTGAGGGCGATGGCCGCGTCGAGGACCAGCTCGTAGGACGCCGCCAGTTCGCAGACCGGCCAGTCGGAGCCGAAGAGCAGGCGCTGCGGGCCGAACACGTCGAGCACGTGGAGGACGTACCGGCGCAGGTGCCCGACCTCCCAGCCGGACCACTCCGCTTCGGTGACCAGCCCGGACAGCTTGCACACGACGTTCTCGCGCGCCGCCAGCGCGGCCACGCCGGACGCCCACGGCTCCCACTCCCCCGCCGCGATCGGGGGCTTGGCCGCGTGGTCCAGGACCAGGCGCAGCTCGGGCAGGCGCAGCGCCAGCTCGGCCGCGGCCGGCAACTGCCCGGGCCGGACCAGCAGGTCGTAGGCCAGGCCCGCGGCGGCCACCGCGCTCAGCCCGGCCACGACCTCGGGCCGCAGCAGCCAGTCGTCGTCGGGCTCGCCCTCCACCTGGTGCCGGATCCCGACCAGCGGGCCGTCGAGCGCCGCCAGCCGGTCGGCGACGTCCGGGGCCGTGAGGTCCACCCAGCCGACCACGCCCGCGATCACCGGCTCCGCGGCCGCGATCGCGAGGAACTCCGCCGTCTCCTCCGCCGAGGACACCGTCTGGACCAGCACGGTGGCGTGCACGCCCGCCGCCTTCGTCACCGCGCGCAGGTCGTCGGCGGTGTACGGGCGGCGGATCGGGTCGAAGGCCGCCCCCGCCAGCCAGGGGTACTCGCGCCGAGCGGGGTCCCACAGGTGGTGGTGGGCGTCGATCATGAGACTCCTTCGGCGATGACGACGTCGGCGCGCAGCAGGCCCGCGTCGATCAGCTCGGTCCACAGGGCGGGCGGTACGGCCGCCCGCGCCCGCCGCGCGTTCACCGCGACCTGGTCCGGATCATGCGCGCCGACGACCACCGACGCCACCGCGGGGTGCGCCATCGGCAGCGCCAGCGCGGCCTCCGGCAGCTCGACGCCGTGCCGCGCGCAGATCTCGGCGATCCGCCCGGCCCGCTCGACCAGCTCCGCGGGCGCTTCGGCGTAGTCGTAGACCCGGCCCGGCTCGGCGGTCGCCAGTATCCCGCCGTTGAACGCCCCGCCGACCACCACGCGGACGCCGCGCGCGGCGCAGAGCGGGAACAGCTCGTCCAGCGCGGGCTGGTCGAGCAGCGTGTAGCGCCCGGCCACCAGCAGGACGTCCAGGTCGGTCCGGCGGACGAACTCCGCCAGCATCGGCGCCTGGTTCATGCCGGCCCCGAACGCGCCGATCACGCCCTGTTCCCGCAGTTCGCGCAGCGCCGGGAACGCTCCCGAAACCGCCGCTTCGAAGTGGTCGTCGGGGTCGTGGACGTAGACGATGTCGACGCGGTCGAGCCCCAGCCGCGTCAGGCTGTCCTCCAGGGACCGCAGGACGCCGTCGCGGCTGAAGTCCCATCGGCGCTTGTACGCGGCGGGAACGGCGAAGCCCTGGTCGTCCCGGGCGCCGGCACCGTCCGGGTTGGGCTCCAGCACTCGGCCGACCTTCGTCGAGAGCACGTACTCCGCCCGCGGGTACTCGCGCAACGCGGCGCCGAGCCGGGTCTCGGACAGGCCGAGGCCGTAGTGCGGTGCGGTGTCGAAGTAGCGGATGCCCTCGTCCCAGGCGCGCCGGACGGTCGCGGCCGCCGTCTCGTCGGTGATCGCGTGATACAGGTTGCCCAGCTGCGCGCAGCCCAGGCCGAGCGGGGACAGGGAGAGTTCCAACGCGGTCACTCCTTCTCCGGCCGTTCCCATCGGCCCGGGGCCGGTGTCTTCGAGGACGTGGCCGAGCCCGGGACCGTTACGCCCGGGCTCGAGCCGGGTGGGCGGGGCCACTCGTTGCGGTGGGCGCTGGTGGGTCATCACCACTCCTTCGCCGGGACGTGGCACGCTGGGCAGCACCACCGAAACATCCGAGGTCTGTTGCAGGGAGGGCGGACGCGATGCCCGTCACCGATGTCGCGATCGACAAGATCAAGGACATGATCATCTCCGGCGAGCTGGCGCCGGGCGATCGGCTGCCGAAGGAGGCCGAGCTGGCCCAGCGGCTCGGGCTTTCGCGCAGTTCCCTGCGGGAGGCGGTCAAGGCGCTGTGCCTGATCCGCGTGCTCGACGTCCGCCAGGGCGACGGCACCTACGTCACCAGCCTCGAGCCCAACCTGCTGCTCGACGCCATGACGTTCGTGGTCGACTTCCACCGCGACGACACCGTCCTCGACTTCCTCGCCGTGCGCCGGATCCTGGAGCCGGCCGCGACCGCGCTGGCCGCGCTGCACATGAGCGACGACGACATCACCGAGCTGGGCACGCTGCTCGGCGAGCTGGAGGACTCGCCGACCGTCGAGGCGCTGGTCGCCAACGACCTGCAGTTCCACCGCAAGATCGCCGACGGCTCCGGCAACCCCGTGCTCTGCTCGCTGCTCGACAGCCTCTCCGGGCCGACGGCCCGCGCCCGGATCTGGCGCGGCCTCACCCAGGAGGGCGCGGTCGCGAAGACCCGGGAGCAGCACACGGCGATCTACGAGGCCATCGCCGCGCGCGAGCCCGAGCTGGCCCGCTCGTGGGCGACCGTGCACGTCGCGGGCGTGGAGCAGTGGCTGCGCAACGCGCTGGGCACCGCGGACGACCCGACGGTGCCCGACCCGGACGCCGAGCCGGCCGCGGAAGCCTCCTAGCACGCACTCCTCCTCGAAGGTCGGATCTCCACCGGGCGAGCGTCAGGTCTGGGGCTTTCCGCCCGCGTACCGGGCGATGATGAGCGCGATCAGGATGATGGCGCCGTAGATGGCGCCCTGCCACTCCGCCGTGACGTGCGCGTAGTTGAGCAGGCTCGACACCGAAGACAGCAGCAGGACGCCGGTGAGGGCCCCGACCAGGGTGCCCTTGCCGCCGTCGAGCGAGACGCCGCCGATCACCGCCGCCGCGAACACCTGCAGGATCATGCCGGATCCCTGGTTCGCGCCCAAGGCCCCGACGTAACCGGTGTAGGCGAGGCCGCCGATCGCCGCGAGGACCCCGGCGACGACGAACACCGCCCACGCGATCCGGTCGACGCGCACGCCGGCCGCCCGCGCGGCCTGGCGGTTGCCGCCGATCGCGTACAGCGCGCGGCCGACGCGGTGGTAGCGCAGCACCCAGCCCGCCACGGCGAACAGCAGCGCCGCCAGCCACACCGACATCGGCAGACCGGCGAACGTCGTCGTCGCCAGGTTCGTGAACGAGTCGGGCAGGTTGAACAGCGTCTTGCCCTTCGTCGAGCCGACCTGGACACCGCGCAGCACTGTGAGCATCGCCAGCGTCACGATGAAGGCGTTCAGCTTCAGCTTCACGATCAGGAAGCCGTTGACGAACCCGACCAGCGCCCCGCACAGCGGGATCACCAGCAGCCCGATCGCGGCGGGCAGCTCGACACCGAAGCCGGCCGACGCCGCGGGGATCACGACCATCGCGCCGAGCGCGGGAGCCAGGCCCATCGTCGATTCCAGCGACAGGTCGAACTTCCCGGTGATCAGCACCAGCGACTCACCCAGCACGACCAGCGACAGCGCGGCCGACGCGGTCAGGATGCTGACGATGTTGCTCCAGCCGACGAACGTGTCGTCGACCAGGCCGCCGATGACGAACACGACGACGAGGGCGGGCAGCAGCGCGAGTTCGCGCAGCCACACGGCTTTCCGGCGCCGGGGTGGGGCCGGCAGCGAAGTCTGCGGGGAGGTCATCACTTCGGTCACGAAAGCTCGACTCCTTCGATGTCGGCCACGAGGTCGCCGTCGGACCACCCGGCCTGGTGTTCGGCGACGACGGCCCCGGCGCGCAGCACCAGGACCCGGTCGCTCAGGCGCAGGTCGTCGAGCTCGTCGCTGACGATCAGCACCGCCTTGCCTTCGGCGCGCACCCGGTCGACGACCGCGAGCAGCGCCTCCTTCGACTTCACGTCCACGCCGGCCGTCGGGTTGATCAGCACGACCACCCGCGGGTCGCTCAGCAACGCCCGGGCCAGCACGACTTTCTGCTGGTTACCGCCCGAGAG
The DNA here is from genome assembly GCF_046549135.1 of Amycolatopsis sp. lyj-23. Lineage (NCBI taxonomy): Bacteria > Bacillati > Actinomycetota > Actinomycetes > Pseudonocardiales > Pseudonocardiaceae > Amycolatopsis > Amycolatopsis sp. lyj-23. The sequence continues at coordinate 275,390 of NZ_JAJPWN010000009.1, read as the reverse complement.
GTCCGCCACCGGCTGCTCCGCGCCCGCGGCCACGATGTCGTAGTCCTTCAGGGCCTGCGACGCCTTCGCGTGCCTGGTGGCAGGCGACGCGATGCCGCCGCGGCCCAGCTTGTCCAGGATCGACATCGTGGCGTTGTCGGCGATCGAGTGGTCCAGGACCAGGCCTTCGTGGTGCCGGTCGCGGGGCACGCAGCCGATGCCGGCCCGCAGCGCCGCCGGGATGTCCCCGGGCCGCAACGGCGTGCCGTCGACCCGGATCGCGCCCGCCGACGGCGTCCGCAGGCCGTAGACCGTCTCGGCCACCTGGTGCTTGCCGCTGGCGTTGCTGCCCGCGAGCCCGACGACCTCGCCGCGGCGGAGCCGGAAGGAGACGTCCCGGAAGCCGTCGCCGGACAATCCTTCCACCGCAAGGATCTCGGCGGCGTCCGCTTCGAGAGCCTCGCGCGAAGCGGCGTCGCGGACGGAAAGGCCGCCCGGCTCGCCGGTCATCGCGTCGACCAGTTCCGCGCGGCCGACCTCGGCGACCGGCGCGGTGAGCACGTGCTTCGCGTCGCGCAGCACGGTCACCGCCTGACACACCTCGTACACCTCGTGCAGGTGGTGCGAGATGAACAGGAACGTCACCCCGCCCGCCTGCATCTGGCGCATCCGGTCGAAGAGCCGCTCGATGGCCTGGCTGTCCAGCTGCGCGGTCGGTTCGTCGAGCACGATGAACCGGGCGCCGTAGGACAGCGCGCGGGCGATCTCGACGAACTGCCGGTCCTCGACCGACAGGTCACCGGCCGCGGTGTCGACGTCGACGTGCACGTCCCACGAGTCGAGCAGGTCGCGCGCCTTGCGGCGCAACGACTTCCAGCCGATCGCGAACCCGCCGCCCGCCTGCCGGTTCAGGAACAGGTTCTCGGCCACGGTGAGCTGCGGGACCACCATCGCGTGCTGGTACACGCAGGCCACGCGGGCCTTCCAGTCGTCCTGGCGGGTCAGGGGCGGGGCCGGCTCGCCGCCGAACTCGACGTGCCCGGTGTCCGTGGCGGACAGGCCGGTGAGGATGGAGACGAGCGTCGACTTGCCGGCCCCGTTGCGCCCGACGAGCGCGTGCGACTCGCCGGGGTGCACGGTGAGGCTGACGTCGTGCAGCGCCACGGTCGGGCCGTAGCGCTTCCCGACACCGTGCGCGCTGACCACTCCGGCGGCGGTTTCGCCGGCGGGCAGCGCGGTCACAGGTTGTTCCCCCAGAGGGCCTTGTCGTCCACGTTGGCCTTGGTGATGACCGGCGCGGGCAGCTGGTCCTCGAGGATGCCGGGGCTGATCTCGACGATGGTGCTGTCGTGGTCGGTCGGGCCCGGCTTGAACGTCTCGCCCGCCATGGCCTTCTTCAGCCAGTACAAGCCGTACTTCGCGTACGCGTCGGCCGGCTGGGACACGGTGGCGTCCAGTTCGCCGGCGCGGATCGCGGCCAGTTCCTGCGGGATGCCGTCGTTGGAGACGAGCACGATGTGCTTCGGGTCCCCGACCGGGAAGAACAGGTTCTTGCGCTTGAGGGCCTGCTCGGTCGGGGCCAGGTAGACGCCGCCGGCCTGCATGTAGACGCCCTTGATGTCCGGGTTCGCGGTCAGCATGCTGTCCAGCCCGGAGGACGCCTTGTCGGCCTTCCACTCGGCCGGGATCTCCAGCACCTGGATGCCCGGGTACTTCGACTTCATGCAGTCGCGGAAGGCTTCCGAGCGGTCGCGGCCGTTGACCGAGGCGAGGTCGCCCATGATCTGCACGACCTTGCCGGACTTGACCTTCTCGCCGATCGCGTCGCACGCTTTCGTGCCGTAGGCCTTGTTGTCGGCCCGCACGACCATGGCGACCTTGCCGCTCTCGGGGGCGACGTCGACCGCGACGACCGGCACGCCCTTGTTCTCCGCCTGCTTGAGCCCGGCGACGATCGCGGCGGAGTCCAGCGGCGTCACGACCAGGCCCTTGACGCCCTGGTTGAGGAAGGTGCCGATGTCGGTGATCAGCTTGGCCGGGTCGCTGTCGGCGTTGACCGTCGGGAGGACGTCGACACCTTCCTGCTGGGCCATCTTCGGCACGTAGTTGTTGTAGGCCTGCCAGAACGGCGAGGTCAGCAGGGGCAGCGTCGCGCCCACTTTGCCGCCCGCGCCGCCTCCCGCCGCGGGCGCCGACGCATTGTCCTTGGTGGACCCGCAGGCGGCCAGTACCAGGCCGCAGGCGGCGACCGCGGCCACCTTGATCGCCCTCTTACCGAACGGCACAGTGCGCACAGCATCCTCCTTGATGACGGCGGGGAATCAAGTCTTCTAGTCGTGGTGCACGGGGCCGCGAGGACGCAGGCCGTACATGCCGCCGTCGACCGCGAGGGCAGTGCCGGTGGTCGACGCGGAAAGCGGGCTGGCGAGGTAGACGACGGCGTTCGCGACCTCGCCGGCGGTCACCAGCCGGCCCATCGGCTGGCGCGCGGCCAGCGCCGCGCGTTCGGCCGCCGGGTCGTCGGCGGTGTCGAGGAGCCGGCCGACCCACGGCGTGTCCGCCGTGCCCGGGCACACGCAGTTGACGCGGATGCGGTCGGGCAGGTGGTCGGTCGCCATGGCCAGGGTCAGCGAGAGCACGGCGCCCTTGCTGGCCGAGTAGAGCGCGCGGTTGGGCAGGCCGGCCCAGGCCGCGATGGAGCACGTGTTGACGATCGCCGCGGACGGCGAGTTCTTCAGGTGCGGCAGCGCGGCGCGGGCGACCCGGACCATGCCGACGACGTTGACGTCGAACACGCGGTGCCACTCGTCGTCGTCGTTGGCCGTGACGTCGCCCTGAGCACCGATCCCGGCGTTGTTGACGAGGACGTCGAGGCGCCCGAAGCGTTCCACGACCGCGTCGATCGCTTCGCGCACTTCCTGATCAGAGGAGACGTCGCAGCGGAAACCGTCGTCGCCGGGCTTCAGGTCCAGGATCGCCACCTGCGCGCCGCGCTCGGCCAGCAGGTCCGCGGTGGCCTTGCCGATGCCCGAGGCGCCTCCGGTGACGGCGGCCACCAGGCCCTCGAATTCACTCACTGGCGGTCTCCGTCCACTCGGGACCGTCCGGGAACCGGAACCGGCGCAGCGTGGCGTCGTGCATGCGCGCGGAGAACCCGGGTGCGGTCGGGGCGAGGTACCGGCCGCGCTCGACGACGGCCGGGTCGGTGAAGTGCTCGTGCAGGTGGTCGACCCACTCGATCGAGCGGTCCGCGTCGGTGCCGGACACCGCCACGAAGTCGAACATCGACAGGTGCCGGACGAGCTCGCAGAGCCCGACCCCGCCGGCGTGCGGGCACACCGGGACGCCGAACTTGGCCGCCAGCAGCAGGATGGCGAGGTTCTCGTTGAACCCGCCGACGCGGGCGGCGTCCAGCTGCAGCACGGAGATCGCGTCCGCCTGCAGCAGCTGCTTGAAGACCACGCGGTTCTGGACGTGCTCGCCGGTGGCGACGCGGATCGGCGCAAGCGCTTTCGCGATGGCGGCGTGGCCCAGAATGTCGTCCGGGGAGGTGGGTTCCTCGATCCAGTACGGGTCGTAGGGCGCCAGCGCCGTCATCCAGGTGACCGCGGCCGAGACGTCCCAGCGCTGGTTGGCGTCGACGGCGATCCGGACGCCGGTGCCGACGGTCTCGCGGGCGAGTTTCATCCGCCGGACGTCGTCCTCGAGGTTGCCGCCGACCTTGAGCTTGATCATCCCGAAGCCGTCGGCGACGGCCTGCTCGGCCAGCCGCACGAGCTTGGCGTCCGCGTACCCCAGCCAACCGGGTGAAGTGCTGTAGGCGCGGTAGCCGTTCGCCTGGAGTTGTTTCTCCCGTTCCGCGCGGCCGGGTTCCGCGCGCCGCAGGATGTCCAGGGCCTCGGCTTCGGTGAGCGCGTCGGTGAGGTACCGGAAGTCCACCAGCGACACGAGTTCTTCGGGCGTCATCCGCGCGGCGAACCGCCAGACCGGCAGGCCGGCGCGGCGCGCGGCGAGGTCCCACGCCGCGTTGACCACCGCCCCGACGGCCATGTGCGCGACGCCTTTTTCCGGGCCCAGCCAGCGGAACTGAGAGTCGCCGACGAGCGTGCGCGAAAGCTCGCCCAGCGCGGCCGCGTCCTCCGGGACGTCCCGGCCGACGACGTGCGGGGCGAGCGCGCGGATCGCGGCGGCCTGGACGTCGTTGCCGCGGCCGATGGTGAACGCGAGGCCGTAGCCGTCCGGGCCGCCGTCGGCGTGCAGCACGACGTACGCGGCCGAGTAGTCGGGATCGGGGTTCATCGCGTCCGAGCCGTCCAGCTCCCGCGAGGTCGGGAACCGGACGTCGAGGACCTCCATGCCGATGATCTTCGCCATGGTCAGGCCTGCCTCGCGGTCTGGCGCTGCCGGCCGAGGCCGTCGATCTCGAGCTCGACCACGTCACCGTCGCGCAGGTAGGGCTTGGGGTCGGGCTGCCCGAGCGCGACGCCTTCCGGCGTGCCGGTGTTGATCAGGTCGCCGGGCCGCAGCACCATCACCTGGGACAGGTGGTGGACGATCTCGGCGACGCTGAAGATCATGTCCTTGGTCGAGGAGTCCTGCTTCTTCTCGCCGTTGACCCACAGCCGCAGGCCGAGGTCCTGCGGGTCGGCCACCTCGCTCGCGGGGACCAGCGCGGGGCCGAGCGGGTTGAAGTTCTCACACGACTTGCCCTTGTCCCACTGGCCGGTGCGGAACTGCAGCTCGCGTTCGGAAACGTCGTTCGAGACGACGTACCCGGCGACGTACTCGAGGGCTTCGCCGACGGTTTCGAGGTAGCGGGCGGTCTTGCCGATGACGACGCCGAGCTCGACCTCCCAGTCGGTGCTGACCGACCCGCGCGGGATGAGGACGTCGTCGGCCGGCCCGACCACGACGTCCGGCGCCTTCATGAACACGACCGGCTCGGTGGGCGGGGTCGCGCCGGTCTCCTCGGCGTGGCGGCGGTAGTTCATGCCGATGCAGACGACCTTGCCGGGCCGGGCGATCGGCGCGCCGACGCGCAGGCCCTCGACCTCGGCGGCCGGCAGCTGCCCGGCGGCGAGCGCGGCGGCGGTCCGCGCGATCCCGTCCGCGGCGAGGAAGCCGCCGTCGACGTCGGCGGTCAGGCCGCCCAGCTCGTAGGTCGTGCCGTCGCCGTCCCGCACGAACGGCCGTTCGCTTCCCGGCTCCCCGAGGCGCACCAGCTGCACGGATATTCCCTTCACCTACACCGACCAGACATCCGATGTATATCGCAGTCGTGACCGCTGATCCAGAGTCGTCGCCGAAAAGGTGGCAAAATTGATCGGATCAGTGTCGCTGCATGGTCGGGCGACCACGGCGTGTCACCGGTCACAGCCGGAATAGCACCGGCGACCGCCCCGCTGGTCTGGGGTGAGGGAGCGAAAGGACGCGCATGACCACCACGGCGGAACCTACCGCGCCGAGCCGGCGGGCGCAGCTGAAGTTCGTCCTGGTCCTGGGCGGCCTCACGGCGTTCGGGCCGCTGTCGATCGACATGTACTTGCCGGCGCTGCCGCGGATGGCGGCCGACCTGCACGCGGCGGACAGCACGGTGCAGCTGACGCTCAGCGCGTTCATCGTCGGGCTCGCCCTGGGCCAGCTGGTGCTCGGGCCGCTGTCGGACGCCGTCGGCCGCCGCCGCCCGCTGCTGGCCGGTCTGGTGCTGTACGTCGTGGGCTCGGTGCTGTGCGCGGTGAGCCCGGACGCGTGGCTGCTGGTCGCGGCGCGGTTCGTGCAGTCGCTCGGGGCTGCCGCGGGGATCGTGATCGCGCGCGCCACCGTGCGGGACCTGTTCTCCGGGACCGCGATGACGAAGTTCTTCTCGACGTTGATGCTGGTCAGCGGCCTGGCTCCGATCCTGGCCCCGCTGATCGGCGGCCAGCTGCTCACCTGGACGTCGTGGCGTGGGGTGTTCGTCGTGCTGACGGCGTTCGGCGCGCTGCTGCTGGCCGTGGTCGTGTTCTTCCTGCCGGAACCGTCCCCGGTGCGGTCCCCGCTGCGGCTCGGCCGCGTGCTGCGGACCTACGGGCGGCTGGCGCTGGACCGTTCGTTCGCCGGGTACGCGCTGGCGGCGGGGCTGCTGTTCGCGTCGATGTTCGCCTACATCTCGGGTTCGTCGTTCGCGCTGCAGGGCGTGTACGGCCTCAGCCCGCAGGCCTACAGCGTGGTGTTCGGCGCGAACGGTGTCGGGATCGTGCTGGCGGGCCAGCTCAACGGGCGGCTGGTGGGCCGGGTCCGCGAGCGCACGCTGCTGTTCGCCGGCTTGCTCCTCGGCGTGACCGGCGGCGCCGCGGTGCTGGCTTCGGCGCTCTTCCGGGCGCCGCTGGCACTGCTGCTGGTGTCGCTGTTCCTGCTCGTGTCGAGCATCGGCTTGGTGATGCCGAACGCGAGTTCGCTGGCCCTGGCGGCCCAGGCCCGCTCGGCCGGGGCCGCGTCGGCGTTGCTGGGCGTGCTGCAGTTCGCGGTGGGCGCGGTGGCGACCCCGCTGGTCGGGCTGGGCGGGCCGGGGACGGCGGTGCCGATGGCCGCGACCATGGCGGGGTTCGCGGCGCTGGCGCTGGTGGCCTACCTGGCCCTGACGCGCCGAAGCCAAGGGGTTGCGGAGCCACTCGAAGCGGCTTAGGCAACTGACGGCATCGGCCGCGAGCCTGGTCCGCGGAAACGTCCCGCTGCGTCGATTTCACTCGATAAGGTGATGCCGTGGTCGATAGCGGCGAGACGGAGCGATCAGCGCGGATTGTGGAGATCTACACGGACGGCGCCTGCAGTCCCAATCCCGGCCCTGGCGGCTGGGGCGCTGTGCTGCGTTACGGTGTCCACGAAAAGGAAATCCACGGCGGCGAGGCCACCGAAACCACCAACAACCGCATGGAATTGACCGCCCCGATCATGGCACTGGAAAGCCTCAAGCGCCCCATGGCGGTACGGCTCCACACCGACAGCGCCTACGTGTGCGACGGCATCACCAAGTGGTTGAGCAAGTGGCGGGACAACGGCTGGAAAACCTCCGGGAAGACTCCGGTCAAGAACGCAGACCTCTGGCAGCGCCTGGCTGCGGCCGCTGAGCGGCACGAGGTGGAATGGGTGTGGGTCAAGGGTCACGCCGGCCACCCGGAAAACGAACGCGCGGACCGACTGGCGGTCAGTGGACTCGAGGAAATCACCGGGACGACCGTCGTTCAGCCATCACGACGGACAATCCCGGCCCAGCACGCGAAGCGCCGCGAACGACCGGACCCCTTGACTGACAGGCGCTGCCGTGAGGTCACCCGCAAAGGTCTGCCATGCCCGAACAACGCACGCCCCTCCGGCCTGTGTCACCTGCACGATCCCGCTGTCCAGTGCGGGGCGTCGAAACGCGACGGTCGGCGATGCACCACCGCGACCGGCGGCGGATTGTGCCCGAAACACCAGCCGCAGTCGAGCACAGAACCCGGCCTCTTCTCCTGAAGCTGCAGGACAACTCGACGCGCTGACCCGCGAACACCTGACACCAGCGAGCCGGCTCCGCGACCATGGCGGCGCTGGCGCTGGTGGCCTACCTGGCCCTGACGCGGCCCGCGGTCACCGCCTGAGCAGGCGTTCCAGCTCCTCACCGGCCGGTTCGTGGCCGGCGTCGGCGATGCGCTGCAACTGCAGGAGGTCGCCCGCGGCCACCGCGCGCCGGGTGAGCAGTGCGCCGGCGTGGTCGCAGCCTTCGTCCAGCAGCTCGCTCAGCTCCTCGACGTCCCCGCGGGCGTCGGCGAGGTCGGCCAGGCGGTCGAGCGCGGTTTCGTTGCCCTCGTCCGCCAGCGCGCGCAGGGTCTCGTGGTCGGTCATGCCGTCAGGGTGCAACCTTGCCCCAGGGGCAAGGTCAAGTGCGAGGATGGCCGGGTGCTCACCATCGGACAGCTCGCCGGGTACGTCGGGGTGACGACCAAGGCGATCCGCGTCTACCACGCGAAGGGCCTGCTCCCCGAGCCCGAGCGCGACGCCTCGGGCTACCGCCGCTACCGCGCGGCCGACGCGGTCGAGCTGATCAAGATCCGCACGCTCGCCGAGGCCGGCGTCCCGCTGGCCCGCATCCGCGAACTCCGTTCCGGGGAAGAGCTCGCTCCGGCTCTGCGGCGGATCGACGAAGACCTCACCGCGCGGATCGACGCACTGCAGGCGACCCGCGAGCGCCTCCACCGGCTGGCGGCCGGCCGGTTGTCGCCCCTGCCGGACGAGGTGGTGACGCACCTCGCCGAGCTGCGCGGGCTCGGCTTCAGCCGGCGGTGGGTGACGCTGCAGAGCGACCTGTGGCTGCTGGTGTTCGCCACCCACCCGGAGACGGCCCACCGCAACTTCCGCGACCAGGCGGCGATGCTGACCGACCCGGCGCTGCTGGCCTTGGTCCTCGAGTACGACCGGGTGCACGACCTCGACCCGCACGACCCGCGCGTCGAGGCACTGGCCGCGAAGCTCGTCGCGGCCACCCGGGCGCGTTACGGCGCGCAACTGCCTTCGTACGACCAGGGTTCGGCGATCCCGGCACTGGTGCAGGGCGCGGTCAACGCGTCGTCCTCCGCTTGGCGGCGGCTCGACGCGCTGCTCCGCGAAGACCTCAGACCAGCGAAGCCAGCTCCGCCGTCTTGAGCTGCTCGGCCGTCACCTTCTGGTCGCCGTCGACCAGCGCGCCCAGTGCGTCGCCGTCGTCCCACGTGTTCACGTTCATCGCCGCCGCCACTTCGCCGTCGCGGAGCCAGAACGCCGTGAACTCGCGGGCCGCCAGGTCGCCGCGGACCACCAGTTCGTCCGCGGCCGGGTCCGCCAGGCCGCGGTACTCGCAGCCCAGGTCGTACTGGTCGGTGAAGAAGTACGGCGAGGCCAGGAACGGCTCGTTCGCCCCCAGCAGGTTCTGCGCCACGTGCGTGCCCTGGTCCTTCGCGTTCGCCCAGTGCTCGACGCGGATGCGGCGGTCGTAGCGCGGGTGGAAGTGGGCCGCGATGTCGCCGACCGCGTACACGTCCTCGGCCGAGGTGCGCAGGGCCGCGTCCACCGCCACGCCGCCGTTGTCCGACTGCTCCAGGCCCGCTTCCCGGGCCAGCTCGACCCTCGGGGCCGCGCCCACCGCGATCAGGACGACGTCCGCCGTGAGCTCGTCGCCGTTGCCGAGGCGGACGCCGCGGACGCCGTCCGGGCCGCCGGTGATCTCGGCGACCTGCTCGCCCAGGCGGTACTGCACGCCGTTCGCGACGTGGAGGTCGCGGAACACCCCGCCGATCGTCTCGCCGACCACGTTCGCCAGCGGAACCGGCACCGGGTCGACGACCGTCACCTCCGCGTTGTGCGTCCGGGCCGCCGCGGCCGCTTCGGAGCCGAGCCAGCCCGCACCGACGATCACCACGCGCTCCGCCGCCGTGAACGCCGACCGCAGTTTGAGCGCGTCGTCGAGGGTGCGCAGGGTGTACAGGCCGGGCAGGTCGCCGCCGGGGACCGGGAGCCGGCGCGGCTGCGAGCCGGTCGCCAGCACCAGCCGGTCGTAGCCGTGCTCGCCGCCCGCGTCGTCCACCACCAGCCGGGCGCCGAGCTCGATCCGGGTCGCCGTGACGCCGGCGCTGAAGCGGATGTCCTTCTCGGCGTAGAACTTCTCTTCGTGCACCCAGTCGGGTTCGTCGGCGTTGCCCAGCAGCACGCCCTTCGACAGCGCCGGCAACTCGTACGGGCGGCGCGGGTCCGAGCCCAGCAACAGGATCTCCCCGCTGTAACCGCGTTCTCGCACCGCGGCCGCCGCGGACGCCCCACCGAGGCCCGCACCGACGATGACGATCTTCCGCGGTTCCGACATCCATACCTCCCACGAGACGGCTGCTGAACCGGACGCTACTCCCGAACCGGCGGCGCCACGAGCGTGGGCTACGCCGAAAACCCGCGAAACGCAAGACAAAACCCACTAGTAGGCAGATCGGGTGAACCCGCGTCATAGCTCCCCCGGGGCCCGCTCCCACCCTCGCACGGAGCACGACCACGACAGGAGAGCGAGGGCGGCGGCCATGAGTCGGGGCGAGTGGTCGATCGGCTGCCGGGATCTGGCCGGCAGGCGCAGGGACGTGACGGTGTTCGTCAGCAACGACAAGGTGGTGCTGGTCGCGCCGCCGGGCGAAGCGGCGGTGCTCGGGCCGCTCGACGTCGGACGGCTGCGGGCCGCCCTGCGGGACGCCGTCGTCGCGACGGCGGACGAAGACACTCCGGACCAGCAACACTGACAACTACCGTTCCTACTTTCCGGTAGGTTAGAGTCGGTCCGACTGAAGGGACCGGCCATGACGACCTACTTCGTGACGGGCGCGACGGGCTTCATCGGAAAGCGCCTGGTCGCCCGGCTGCTGCGGCGGCCGGAGACGTCCGCCGTCCACGCACTGGTGCGGGAGACCTCCCGCGAGCGCCTGGCCACCGCGGCCCGCGAGTGGGCGGGAGCGGACAAGCTGCACGCGGTGGTCGGCGACCTCGCCGAACCCCGGCTCGGGGTCGACGCCGCGGACCTCCCCCACTTCGACCACGTCGTCCACCTCGGGGCGATCTACGACCTGACCGCCGGCGAGGAAGCCAACCGGCGCGCCAACGTCGAAGGCACCCGGCACCTGCTCGCCTTCGCCGCCGCGGCACGGGCCGGGCTGGTGCACCACGTCTCCTCGATCGCCGTCGCCGGGGACCACGCCGGGCGGTTCACCGAGGCCGACTTCGACCTCGGCCAGCGCTTCGGCTCGCCGTACCACGCGACGAAGTTCCAGGCCGAGAAGCTCGTCCGCGAGCAGTCCCTGCCCTTCCGCGTCTACCGGCCCTCGGCCGTCGTCGGCGATTCGCGCACCGGCGAGATGGACAAGGTCGACGGGCCCTACTACTTCCTCCCGGCCATCTCGCGGCTGGCCGCACTCCCCCGGCAGCTCCCGCTGGCCGCGCCCGACCTGGGCGCGACGAACCTGGTGCCGGTCGACTACGTCGTCGAGGCGATGGAGTACCTGATGCACGTGGAGGCGCCGTCGGGAACGACCTACCACCTCGCCGCCGCGCGCCCGCAGCCGCTGAACTCCGTCTACAACGCCTTCGCGCGCGCCGCGGGCGGGCCCGTCGTCAAGGCCGTGCTGCCCGCCGGGCCGTCGGGCGTCCTGCGGCGCGCGGGCGGCCGCCTGGCGCACGCGGCCGCCGCCGGGATCGACCGCGTGCCGGGCGGCCGGGGTGCGCGTGCGGCCGTCCTCGACGAGCTGGGCGTCCCCCTGGCCGTGCTGCCGCACCTGACCATGGACGTCGACTTCGACACCGCGCGCACCACGACGGCGCTGTTCGGCAGCGGCATCGAACTGCCCGAGCTGCGGGACTACGCGGCGCCGCTGTACCGGTACTGGCAGGCGCACCTCGATCCCGACCGCGCCCGCCGCACCCACGGCTTGGCCGGGCGGACGGTGCTGATCACCGGCGCGTCGTCCGGGATCGGCCGGGCGTCCGCGCTCGCCGTGGCGCGCAAAGGCGCGAAGGTCGTCCTCGTGGCCCGCCGCGCTTCCGAGCTGGAAGAGGTCCGAGCGGAAATCCTCGCGGCCGGCGGCACGGCCGCGGCGTACCCCTGCGACCTGACCGACGGCGACGCCGTCGACGCGCTGGTCAAGGACGTGCTCGGCGACCACGGCGCGGTGGACGTGCTGGTGAACAACGCCGGCCGCTCGATCCGGCGCTCGGTGGCGCTGTCCACGCAGCGGTTCCACGACTTCGAGCGCACGATGGCGATCAACTACTTCGGCCCGGTGCGGCTCATCCTCGGGTTCCTGCCGTCGATGGCCCAGCGCCGCTTCGGCCACGTCGTCAACGTGACGACCCAGGGCCTGCAGACCGACACCCCGCGCTTCTCGGCGTACTTGGCGTCCAAGGCGGCGCTGGAGGAGTTCGGGCTGACGGCCGGGCGCGAGACGCTGTCGGACGGTGTCACCTTCACGTCCGTGCGGATGCCGCTGGTGCGGACGCCGATGATCGCGCCGACCGGCTACCGCGGCCTCCCGTCCAGCAGCCCGGAACGCGCGGCGGCGCTGGTGGTGAAGGCGTGCGAGGAGCGGCCGGAGATCCTCAGCCTCCCCGAAGGCCGCGCGGCCGAACTGGCCGCGCTCGCCGCGCCGCGGGTCGCCCGCTTCGCCGCGCACCTGGCCTACCGGGCGATGCCGGAGTCCGCGCCCGAAGCCCGCGGCCTGCCCCGCCGGTCCGCGCCGGCGTCGGTCGCGGCGGCGGTGACCCGCCTCATCTGGCGCCGTCGTGCCTGATTTCCGCGAATTCCGCCGAAACGGTGGCACGCACGCGACGGTACTTCTACCCTCGCGCGAGTCCCGTACATCCGTACGGGCTTCGACTGGGGAGTACGAAATGCCGGATTGCAGAGCAGGACACCGCACCGCCGCGCGCGACGAAACGGCCGTGATCGGCACCGCGAGGCGCACCCACGGGTGACCCGGAGTGACCGCCACCTCGCCGACCATCGGGACCAGCGAGGTGGCGGTCACCCCGGCCGCTACCATCGCCTGCGGGTGTGATCGGGAGCGGAAGGCGGGCACGGCGTGGGCGTGGCGAGTCCGGCACAGGTCGCCACGGCACCACCGCCCGGCAGGCAGGCCCGGCCGCTGCTGCGCCGGAGCATCCACTTCGGCTGGGTGCTGCTGCTCGCGCTGGCCACCGAATTCCGCGTCGGCCGCTTCGGTTTCCACCCCACGGACCAGGGCTTCATCCTCGCCCAGGCGTGGCGCGTGCTGCACGGCGAAGTCCCGCACGCCGACATCATCTCCGCGCGCCCGCTGGGGTCCGCGGTGCTGCACGTCGCCGACTACGCGCTGCCGATGCCGCTGTTCTTCGGCTCCAGTTTCCTGTCCATGGTCGAAATCATCGTGGCGACGATCGCGTTCGCGACGCTGGTGACCCGGCGCCGGGTGCTCGAGTGGGGCCCGGGCATGACGGCGATGGTCGCGGCCGCGTCGCTGATCAACCTCAACGCCTTCCCGCTGATGGCCTGGCACACCGTCGACGGCATCGCGCTCACCGCGTGCGGCGCCTGGGCGCTCGACGCGGGCTTGGGCAGCGGCCGCGCGCTCGCCCGCCGCGGCGGGCTGGTGCTGCTGGGCTGCGCGGTCTTCGTCAAGCAGAGCTTCGCGCTGGCCGCGGTGATCGGCGTGCTGTGGCTGCTGCTGCACCCGGCGACGCGGGCGGGCGCGCTGCGCACCGCGAGCTGGTGGCGGCGGCTGGTCCTCGACCTCCTCGCCCTCGGCGCGCCCGGGCTGGTGTACGTGACGTGGGTGAGCCTCGGCGGCGGGTTCGCCGAGATGGTCGAGCAGCTCACCGGCGGCGTGCCCGCGTACGGCGAGCGGCTGCTCGGGCTGTGGCTCGACGACCCCGAGGTGCTGACCAGGGCTCCCGTGCGGGAGCTGAGCTTCTTCGCCGCGATCGCCGTGGTGCTGCTGGCCGTCCGGCTGCCCGGCGACCGGCTCGGTGCGGCCGGGCGGGTGGCGTCCTGGGTGCTGGTGCTCGCCGGGGCCACGGCGGTGGTCTGGACCGTCGTCGACGGCCGGTTCACCGGCTCCTCGCGCTGGGCCGACGTCCTGTGGTGGATCCTCGCCGTCAGCGTGCCGGTGTACGCGGCCGTCCGGCGGAAGGTGCCGTGGGCCGGGCTGCTCGTCCTCGCCACCGGGTTCATGACCAGCCTGTCCTGGGGCAACGACACCCCGACGCTGCTCACCGGCACGCTGGCGCTGACCGCGTTGCTGCTGCTGAGCCACCTGGTCCCGCCCCGGCCGCGGCTGGCCCGGCGCTGGGTCACCGCCACGGCCGGGCTGACGGCGGTCGCGGTCTGCGGCTGGGTCGTCGTCGCCCGCCACGACCAAGCGGGCTACTTCGACGTCGGCCACGACCGGCTCACCGAGGACCTCGGTGCGGTCACCCCGGCGATGGCCGGGATCCGCACGAACCCGTCGACGTTCACCTTCGTCCGCCAGATCCGCGACTGCCTGGACCGCTTCCCGGCGGCGCGGACGGCGATCCTGCCGGACAGCCCGTTCGCCTACCCGGCGTTCGGCCTCCGCAACCCGTTCCCGCTGGAGTGGCCGCTGCCGCTGGAGGTCGTCGGCAGCGCGCCCGGGCGCATGCTCGCGACGGCCGACCGGCTGAACCGCGAAGGCGGCTACCTGGTCCTGTTCGAGACGGACTCGTTCCGGATGCTCGCCACGGGCGGCCCGGTCCCGGAGTCGATCCCGGCGGACACGCCGGTGTTCGACTACCTCGGCCTGGAGAAGGCGATCCAGGCCCGGCTCACGGGCCGCGTCGTGACCTGCGGCAGCTTCGTGGGCAAGTACGCGCCCTGACTTCAGGACGTCTGCTCGCGGCCGTGCACCAGGTCGAACAGCGCCTGCGGCACCTCGCCGTCCCCGAAGAGGCTTTCGAGGAGCACGGCCTCGTCGACCGGGTTGGCGCTGCGGGTGAACATGGCCTCCTCGTACTGCGCGAGCGCGGCCTCGACGTCGCCGGGGTGCCCGGCGAGGGCCTGGCCGAGCTCGGCGCCGTCGAGCATGGCCAGGTTGGCGCCTTCGCCGTTCGGCGCGGCGAGGTGGGCGGCGTCGCCGACGAGGGTCACGCCCGGCACGCGGTCCCAGCGCAGCCCGATCGGGAGCGAGTGGTGCAGGCGCAGGACCGGGGCGGTGTCGGCGTCGGTGATCAGCGCGGTGAGCTCCGGGGCCCAGCCGTCGAACTCCGCCGCGATCCGGGCCGCGGCGGCGGCGGGGTCGGTGAAGTCGACGGCGGCGAACCAGTCGAGCGGACGGGTGAGCGCCACGTAGGCGTGCAGGGTGTCGCCGTTTTCCCGGTGGGCGTTGATCGCCTCGTCCGGCGTGCCGCCGTTGGCGGCCATCGAGCCGCCGCCGACGGCCTTCGCGGTGGCCGGGTGCCGGGTGTCGGCGTCGTAGAGGTAGGTCTCGACGAACGCCGTGCCCTCGTACTCCGGCACGGCGCCGGTGAGCAGCGGCCGGACCTTCGACCAGGCCCCGTCGGCACCCACCAGGAGGTCGGTGCCGACGGTGTGCCCGCCGGCGAAGGTGACCTCGTGACGGCCGTCGGGGAGCGTGCGGGCCGCGGTGGCCTTGTGTCCCCAGTGGACGGTGCCGGCCGGGAGCGCGTCGAGCAGCATCCGCCGCAGGTCGGCCCGCAGCACCTCCGGGCGGCCGCCGGTGCCGTCGTCGGTCTTCTCGAACAGGAGGGTGCCGGCGCGGTCGAGGATCCGCATCGACTGGCGGCCCTCGAGGACCAGGCCGCGGAACTCCGCCACCAGCTCCGCCGCCTCGACGGCGAGCTGCCCGTTGTAGTCGTGGATGTCGAGCATCCCGCCCTGCAGCCGCGCCTCCGGGGAGGCTTCGGCTTCGTAGACGTCGGCCGGGATGCCGTGGACGTGCAGGACGCGGGCGAGAGTCAGGCCGCCGAGGCCGGCGCCGACGATCGTGACGTGCATGGGTGCTCCTTCGGTTCGTTGCGACACCCGAAGGTTGGCGGCGGTCGCTGGCGGGCGGCGCACACGCCGCTGGTACGCGCTGGCAGCGGCTGGCACCGGGGTCAGTCGGCGGGCAGGTCGTCCGGGCTGCCGCTCGCCAGCCCCGCCAGGACGTCGAGCGCCGAGGCGAGCGTCGCCACCGGCGGAGCCGACACCGCGAGCCGGACCGCGTTCGGCGCGTGCCCCGGCAGCACCGCGAACGCCGCCGCCGGGGACAGCGCGATCCCGCGGCGGGCCGCCGCCGCGACGAACGTCTCGGCGCGCCAGGGTTCCGGCAGTGCCCACCAGCGGTGGTACGACGCCGGATCGCCGCGCAGGCCCGGCAGCTTCTCCGCCACCACCGACGCGCGCGCGGCCGCGTCACGGCGTTTCGCCGCTTCGATCTCCGCGAGGGTGCCCGTCACGATCCACTGCGTCGCCGCTTCGACGGCGAAGCGCGAAGCGGCCCAGGCGCCCGAACGCACCGACGACGCCAGCCGCGCGGTCCAGGCCGCCGGCGAGACGAGGAAGCCCGCCGTCAGACCGGGCGCGATCCGCTTGGACAGGCTGTCGACGAACACCGTGCGCTCCGGCGCGTACGCGGCGAACGGGCGGACGTCGTCGCGCAGGAACGTGTAGATGCCGTCTTCGACCACCGGCAGGTCCAGGCGGGCCACGACCTCGGCGAGTTCGGCGCGCCGCGGCGGCGGCATCGTCGTGCCGAGCGGGTTGTGCAGCGTCGGCTGGACGTAGAGCGCGCGCACCGGGCCGGCCGCGGCGAGCGCCGCCGGCACCAGCCCGGACTCGTCGGTTTCGATCGGCACGAGCTCGACGCCGAGCCGGGCCGCCAGGCCCTTCACCACCGGGTAGGTCAGCGATTCGACGGCGAGCCGCTCGCCGACCGGCACGAACGCGGCGATCGAGGCCGCGAGGGCCTGCCTGCCGTTGCCGGTGAACAGCACCGTCGCCGGGTCCGGCCGCCAGTCGCCGCGGGCGAGCAGCCCGGCCGCCGCCTCGCGGGCCGCTCGCGTGCCCGCGGCGCCGATCGGGTGCAGGGCCGCGGTCAGGACGTCGGCGCGCAGCAGCGGTTCCAGCGCGCGGGCCAGCCGCGCGGATTCCTCCGGCAGGACGGCGAAGTTGAGCTCGAGGTCGACGCGGGCGCCGCCGGGCTCGGCGAGCGCGGGTTCGGGCGGCGGTTTCGCCGCGCGGACGAACGTGCCCCGCCCGACCTCGCCGACGGCCAGGCCGCGCCGGACGAGCTCGCCGTAGACGCGGGCGGCGGTCGAGCCGGCGATGCCGCGCTGCCGCGCGAACCGGCGCTGGGGCGGCAGCCGGTCGCCGGGCCGGAGGCGGCCGGCGGCGATGTCGGCGGCGATGGCGTCCGCGACGACGCGGTAGTCGTCCATGCCTGCCCTTCCGCCGGAAACACCCGGCGGCCATGATCCCATCCGGGCTAGATTGGCTTCGGAGGTGCCATGAGCGACCAGAACTGGACCGAAGTCGACGACTACCTCACCACCGCGTTGCTCGCCCCCGACCCGGTGCTCGACGCGGCATCGGCCGACGCCGACGCCGCCGGGCTGCCGTCCATCGCGGTCGCACCCAACCAGGGCAAGCTGCTCAACCTGCTGGCCCGGCTCGCCGGCGCGCGCACGATCCTGGAGATCGGCACGCTCGGCGGGTACAGCACGATCTGGCTCGCCCGCGCCCTCCCGGCCGGCGGCAAGCTGGTGACCTGCGAGTACGACCCGAAGCACGCCGAAGTCGCGCGGGCCAACCTGACGCGCGCGGGCTTCGGCGAAGACGTCGTCGAAATCCGGGTCGGCGCGGCGCTCGACACGCTGCCGCAGCTGACCGGGCCGTTCGACTTCGTGTTCATCGACGCGGACAAGGTCAACCTCGCGAACTACGTCCGCGCCTCGCTGGAGCTGGCCCGCCCGGGCACGACGATCGTCGTCGACAACGTGGTCCGCCAGGGCCGGGTGACCGACGCGAGTCTGGACGACCCGAACATCCGCGGCGCGCGCGAGATGTTCGAGCTGCTGGCGGGCGAGGACCGCATCGACGCGACCGCGGTGCAGACGGTGGGCAGCAAGGGCCACGACGGGTTCGTGCTGGCCATCGTGCGGTGAGCCTGCAACGCAAGTCGGCCACGAAGGCGGCCGCGGCCGAGGCGGACTGACCGGGCTCGCGCAGATCCCCGCTACGTCAAGCGCCCCAAGGCGGCCTTCGGTGCGTCTCACGCACCGAAGGCCACAATGGGGCGCTTGTGGGGGGCCGGAGTCGCGGCGCTCAGCGCAGGTCCGCCCGGCACCGCGGCCGCCGCGCAACCGGTCGGCGGCAAAGCCCACGACCGCTTCGAACCGACCACCGTGCGGTGAGTCACCGCGGCCGCGCCGCCGCGGTGACCGTGCGCCAGATGTCGGCCGGGACGCCGTCGCCGGTCAGTTTGCGGCCGCTTGCGTCCTTGAGGCGCCGCTCGTCGTCGGAGCCGATCCAGACCGCCGTTGTCAGCTGCGGGGTGTAGCCGACCGCCCAGGCGTCCTGGTAGTCCGGGCTGTTGCCGTGTTCGGCTTCACCCGTGTGCAGCGCCGGTCCGCCGTCGCTGCGCAGGGCCGCGGTGACCTCGCCGGCCACGCGTCCGCTCTCGTCGCGAACGCCGGGGCCGAGGCGTCCGGGTGCGTCCAGACGACCGAGCCGCTTTCGTCGCGCACCCTGGCCACCAGGTGCGGGGTGGCGCGCCGGCCGTCGGCGGCGAACGTCCCGTAGGCGCCGGCGACGTCCAGCGGCCGCAGCGGGTACCGGCCGATCGCGATGCCCGCTCCGATGAGGAAGCCGTCCTTCTCGCGCAGGGTCGGCGTCCCGTCGACGGCGTCCGGGATGCCGGCCTGCCGCGCGGTGTCGCTCAGTGCGTCCGGGCCGAGTTTCTTCGCCAGCCCGACGAAGGCGCCTTCGGCGTGCTTCGCCAGCGCCGTCCGGAGGGTGCACCGCGGGCCGCAGTCGTCCGGGTACTGGAAGGTCTCGCCGAGGAAGCCGACCTTCGCCGGCGCCGGGATCGGCTGGTCCGGGCCGTAGCCGCGGCGCAGTGCCGCGGCGAACGTGAACGGCTGGAACGCGCTGCCGAGCGCGTGCGGGGTGCTCGCGTAGTCGCGGACGCCCTGGTCTCCGCCCTGGTAGGCGCGCACGGCCCCGGTCTTCGGGTCGAGGGCGACGACGGCGCCGCGCAGCTCCGGCGGCTCGCCCGACAGCCTGTCCCGCAAGGCGTTCCTGGCCGCGTCCTGCATGCCGCGGTCCAGGGTCGTCTCGACCGTCATGTTGCCCTGCTGGAGGCGCCCGAGCGGGAAGCCGTCCTGCTCCAGCTCGGCCAGGACCTGCTGCTTGACGTGGAACTGGTCGTAGGTGAGCCGGCCGGCGCGGGTCTCCGACGGCGGCTGGACCTCGCCGCCGGGGTAGGCCATCGGTTCGTCGCCCTTGACGTACCCGCGGCTGACGAGCTTGTCGCGGACGTACTGCCAGCGCCGCGTGGCGTGGAGGTCGCCGGAGGCTGCCGGGTCGTGCACCGACGGCGATTGGATCATCCCGGCGAGGAAAGCGGCTTCGCTCCAGGTGATCGAGCCGTCGAGCTGCTTGCCGAAGTAGGCGTTCATCGCCGCGGCGGGCCCGAACGTGCCGCGGCCGAAGGAGATGATGTTGACGTAGCTTTCGAAGATCTGTTCCTTGCTCTGCTCCTGGGTGATCTTCGTGGCCAGCACGAGCTCGGCGAACTTGCGCCCGATAGTGGCGTCTTCGTCGCCGGTGGACTTCTTGATGTACTGCTGGGTGATCCCGGACCCGCCGCCGACGCCGGTGAGGAACGCGCGGCCGATGCCGGTCGGGTCGAAGCCCTGGTTGTCCCAGAAGGTCGGGTCCTCGGTGGCGATGATGGCGTCCCGCAGCTTCGCGGGCACGCGGTCGTAGGGGACGAACGTCCGGTCGCCGTCGGCCGGGACCACCTTGAGCAGCTCGGAGCCGTCCGCGTACTGCAGGACGACGGTCTTGTCGAGCCCGGCCAGGACGTCCTGCGGGCTGCGGACGTCGAGCACGAGGTAGGCGACCCAGAAGGCGATCAGCGGGCCGCCGACGAGGACGCCGAGCGTCCGGCCCGCGATCCGCCGGGCGCGGCGCCACTTCGGTTTGCGGGGCTTCTCGTCTTCCTCGGTCACCAAGGTCACGAATGGATGACGGCCGGACGGGTGAAAAGGTTCGGCGTCGACTTGTTCGATTCTCGTGAAGACGAGTTCAGGAGAGGAACGCGCGAAGCAGCGACGCGGTGCCTTCGATGTGTTCCGCCATGGCCCGCCGCGCCGCGGGCGCGTCACCGGCCAGTATCGCGTCGACGATCGCCTCGTGCTGGGCGTTCGAGTGCTCGAGGTTGGGCGGCAGCAGCGGGATCCGGTCGAGCAGCTGGTTGACGCGGGTGCGGGCGTCGGCCATCGCCGTGGTCAGCGAACCGGACGCGGTCACCTCGGCGACGGCCAGGTGCAGCCGGGAGTCCTTGCGGCGGTAGTCGGCGAGGTCGGCGCCGGCGGCCTCGGCGAGCGTGCCGGTGAGGTGCTGCCGGTCGGCCGGGCTCAGCGACCGCGCGGCGGCCATCTCGGCGGCGCCGGTCTCGAGGACGTAGCGGAGGCTCAGCGCGTCTTCGAGCGCGACGGCGTCGACCTTGCCATCGGGTTCCGGCGGCCCGGGCAGGCTTTCGTTCACGAACGTGCCGCCGTACCGCCCTCGGCGTGACTCCACGTAACCGGCGTCGGAGAGCGCCCGGATCGCCTCGCGCAGCGTGACGCGGCTGACGCCGAGCCGTTCGGCGAGCTCCCGCTCGGACGGCAGCCGTTCCCCGGCGCCGACGACGCCCAGCCGGATCGCCTGCAGCAGCCGCTCGACGGTCTCCTCGAAGGCGTTGCCCGCGCGGACCGGCCGGAACAGCGCTTCGCCGGCATTCACCACCGGGGTCGACTCCATCCCGCGAGTTTAGGCCGCACCTTCGAAGTGGCTGCGTCCGGTCGCTGTCGGTGACACTGGCGTTCGCGGTGCGGAAAACCGGTGGAACCGGACGAGCACCGTGAGCGACGATGCAGGAGACGACACCGAACATCGACGCAGGGGGCGATCCGGTGCACTTCTTGATGGCCGAGGACCTGGTCCACGAGCGGGAGAACGAGCTGCGCCACGGCGTGCGCAACCGCCCGCCGGGCCGCGCGACGCCGAGCCGTCACCCGGGAACGCGCAAGCAGCAACTGGGCTGGCGCCTGGTCGAAGTCGGCTTGAAGCTGGCCGTGGAACCGGAGGACCGCCGGAACTGACCCCAGGGGCACTTTCACGTGAAAGTGCCCCCGGGAGTCAGCACTCGATGACGTTCACCGCCAGGCCGCCGCGGGCCGTTTCCTTGTACTTCACGCTCATGTCCGCGCCCGTCTCGCGCATCGTCTTGATCGCCTTGTCCAGGGTCACCACGTGGCTCCCGTCGCCGCGCATCGCCATCCGGGCCGCGTGGATCGCCTTCGAGGCGCCCACCGCGTTGCGCTCGATGCACGGGATCTGGACCAGACCGCCGACCGGGTCGCACGTCAGGCCCAGGTGGTGCTCCACGCCGATCTCCGCCGCGTTCTCCACCTGCGCCGGGGTCCCGCCGAGGACCTCCGTCAGGCCCGCCGCCGCCATCGCCGAGGCCGAACCGACCTCGCCCTGGCAGCCGACCTCCGCGCCGGAGATCGAGCCCGTCTGCTTGAGGATCGAGCCGATCGCGCCCGCCGTGAGCAGGAACGTCACGATCCCGTCGTCGGTCGAGTGCCGGATGAACCGCTGGTAGTAGTGCAGCACCGCCGGGATGATCCCGGCCGCGCCGTTGGTCGGGGCCGTCACCACGCGCCCGCCCGCCGCGTTCTCCTCGTTGACCGCCAGCGCGTACAGGCTCACCCAGTCCATCGCGTACAGCGGGTCGTCCGCGCCGTCCTCGGCCAGGAGCTTCTCGTGCAGTGCCTTCGCCCGCCGCGGGACCTTCAGCCCGCCCGGCAGGACGCCTTCGTGCGTGCAGCCGTTGCGGACGCACTCGGCCATGACGGCCCAGATCTCCAGCAGCCCGGCCCGGACCTCGTCACGCGACCGCCAGGCGAGCTCGTTCTGCAGCATGATCTCGCTGATCGGCAGCCCGGTCGCCGCGCAGTGCCCGAGGAGGTCCGCGCCGGTGCGGAACGGGTACGGCACCGGGGTCGCGTCCTCGACGAACACCGTGTCGGTCTCGTACGACTCGTCGCGGACGAACCCGCCGCCGACCGAGTAGTACGTGCGCTCACGCAGGAGTTCGCCGTCGGCGCCGAACGCGCGGAAGACCATGCCGTTCGGGTGCGCGGGCAGCGACTTGCGCCGGTGCATGGTGAGGTCGGTGTCCTCGTCGAACGCGATTTCGTGCGTGCCGGCCAGGCGCAGCCGGCCGGACTCGCGGATCTCCGCAATGCGACCGGGCACGGTGTCGGTGTCGATCTCTTCGGGGCGTTCACCGGACAGCCCGAGCAGGACGGCTTTGTCGCTGCCGTGGCCGAACCCGGTCGCGCCGAGGGAGCCGAACAGCTCCGCCTGGACGCGGGACACCGAGGCGAGGTCGTCGCCGAGTCCGTCCACAAAGGTCCGTGCCGCCCGCATCGGCCCGACGGTGTGGGAGCTCGACGGGCCGATGCCGATGGAAAACAGGTCGAAGACGCTGATCGCCATTGATCCGCCCCTTCCTATCGGGCCAGCAGCGAGCTGGCCTCTTGCGAAGCCGGGCCCTGGTCGGCGAGGTGGGCCAGGTTCTCCGGCAGCTCTTCGCCGCGGTGGGCCTTGGTCTGGGCGTAGAGGCGTCCCGCGCGGTAGGACGAACGCACCAACGGCCCCGCCATCACCCCCGCGAAACCCATCGCCTCCGCAGCCTTCGAGTGCTCCACGAACTCCTCCGGCTTCACCCACCGATCCACCGGATGATGCCGCGGCGACGGACGCAGATACTGCGTGATCGTCAAAATCTCGCAGCCCGCATCGACCAGATCCTGCATCGCCGGAGCGACCTCGTCCGGCGTCTCACCCATGCCCAGGATCAGGTTCGACTTCGTCACCAAACCGGCCTCACGCGCCTTCGTGATGACCTCCAACGACCGCGCATACCGGAACCCAGGACGAATCCGCTTGAAAATCCGCGGCACCGTCTCCACGTTGTGCGCCAAGACCTCCGGCCGCGACCCGAACACCTCAGCCAACTGCGCCGGATCCGCGTTGAAATCCGGAATCAGCAACTCCACCCCGGTACCAGGGTTCAACGCATGGATCTGACGCACAGTCTCCGCGTACAGCCACGCACCGCCATCGGGAAGGTCATCCCGGGCCACACCAGTGACCGTCGAATACCGCAGCCCCATGGCCTGCACCGACTCCGCGACCTTCCGCGGTTCCGTGCGATCGAGAGCAGCGGGCTTACCCGTGTCGATCTGACAGAAGTCACAACGCCGAGTGCACTGATCCCCACCGATCAAGAACGTGGCCTCACGGTCCTCCCAGCACTCATAAATGTTGGGGCAGCCCGCTTCTTCGCACACGGTGTGCAGACCCTCGCGGCGCACCAGACCCTTGAGCTCGGTGAACTCCGGACCCATCCGCACCCGCGTCTTGATCCACGACGGCTTCTTCTCGATCGGCGTCTCACTGTTGCGAACCTCGAGACGCAACAGCTTCCGGCCCTCGGGCGACGCGCTCATCGCGAAAGGTCCGCGTACAGCGGGTGCTTCTTCGCCAGGCTCTCCACCCGGCCGCGGAGCTGAGACCGCACGGCGTCGTCGAAGTCCGGCTTCAGCGCTTCGGCGATGATGTCGGCGACCTCGGTGAAGTCCTCGGTCTGGAAGCCGCGGGTGGCCAGCGCCGGGGTGCCGATGCGCAGGCCGGAGGTGATCATCGGCGGGCGCGGGTCGAACGGGACGGCGTTGCGGTTGACCGTGATGCCGACCTCGTGCAGCCGGTCCTCGGCCTGTTGGCCGTCGAGCGCCGACTGGACCAGGTCGACCAGCACGAGGTGGACGTCGGTGCCACCGGTCAGCACCCGGACCCCGGCGTCCGCGCAGTCGGCTTGCGAGAGGCGCGAAGCCAGGATGCGCGAGCCTTCGAGGGTGCGCTGCTGGCGCTCCTTGAACTCCTCGCTCGCGGCGATCTTCAGCGCGACGGCCTTGGCCGCGATGACGTGTTCGAGCGGGCCGCCCTGCTGGCCGGGGAACACCGCCGAGTTGATCTTCTTCGCCAGTTCCTCGCGGCACAGGATCAGGCCGCCGCGGGGGCCGCCGAGGGTCTTGTGCGTGGTCGTGGTGACGATGTCGGCGTGCGGCACCGGCGACGGGTGCAGCCCGGCGGCGACCAGCCCGGCGAAGTGCGCCATGTCCACCATCAGCTTCGCGCCGACCCGGTCGGCGATCCGGCGGAACTCGGCGAAGTCGAGCTGACGCGGGTAGGCGGACCAGCCGGCGATGATCAGCTTCGGCTCGTGCTCGACGGCCAGGCGCTCGATCTCCGCCAGGTCGACGATCCCGGTCTCCTTGTCGACGTGGTAGGCGACGACGTTGTAGAGCTTGCCCGAGAAGTTGATCTTCATCCCGTGCGTCAGGTGCCCGCCGTGGGCCAGGTCGAGGCCGAGGATCGTGTCGCCCGGCTTGAGCACGGCGAACATCGCGGCCGCGTTGGCCTGCGCGCCCGAGTGCGGCTGGACGTTGGCGTGCTCGGCGCCGAAGAGGGCCTTCGCGCGGTCGATGGCGAGCTGCTCGACGACGTCGACGTGCTCGCAGCCGCCGTAGTAGCGGCGGCCCGGGTAGCCCTCGGCGTACTTGTTGGTCAGCACCGAGCCCTGCGCTTCGAGCACGCCCACCGGGGCGAAGTTCTCGGAGGCGATCATCTCCAGGGTCGACTGCTGGCGGGTGAGCTCGTCCGCGACGGCCGCGGCGACCTCGGGGTCGACTTCGGACAGGGGCGCGTCGAAGGTCGTCATCAGTTCTCCTGGGTGTGCGCGGCGTACGCGGCGGCGTCGAGCAGGTCCGGCACGTCCCCGGTCAGACGCACCTTCAGGAGCCATCCTTCGGTGTAGGGGTCGGAGTTGATGACCTCGGGGGTGTCCGATGTGGTGCCGTTCACCTCGACCACCTCGCCGGAGACCGGCGCGTACAGCTCGCTGACCGACTTGGTCGACTCGACCTCGCCGAACACCTCGCCCGCGGTGATGGTGGCGCCCGCGTCGGGCAGCTGGACGAACACGATGTCACCGAGGGACTCGGCGGCGAAGGCGGTGATGCCGACGGTGGCGATGCCGTCCTCGACCTTCAGCCACTCGTGTTCCTTCGTGTACTGCAGGTTCTCGGGGATGCTCACAGGGAAGTCCTTTACGCGCGGGAGTAGAAGGGCAGGGCGACGACCTCGACGGGCTCGATCCTGCCCCGGATGTCGACGGAGAGCTCGGTGCCGGGCTCGGCGTACGCCCGATCGACGTACGCCATGGCGATCGGGTAACCGAGGGTGGGCGACAGCGCGCCGCTGGTGACCTCGCCGATCTCGGTGCCGTCGGCCAGGACCGCGTAGCCGTGCCGCGGGGCGCGACGACCGGCGCCCTTCAGCCCGACCCGGACGCGCGGGACATCGGCCTTGGCCCGCTCTTCCAGCGCCGCACGACCGACGAAGTCACCCGGCTTCTCGAACTTCACCACGCGGCCGAGCCCGGCCTCGAACGGGCTCTGCCCGACGGTGAGTTCGTTGCCGTACAACGGCATCCCGGCTTCCAGCCGCAGCGTGTCGCGGCAGGCCAGCCCGGCCGGGACCAGGCCGTGCGGCTCGCCGGCCTCCAGCAGCAGGCGCCACAGCGCCGGGGCCTCGTCGGCGTCGACGAACAGCTCGAAGCCGTCCTCGCCGGTGTAGCCGGTGCGGGCGAGCAGGACGTCGTGGCCCTTCACCGACGCCGGGACGCTGGCGTAGTACTTCAGCGCGTCCAGGTCGGCGTCGGTGACCGCGCCCAGGATCTCGACGGCCTTCGGGCCCTGGACGGCGATCAGCGCGGTCGTCTCCGACCGGTTGTCGACCTTCGCGTCGAAGCCCGCGACCCGCTCTTCCAGTGCGTCGGCGACGACCTGCGCGTTGCCCGCGTTCGCCACGACGAGGTAGTGCTCGTCGGCCAGGCGGTAGACGACCAGGTCGTCCAGCACACCGCCGTCGGCGTTGCAGATCATCGTGTACCGCGCCCGGCCCGGCTTGACCCCGGTGAGGTTGCCGACCAGCGCGAAGTCCAGGACGTCGGCCGCCTGCTCGCCGATGACGTGGATCTCGGCCATGTGCGAGAGGTCGAACAGGCCGGCCGCCTCGCGGACGGCCTTGTGCTCGGCCAGCTCGCTGGCGTAGCGGACCGGCATGGACCAGCCGGCGAAGTCGGTGAACAGCGCACCGAGTCCCTTGTGGACTCCGTGCAGGGACGTTTCACGAGACACGGGTTCAGCCTTCGTAAGCGTTGAGGGGCGGGCAGGAGCACACGAGGTTGCGGTCGCCGCGGGCGCCGTCGATGCGGCGGACCGGCGGCCAGTACTTGTTCTTGCGCGAAACACCCGCCGGGTACACGGCCAGCTCGCGGTCGTAGGCCTTGTCCCACTCGCCGACCAGCGTCTCGGCGGTGTGCGGGGCGCCCCGCAGCGGCGACTCCTCCGCCGTCCACTTGCCGGAAGCGACCTCGTCGATCTCGGCGCGGATGGCGATCATCGCGTCGCAGAACCGGTCGATCTCGCCCAGGTCCTCGGACTCGGTCGGCTCGACCATCAGCGTGCCCGCGACCGGGAACGACATCGTCGGCGCGTGGAAGCCGTAGTCGATGAGCCGCTTGGCGACGTCGTCGACCGTGACGCCGGTCTCCTTGGTGATCTGGCGCAGGTCGAGGATGCACTCGTGCGCGACCAGGCCGTCCTGGCCGGTGTAGAGCACCGGGTAGTGCGGCGCCAGGCGCGAAGCCACGTAGTTCGCGGCCAGCACGGCGACCTTCGTGGCCGCGGTCAGGCCGGGCGCGCCCATCATCCGGACGTAGGCCCAGGAGATCGGCAGGATCGACGCCGAGCCGTAGGGCGCGCCGCTGATCGGGCCGACGCCGGTTTCCGGACCGGCCGCGTCGAGCAGCGGGTGGTTCGGCAGGTAGGGCGCGAGGTGCGCGCGCACCGCCACCGGGCCGACGCCGGGGCCGCCACCGCCGTGCGGGATGCAGAAGGTCTTGTGCAGGTTCAGGTGCGAGACGTCGCCGCCGAACTCGCCCGGCTTGGCCAGCCCGAGCAGGGCGTTGAGGTTCGCGCCGTCGACGTACACCTGGCCGCCGCCGTCGTGGACGATCTTCGCCAGCTCATCGATGTCGTGCTCGTACACGCCGTGCGTGGACGGGTACGTCACCATGATCGCGGCGAGCGTGTCGCGGTGGCTGTCCACCTTGGACCGCAGGTCGGCCAGGTCGACGTTGCCCTCGTCGGTGCACTTGACGACGACCACGCGCATCCCGGCGAGCACCGCGGACGCGGCGTTGGTGCCGTGGGCGCTCGACGGGATCAGGCAGACGTCCCGGGCTTCGTCGCCGTTCGCGCGGTGGTACGCGCGGATCGCGAGGAGGCCGGCCAGCTCGCCCTGGCTGCCCGCGTTCGGCTGTAGCGACACCTTGTCGTAGCCGGTGACCTCGGCCAGCCACTCGGCCAGCTGCGCGACGAGGACGTGGTAGCCCTCGGCGTCCTCGGCCGGGGCGAACGGGTGGATACCGGCGAACTCGCGCCAGCTGATCGGCTCCATCTCGGCGGTGGCGTTGAGCTTCATCGTGCAGGAGCCGAGCGGGATCATGCCGCGGTCGAGCGCGTAGTCGAGGTCGGACAGCCTGCGCAGGTAGCGCAGCATCGCCGTCTCGGAGCGGTGGGTGCCGAAGACCTCGTGGCCCATGAAGCCGCTCTCGCGGGCCAGGCCGTTCGGCAGCGCGACACCGTCGTCGACCTCGTCCTCGACGCCGAACGCGCGGAGGACCTTCGCGGTGATCGCCGGGGTGCTGACCTCGTCGAACGCGACGCGGACGTGGTCGGCGTCGACGTGCCCGAGGTTGATCCCGGCCGCCCGGGCGGCCGCGTGGACGTCGGCGGCCTGGCCCGGGACGTGCGCGACGACGGTGTCGAAGAACGACTCGTGGACGACCTCGACGCCGGTCTTGCGCAGCGCGCCGGCGAAGCCCGCGGCGAGGCCGTGGACGCGCTGGGCGATCTTCTTCAGGCCGTCCGGGCCGTGGTAGACCGCGTACATCGCGGCCAGCACGGCCGGGAGGACCTGCGCGGTGCAGATGTTCGACGTCGCCTTTTCGCGGCGGATGTGCTGCTCACGCGTCTGCAGCGCGAGGCGGTAGGCGGAGTTGCCGTCGGCGTCGACCGAGACGCCGACCAGGCGCCCGGGCAGCGACCGCTCGAGGCCGGCGCGGACCGACAGGTACCCGGCGTGCGGGCCGCCGTAGCCGAGCGGGACGCCGAAGCGCTGGGTCGACCCGGCGGCGACGTCGGCGCCGAACTCGCCCGGCGAGGTGATCAGGGTGAGGGCGAGCAGGTCGGCGGCGACGGTGAACAGCGCGCCCGCGGCCTTCGCCGACTCGGAAATCGCGTGGTAGAAGCCGCGGCCGCGCAGGACGCCGGACGCGCCCGGGTACTGGACGACGACGCCGAAGAAGTCCTCGGGCAGGCCGGTGAGCAGGTCGCGCACCTCGACCTCGATGCCGAGGGCCTCGACGCGGGTGCGCACGACGGCGATGGTCTGCGGCAGGCACTCGGCGTCGAGGACGACCTTGTTCGACTTCGACTTGGACGCGCGGCGCATCAGCGTCACAGCTTCGGCGACGGCGGTCGACTCGTCCAGCAGCGAGGCGTTCGCGGTGGCCAGGCCGGTCAGGTCGGCGACCATGGTCTGGAAGTTGAGGAGGGCTTCGAGCCGGCCCTGGGAGATCTCCGGCTGGTAGGGCGTGTACGCGGTGTACCAGGCCGGGTTCTCCAGCACGTTGCGGCGGATGACACCCGGGGTGACGGTGTCGGAGTAGCCGAGGCCGATCATCTGCGTCATCGGCCGGTTGCGCGCGGCGAGCGCGCGCAACTCCGCGGTGGCCTCCTCTTCGGACGCGGCGGGCGGGAGCCGCAGGTCACGGGTGGCGCGGATGGCGGTCGGGACGGCGGCGCCGACGAGGGCGTCCAGGCTGCCGTAGCCGCACTCGGCCAGCATCTTCGCGCGTTCGGCCTCGGACGGGCCGATGTGGCGGGCGTCGAACTGCGTTGAAGTGATCGGGAGCTCCTTGGGCCGGGCACACAGCGGTGCGCTGGAACTCCCCCTCTGTCATGGCACCTGAGAGTTTCACCGCCTGTGAAGCGGCTTTCACCTTGGGTGAGGCGCGGGTGCGCCTGCTTTCCAGAGTGGCCTCGCACGAAGCGGTAGCAGGTACCTGAGAGATTCCGGGGAGTTTGCTCCTTCGGTGCCCCACCACGTTCGTGAGGGCTCTCCCGCCTCGGCTCGACGGCCCGATCTGCAGTTGTGAGGGTCACCGTACCTGCCGCTTCCCGCGGCCGTCCACTTCACCCGGCCAACACCACATCGGCCCTCGATCACCCCACGACAAGCGCCCCAAGGCCGCCTTGGGGCGCTCTCAGAGCGGGGTGACGTACGCGCCCGAGATGCCGCCGTCGACGAGGAACTGCGACGCCGTGATGAAGCTGGCGTCGTCGCTGGCCAAGAAGGCCACCGCCGCCGCGATCTCCTCCGGCTCGGCGAACCGGCCGACCGGGACGTGCACCAGGCGCCGCGCCGCGCGTTCCGGGTCCTTCGCGAACAGCTCCTTGAGCAGCGGCGTGTTCACCGGGCCCGGGCACAGCGCGTTCACGCGGATGTTCTCCCGCGCGAACTGCACCCCGAGCTCGCGGCTCATCGCCAGCACGCCGCCCTTGGACGCGGTGTAGGAGATCTGCGACGTCGCCGCGCCCATCACCGCGACGAACGACGCCGTGTTGATGATCGAACCGCGGCCCTGGCGCTGCATGTGGGGCAGCACGGCCTTGCAGCAGTGGTACACCGACGTCAGGTTGACCCGCTGCACCCGCTCCCACGCCTCGATGCCGGTGGTCAGGATGGAGTCGTCCTCCGGCGGCGAGATGCCGGCGTTGTTGAAGGCGACGTCGACCGAGCCGAACTGCTCCACCGTGGTGTGGAACAGGTTCTCGACCTGCTCGGCGTCGGTGACGTCGGTCTGGACGAACGCGCCGCCGATCTCGTCGGCCACGGCCTTGCCCGAATCCGGCGTCAGGTCCCCGATGACGACCTTCGCGCCTTCGCTCGCCAGGCGGCGGGCCGAGGCGAGCCCGATGCCGCTCGCGCCGCCGGTGATGACCGCGACGCGGCCTTCGAAACGCTGGACCATTACTCCTCCGTGCTGAGAAAGACGTTCTTGGTTTCGGTGAACGCCGCGGCGGCGTCCGGGCCGAGCTCGCGGCCGAGGCCGGACTGCTTGAAGCCGCCGAACGGCGTCCAGTAGCGCACCGACGAGTGCGAGTTCACCGAGAGGTTGCCGGATTCGACGCCGCGCGCAACCCGGAACGCGCGCCCGGCGTCGCGGGTCCAGATCGACCCGGACAGGCCGTACTCGGTCGCGTTGGCCATCCGGATCGCGTCGGCCTCCTCCGCGAACGGCACGACGGCGACGACCGGGCCGAAGACCTCCTCCGCCGCGGCCGGGTGGCGCAGGTCGGACGGGGTGAGGACGGTCGGCGGGAACCAGAAGCCCGGCCCGGAAGGCGCGGTGCCGCGGAACGCGACGGGCGCGTCCTGGGGCACGTAGGAGGCCACCTTCGCCCGGTGCGCGGCCGAGATCAGCGGGCCCATCTCGGTCTTCTCGTCGCCCGGGTCGCCGACGACGACGCCGTGCACCGCCGGTTCGAGCAGCTCCATGAACTTCTCGTACGCGCTCGCCTGCACGAGGATCAGCGACCGCGCGCAGCAGTCCTGGCCCGCGTTGTCGAAGACGCCGTAGGGCGCGGTCGCCGCGGCCTTCTCCAGGTCGGAGTCGGCGAAGACGATGTTCGCGTTCTTGCCGCCGAGCTCCAGCGTCACGCGCTTCACCTGCGCCGCGCAGCCGGCCATGATCTGCTTGCCGACCTCGGTCGAGCCGGTGAAGACGACCTTCCGCACGCCCGGGTGCTCGACGAACCGCTGCCCGACCACGGACCCCCGGCCGGGCAGCACCTGGAAGACGTCCTCCGGGATGCCCGCCTCCCGCGCCAGCTCGGCCAGCCGGAGCGCGGTCAGCGGCGTCAGCTCGGCGGGCTTGAGGACGACGGTGTTCCCGGCGGCCAGCGCGGGCGCGAACCCCCAGCCGGCGATCGGCATCGGGAAGTTCCACGGCACGATCACGCCGACCACGCCCAGGGGCTCCTGGAACGTCACGTTGATGCCACCCGGCACCGGGATCTGCTTGCCGATCAGGCGTTCCGGCGCCGCGGAGTAGTAGTTGAGGACGTCGCGGACGTTGCCCGCCTCCCAGCGGGCGTTGCCGATGGTGTGCCCGGAGTTCTCGACCTCCAGCCGCGCGAGGTGCTCGATGTCGGCCTCGACGGCGTCGGCGAAGCGACGCAGCAGCCGCGCGCGGTCGCCGGGGGTCACGTCCCGCCACGCCGGGAAGGCCGCGTGCGCGCGGGCGATCGCCGCGTCCGTCTCCTCGGCGCTGGTCAGGGGGACGCTCCGCACCACCTCCTCGGTGGCCGGGTTGAGGACGTCGAAACTGGTGGTCATCGGTTCTCCTTGCTCGCCTCTACGCTCGCTTCGACGAGAGCCTCGAACAGCCGGACGTCGTCGGTGTCCTGCTCGGGGTGCCACTGGACGCCCAGGGTGAACTCACCAGGTAGTTCAGCGGCCTCGATGGTGCCGTCGGCCGCCCAGCCGACCGGTTCCAGGCCGCTGCCGAGCCGGTCGATGGCCTGGTGGTGGTAGCAGAGCGTCTTCGTCTCGGGGCCGAGGATCGACGCCACCCGGCTGCCCTCGGCCAGCGTGACGGTCCCCCGGCCGAAGGTCGCCCGGGCGGGCTGGTGCTCGGTGGTACCCGCGGTTTCGGGCAGGTGCTGGGCCAGCGTGCCGCCGAGGGCGACGCTGATCACCTGCAGGCCCCGGCAGACGCCGAGCACCGGCTTGCCCGCCCGCCGCGCGGCCGCGAACAGGCCGAACTCGAAGGCGTCGCGTTCCGGCCGGGTGTAGGTGGCCGGGTGCGGCTCCTGGCCGTAGCGCGCGGGCTCGACGTCGGCGCCGCCGGTGAGCACCAGGCCGTCCACTGTGGACATAAGGCGGTCGTGGGCGCCGGACACCGGGGGCAGCAGCACCGGGATGCCGCCCGCCGCGACGACGCAGTCGACGTAGAAGCGGTGCAGGAGCACGGCTTCGGTCTCCCAGACGCCGAACTTCGCCGGTTCGAGGTAGCTGGTGAGGCCGATGACGGGCGTGCTCCGATCGGGCTCAGAGGCGTTCGAAGCCACGGACGAGCTCCCAGTCGGTGACGGCGGCGTTGTAGGCGTCGATCTCGATCTTCGCCGCGTTGAGGTAGTGGTCGACGACGTCGTCGCCGAAGGCCGCGCGCGCGAGGTCGCTGCCGGCCAGTGCCGCGGCGGCCTCGGGCAGCGTGGTCGGCACGGTCCCGCGGTCGGAGTGGTAGGCGTTGCCGGTGAACGGCGCTTCGAGCTCCAGCTCGTTCTCGATGCCGTGCAGGCCGGCGGCGATGAGCGCGGCGACGGCCAGGTAGGGGTTGACGTCCCCGCCCGGCACGCGGTTCTCGACGCGCAGCGACTCGCCGTGGCCGACGACCCGCAGCGCGCACGTGCGGTTGTCGGTGCCCCAGGCGATCGCGGTCGGCGCGAAGCTGCCGGGCACGAACCGCTTGTAGGAGTTGATGTTCGGCGCGAGGAAGTACGTCAGCTCGTGCAGTGCGGCCAGCTGGCCGGCGAGGAAGTGCTCCATCAGCTTCGAGAAACCGTGTTCGCCGTCCCCGGCCAGCACGGCCCGGCCCTCGGTGGAGCGCAGGCTGATGTGGATGTGGCAGGAGTTGCCTTCGCGCTCGTTGTACTTCGCCATGAAGGTGAGGCTCTTGCCCTCCTGCGCGGCGATCTCCTTGGCGCCGTTCTTGTAGACGCTGTGGTTGTCGCAGGTGGTCAGGGCATCGGTGTAGCGGAAGGCGATCTCCTGCTGGCCGGGGTTGCACTCGCCCTTGGCCGACTCGGGGTAGAGCCCCGCGCCGGCCATGTCGTTGCGGATGCGGCGCAGCAGCGGCTCCAGCCGCGCGGTGCCGAGCATCGAGTAGTCGACGTTGTACTGGTTGGCGGGCTTGAGGCCGTGGTAGCGCTTGTCCCAGGCGGCTTCGTAGGTGTCGTCGAAGACGATGAACTCGAGTTCGGTGCCGACGAAGGCGGCGAGCCCGCGTTCGGCGAGCCGGTCGAGCTGGCGGCGCAGGATCTGCCGCTGCGACACGCTGACGGCGCCGCCCTGCACCCGCTCGACGTCGGCCAGCACCAGCGCGGTGCCCTCCTGCCAGGGGATCTCGCGCAGGGTGTCGAAGTCGGGGCGGAGCACGAAGTCGCCGTAGCCGCTCTCCCACGAGGAGAGCGCGTAGCCGTCGACGGTGTTCATGTCGACGTCGACGGCGAGCAGGTAGTTGCACGCTTCGGTGGCGTGGCCGACGACCTCGTCCAGGAAGTACTCGGCCGAGCAGCGCTTGCCCTGCAGCCTGCCCTGCATGTCGGTGAGCGCGACGAGCACGGTGTCGACCGTGCCCGCGTCCACGCGCGCCCGGAGTTCGTCGAGCGTGAGCATGCCTCGCCTGCGTGCCATCGTCGCCCCAAAGGTTTGGTATGAATCCTTTGCCGGTCCTTCCTACCCGGTGGCCGGGTCGCGGTCAACCCGAGAAAAGGTATCTTTTCATACCATTGTGTCGGCGTCCGGATTGTCCGGGCTGCCCGGCTGAGAAGAGTCTGTGAATTCGCCGGACCGGGAGGAAAACCGGGGTCCCCGCACGTTGAACGGGACAAGAGAGGTGAGATCGATGACCACATTCACGCAGCAGAGCACGATCGGACAGCAGCAGGCCCGGCCCCAGCTGCCGACCATGCCCACCGGCTGGCCGATCGGTTCGTACGAGTCCTACGAGCAGGCACAGCGCGCGGTCGACCACCTCGCGGGCACCGACTTCCCCGTCACCGACGTCACGATCGTGGGCGTGGAGCCGATGCTCGTCGAGCGGGTCGCGGGCAAGATGTCCTGGGGCCGCGTCCTGAGCAGCGCGGCAACGTCCGGCGCGCTGTTCGGTGTGTTCCTCGGCCTGATGCTCAGCCTGCTCAACCCGGGCGCCGGCCTGGTCCCGATCGTGATCGGCCTCGTCGCCGGTCTCGGGTTCAACCTGCTCTTCGGCGCGCTGGGGTACGCGGTGAACCGGAACAAGCGCGGGTTCATCTCGCAGAGCCAGCTGGTGGCCCGCCGCTACGACGTCCTGTCCCAGCCCCGCAACGCCGAGAAGGGCCGCGCGTTGCTGGCCGACCTCGCGGCGCGCAGCGCGTTCGGCCACTGATCCGGGTTTGAAGGCCGCTTCCGGGGAGACCCGGGGGCGGCCTTTGCCGTGTTCCCGGGGTCGGCGTGTTCGGGCGGGTCCGCCCTTGCGGCCGGGCGACAGCCCTGCTCAGGTACCCGACGACACCGCCGGCACATCCGCGATCCCCGCCGGATCCGACCACGGCGGCGGCTGCCGCTGCTCCCGCTGCGACTCCGGCCGCCCCGCTCGCAGCAGCTCCCCCCACCGCCCCCGGTCGTACTCGGCCGGTGGTGTCTCCGCCAGGAACTCGCGCAGGATCTCCAAGAACCGCTCCGGCGCCGAGCGGTGCGGGAAGTGGCCCGCCCCCTCGAAGAGCACCAGGCGGCTGCCCGGCATCGCCCGGTGGGCGCGCAGCGCGTGGCCGCTCGGGATCACCCGGTCCTCCGTGCCCCACACCAGCAGCGTCGGAATCCCCTGCGTGAGGTAGCACCGGTCCAGCATGTTCACGACCTGCCCCCGCCAGTCGACGACCGAGCGCAGCGTCCGCAGGAACGCCGACCGCGTGCCCGGCTCGACCAGCCGCAGGTAGCGGGCGACCACGTAGTCGAGGTCGTCCGAAATCCGGAGCGCCTCGGCCAGCCTGCGCAGCACCGGCAGCGCCGGCGACGCTCCCAGCAGCGGCAGCAGCAACCCCGCGCCCGGCGCCGCGGCCAGCCGGAGCAGCGGGTGGACGCTCGCGCCGACCCCGCCCGAGCCCACCAGGACCAGCCGCTCGCAACGTTCCGGGAACTGGTAGGCGAACTGCATCGCCACGCCGCCGCCCAGGGAGTGCCCGACCACCGTCACCCGGTCGACGTCGAGGGTGGTCAGCAGGTCGCGCATGCCGCACGCGTAGGCCGCGACCGAGTAGTCCGCGCGCGGTTTCGCCGAGAAGCCGTGGCCGAGCAGGTCGGGCGCGATGACCGTGAACTCGCCGGCCAGCGACGTCAGCAGGTC
This sequence comes from Amycolatopsis sp. lyj-23, assembly GCF_046549135.1. Lineage (NCBI taxonomy): Bacteria > Bacillati > Actinomycetota > Actinomycetes > Pseudonocardiales > Pseudonocardiaceae > Amycolatopsis > Amycolatopsis sp. lyj-23. The sequence continues at coordinate 240,261 of NZ_JAJPWN010000009.1, read as the reverse complement.
CAGCCACGTCGACGAGTCGTCGCCGATGCCGTGCAGGAAGAGCACGGCGGGGCCGCGCCCGGCCATGCGGTAGGCGCGCTCGTACCCGTGGATCACCCGGGTGCGCGGGGCGAAGGCTTCCGGAAGCACCCGTCCAGCTCAGCACGCCCGCGTTGGCGGGACGTTTCGCGCACGTTCGGATCGGGTGAACGCCCGCCCGCTCCTACCTCGTCGGCGCCGGGGACGGCGGCGGCGTGGCGGTGGCCGTCCCGGGCGCCGTCACCTTAGGGATCGCCGCGCTGAACGGCACCTCCGTGACTTCGCGGCACGCCCCGCGGTAACCGTTGTAGCCGTTGAAGTTGCCCTGGTCGTCGGTGACGCCCTCCTCGATCTTCGGCCGCGGGAACCGGTTGTCCTGCCCGATCTTCTGGCGGCTGCCGCTCGCGCGCTCGCAGCCGTAGCGGGTCACCGTGATCGGCCTGCCCTCTTCGTCGTAGAGGTAGACCTCGGTCAGTGGCTTGCCCTCGGCGTCGAAGGCGTAGACGTTGCCGACCTCGCGGCCGCCGTAGGTGAGCTGGTCGTTGCCGTAGTTGTCGGCCGAAGACGAGTAGTACGGCCTCGGTGCCGAAGACGTGCCGCGCGCGAACAGGTCGATCGCGGCGCCGAAGCCGCCCAGCGCGCTGCCGATGACGAACGCCGAGATCGGCACGGCCACCCACAGCAGCCGCCGGTCGGTGCGCACCCGCGGGCCCGCCCACACGGCCGCGACGGCCGCCACGAGCAGGAACGGCAGCAGCACCACCGCGCCGCGCTGCCGCAGCATGAGCACCAGGCCGAAGCAGACCAGCGCGACCGCGCACAGCACCCACCACGCCGGCTTGAGCGAACCGAGGTAGCGCAGGAACTTGCCGGCGTCCTCCTGTTCGCGGCCCTTGGCCACGGTGCTGCGCAGCCACGCCACCTCCGGCAGCGCCAGCACCGGCTCGACCCCGCCGCTCAGCAGCAGCGCCGCGCTGACGAGGAACACCGGCACGAACGGCAGCAGGCCCACCAGGACGCCGGCCCGCACGGAAACGGCGGCTCCGAACGCGAGCAGCGCCAGGGCCAGCGCGCAGAGCACCAAGCCCCACAACGCGATCCGCGGCCGCGCCAGGCTCGGCGCAGTCGTCGCGAGCACCTGCGTGGCGTCCTCCCCCGGCGCCGGGTACCCGCCGGACGCGCGCAGCTCGGCCGCGTAGCTCTCCGGCGTGCCGAGCCGTTCGATCAGGGCTTCGACGCGGGCGCCCTCGCCCAGCTCGGCTTCGAGCTCCGCCAGGTGCGGGCGGACGTCCTCGAGGATCTCTTCGATCTCGCCCGCGGGCAGGTCGGCGAGCGCGGTCCGGACCCGCGCCAGATACACCCGCACGGCGGTCGGCTTGTCGCTCATGCTGCCTCTCCCAAAAGCACGTTCATCGTCGAAGCGAAGCTCTGCCAGGTCTTGCCCGACTCCGCGAGCCGGGCCCGGCCCGGCTCGTTCAGGCTGTAGTACTTGCGGTGGGGTCCCTCTTCGCTCGGGACCACGTACGAGGTCAGCAGGCCGGCCTTGTAGAGCCTGCGCAACGTCCCGTACACCGACGCGTCCCCCACCTCGTCCAGGCCGGCGGCCCGGAGCCTCCTCAGGACGTCGTACCCGTAGCCGTCTTCTTCGCGGAGCACCGCGAGGACGGCGAGGTCGAGCACGCCCTTGAGCAGCTGACTGATCTCCACTGCACCCTCCAGTCTTACGCATGGGAAGGTACCACGCATTGCGCAGTAGTGCGCACGGCGGAGGGCCATGCTGGGGCGATGGACTTGGTCAAGACGGACTTCCAGCTGCTGGACGAGCGGTTCCGGCCCGTCAACGGCGACGAGTGGATGCAGCGCCTGCACACCGGCTGCCGCTGGACGGAGGGACCGGCGTACTTCCCGGCCGGGCGCTACCTGGTGTTCAGCGACATCCCGAACGACCGCACGCTGCGCTGGGACGAGACGACCGGCCGGGTCGGCGTCTTCCGTCAACCGTCCGGGTACGCGAACGGCCACACGGTCGATCGCCGCGGACGGCTGATCAGCTGCGAACAGGGCCCGCGCCGGGTGACGCGCACCGAGCACGACGGCTCGATCACCGTGCTGGCCTCGGAGTACCGCGGCAAGCGGCTGAACAGCCCGAACGACGTCGTCGAGCATTCGGACGGCTCGATCTGGTTCACCGACCCGAGTTACGGCATCGACAGCGACTACGAGGGCTACCGGGCGGAGAGCGAGATCGGCGCGTGCCACGTGTACCGGGCGGCCCCGGACGGCACGGTCGAGATCGTCGCGGACGACTTCGAGCGGCCGAACGGGCTGGCGTTCTCGGCGGACGAGTCGCGGTTGTACATCGCCGACACGCGCCAGGACCCGAGCCACATCAGGGAGTTCGGCGTCGGCCCGGACGGCGGGCTGACGGGCGGCGAGGTCTTCGCCACGAGCGACAGCGGCGGCTTCGACGGAGTCCGGGTGGACAGCGAAGGCCGGGTCTGGGCGGCGGCCCACGACGGTTTGCACTGCTTCGCCGCCGACGGAACCCGGATCGGGAAGCTGCGGATCCCGGAGATCTGTTCGAACTTCACGTTCGGCGGCGCCCGCGGGAACGAGCTGTTCATCACGGCTTCGAGTTCGGTGTACACGCTGCGCGTGACGGTGAACGGGGCCCGCTACCCGCGCTGACGGGCCCGGCGCCGGTGCGCACCGGCGCCGGGCGCCGGCTCAGCGCAGCGACAGGGCGAATTCGACGTAGGGTCCGCTGCCCCGCTGGGCGGGGTCGCGGACCAGCACGGCGCGCATGCCCCCCGACGGTTGCCGGTTGCGCTGCGAGGCCCACGCGAACAGCGTCCCGACCGCGACCTCCACCTGGTTCGCGCCGGCCCACGGCCCGGGCGTCTCCTGCCGGACGAACGCTTCCTGGTGCGCGGGTTCGGTGCGCAGGGTCAGGTCGGGGAACCCGGCCGCGATCTCGGCGGCCCGATCGCCGGGGACGGGCCAGCACCACTCGACCGGGCCGTCGCTGTCCCCGCTCACTTCCCCGTGGTAGATCGTGAACGGCGCACCGGCCACCCCCGCCACCCGCGGAACGCCGCTGCGGCGCAACCGGTGGATGAACAGCTCCCGTGTCATCGCTTCGAATTCGTCTTCGCTCACCCGGCTGACCACGCTCAGCAGCTTTCGCTCGGGGATGTCGCGGACGTCGACCTCGTACATGGCGGGCTCCTTGCCGTGAAGGTGATCGACGAGGCGCCCGACCAGCACGCGCTGGGCGGCGTGCTCGGCTTCGGCCTCGGCCCAATAGGCGCGGACCTCCTCGGCGGCCGCGGCCGGCTCCCGGGCCAGGATGGCCCTGATCCGGGCCAGCGGCACACCGGCCCGGCGCAGCGAGGCCACCACGCGCGCCTGCTCCAGCTGAGTGGTGGCGTACCAGCGGTAGCCGGTGTCGGCGTCCACGCGGGCCGGCACCAGCAGTCCGAGTTCGCCGTACAGCCGCAGCGCCTTGGGCGACAACCGCGACAGCCGTGAGAACTCGCCGATACTGACCATGGTCATGGCGGGCTCCTCGTCCCGGGCGGGCGCCCGGTCTCGACCACTCTGCGGCTTCCCCGAGGGTGAAGGTCAACAGCCGCCGGGATTTCCGGCGGATCGGTAGACGCGCTGGCCGAGGGGCGCCTTCGCGTGCCTCCGGCGGCGCGCCGGCCGGTCGCTTCGCCGGGCGACCGCCGGACCGAAGCGGGCATGACGCGTGATTGGAGGGGCATCACGCGGGGCTGGAGGGGCATCACGCGGGGCTGGAGGGGCATCGGGGTGAGGGCTCGGGTGGTGTGGGGCGGCGTTGCCAGGCCCGGCTCACCTGGACCAGCCAGGCCGCCTCCGCGGTCACGTCCGCTTCCGCGTCCGGTTCCGGCGGCGGGTCCGGCTCGCGGTCGAACCGGCGGCCCGCGTGGGACGCCTCGATCGCCGCCGCCAGGGTCACCGCCTCCACCGTGGCCGCGACCTCCGCCTCGCGGACTCCCGCCCGGCGGGCCGCCGCCTCCGCGCGGGCCGGGAGGTCCGGGTCGAAGTGGGCTCGCAGGGCCAGGTGGCCGTCGCGGATTTCGATCACCCTGCGGTACAGCGCGAACTCCGCGCCGCCCGCCAGCTCTCGGCCCGGGTCCAGCGCGATGCCCGGGACCGCCGTGCGCAACGCCGTCCACAGTGGCTCGATGCGGCGGTACGCCCGGTACGCGCGGACCCGGCCGGTCACCGACGCCACCGCCGGCGCCCACGCGCTGAGCGTCGCGCCGGCCGCGACGAACCCGATCGTCACCGCCGCCAGCACCGAGGACGGGAGGTCCTCACGGGCACCGATCCGCCCCGTCCGCGCGAGCTGCACGACGTCGTCGACGTCCCAGAACGTCCACGCCGTCGCCGCGCCGACGCCGACCACCAGCAGCCACAGCCCGGCCCGCAGCGGCCCCGGCTCGGCGTGCCAGGCGCTGCGGACGAACACCGCGAACAGCAGGCCGAGGCTGACCAGGCCGTAGCACAGGAACACCACCTTGTCGCCGACCGCGAAGGGCAGCCCGGCGCCGGAAAACACCGTCTCGTCGCCCACGCGCCGCGGCCGCGAAAGCGCGAAGCAGACCGCGAGCAGCACCATCGTCGCTCCGGTGAACAGCGCGTGCGGCGCGAGCCGCGCGCCTTCGCCGCGCCACACCGACTGCGTGAAGGCGACCGCGAAGCCGATCGCCCCCAGCTTCAGCTCGTCGCCGGCCAGGCTCAGCACCCACTCGGCCACCGGGCCCGGGCCGGCGAGGGCCGACATCGCCGGCGTCAGCACGACGATGCCGGGCGCGATGCAGATGCCGAACCCGGCGAGGAACCACATCGTGCGCGCCGGCTGGCTGCCGCGCGCTTCGATCAGCTTGTAGCCGAACCCGGCGAACCCCGCGAGGCAGAGGTAGTAGGCGAGCGACTCGGTCACGGCGTGCGCGGGCCGAACAGGGAATCGAAGCGCCGCACGCCTTCCGGGACGCCGGGCGCGGGTTCGCGCGGCTCCGCGGGCCGGACGACGCGCTGCGCGAGCAGGCTCGCGACGAGTTCGGCCTCGCGCTCCTCGACCTCGGAGTAGGTCGTGCGCCCGAGCACCCGCCGGACGAGCTCGGGCGAGAGGTTCGGCATGAGCTGCCGTCCGGCGGCGGCGTCGATCACGGCGTCGATCGCCCGGCCTTCGGCGCCGGCGTCCGAGCCGACGTGCCCGCACAGCAGGTGCCCGACCTCGTGCAGCAGGATGTGCCGCCGGTGCAGGGCGGTCGTGTTGGTCGGGTAGAGGATGTAGTCGGCGCGCTCGGTGCTCATCAGCAGCCCGCACGGCGCGCCTTCGGGAGCGCTGACGGGCATCAGCTCGATGGGCCGCCCGCGCTCGGCAGCCAGTCCCGCGACGAACGCACCGGCGTCGAACGGCTCGGGCAGGCTGACGCCGTCGGCGACCTGACGGGCCCGCTGCCAGAGCGAGCGGGCCGGCCGCCGCCGCCGCCACGATGGTCGCGCCACTTCAGCTCTCCCTCACCACACCGCCGGAACGGCTTCGGCGGGTTCAACGCGGCGGATCCGGCCGGGTTACGCACGGGCGGCGAGAAACCCGAAACGAAGGCCTGGCACCCCGGGCCGCTTCCGGTGCCGGGCGCCCGGCCGCCGCGGACGTGCTGCCCCCTCAGCTCTCCCGCTTCCCGCCGCGGCCGGCCTCCCTCCGGGCGATCGCGTCGATCATGTCGCTGATCGTGTCCAGGCCGTCCGAGGACAGCGTCACCGCGCGCAGCGCCAGGTCCCGCACGCCCGCGTCGCGCAGGGCGCCCAGCAGGGCCAGCTCCTCGGCGATCTTCCGGCTCTGCTCGTCGTCGAAGAAATACGCCGGCGGCACCCCGAAGAACTGCGCCAGTGCCTCGAGGTGGCGCTTGGTCGGGTTGTCGCGGCGGCCCGTGCGCAGCTGCCACAAGTACGTCGTCGAAAAGCTCTCGCCCGTGGCCTCGCGGCAGGCCTTGGCGACCTCTTCGTTGCTGTACGGCTCCCGATCGGGCCTGCGGACCACGTGGAACAGCCGGTCGATCTTGTCGGCCAGCGTCGACTTTCCGGGCTCCTTGACCACGATGCACTCCCTCAGCTGCCAGGCGTATTCATCCTAGCTGAAAGGCGAACACGTTTTATCAACCCGAGTTCGCCCTCGGCCGGGGCTGGCACCGCGGGCACGAGAAGGACGAACGGTTCATGAACGGCTCCCGCCGGATCGCCGTGCCGCAGCGATGACACGGCTTGCCTTCCTGGCCGTACGCGTCCAGCGACCGGTCGAAGTACCCCGACTGCCCGTTGACGTTGACGTACAGCGCGTCGAACGACGTCCCGCCCGCGCCCAGGGCCGCGTTCATCACGTCCGACGCCGCGGACAGCAGCTCCCGGCCCTTCGCCATGGTCAGCTTCTCGGTCGGGCGCGCCCAGTGCAGGCGGGCGCGCCACAGCGCTTCGTCCGCGTAGATGTTGCCGATCCCCGACACGAGGGTCTGGTCGAGCAGGGCCCGCTTGACCTCGGTGCGCCGCGACCGCAGCGCGCGCACCGCCGCGTCGAGGTCGAACTCCGGGTCCATCGGGTCGCGCGCGATGTGCGCGATCGTGTCCGGGAGCAGCACGTCGCTGCCGATGTCGCTGAGGTCGTCCAGCGCCAGGCCGCCGAACGTCCGCTGGTCGACGAAGCGCAGCTCCGGCCCGTCGTCGTCGAAGCGCAGCCGCACCCGCAGGTGCTTCTCGTCCGGCGCGCCCTCGGGCTGGACCAGCATCTGCCCGCTCATGCCCAGGTGGGCCAGCAGCGCTTCCTTGTCGGACAGCTCCAGCCACAGGTACTTGCCGCGGCGCCGCGCCGCCTCGACGCGGGTGCCGGCGAGCCGCTGCGTGAAGTCCTCCGCGCCCATGGCGTGCCGGCGGATGGCGCGCGGGTGCAGGACCTCCGCCTCGCGGATGGTCCGCCCCGCGACGTGCACCTGCAGGCCCAGGCGGACGACTTCGACCTCGGGTAGTTCGGGCATACGGCCATTGTGCCCGGGGGGTACGACACTTTTCGAAAAGGCACCTAGGGAGCGGTGGGCCCGACGTCGGCTTTCGTGAGCGGCACGCGGGTCGTGCCCGAGGCGAAGTACTCGTCGGCGCCGACGTCGAAGGGGCCGGTGCGGGCCTGGAGGTCGAAGTCCTTCGCGGCGTACGGGTACGACCCGGCGCCGGCGTCGATCGCCGGGCTGCCCGAAGCGAGCCGGTAGAGCCCGGCGGCGTCCTTGACCAGCTTCGGGTCGGCGTTGCGCGACGGGATCCCCGCCGCACCGCCGAAGGTGATGTTGCCCTCGTACTTCACGACCGACCCGCTCGGCAGGGTCACCAGCGTCCCCGAGGTTCCCTTGACGATGTTGTCCGCGACCACGCAGTCCTTCGGCTTGAAGTCCCCGCCGTCGCCGTCGATCACCGAGGAACTGCCCAGGACCGTGTTGTACGCGACGGTCACGCGGTCCGGCCGGTCGTGAAGCTTGCTCGTCGGGCCGCTGTCGGCTTCGTCGCCGGAGCCGAACACGATCGCGCGGTCACCGGCATTGGCCACGTAGTTGTTCACGATCCGGTGGTCGTTGCCGTGGAACCGGATGCCGGAGCCGAACAGGACGTTGCCCTCGACGGTGCTGCGGTTGCCGTGGCGCAGCACGATGTAGCCCCGGCTGTCCCGGATCGTGTTGTAGCGCACCACGTTGCCGGACGACTTGACCGAGATCGCCTCGCTGTCGCCGTCGGCCTTCTCGAAGAGGTTGTCCTCGATCAGCGCGTTCGCGGTGGACGACTGGCGGTCGCTCAGCCCGAGCCGGAGGGACTCGCCGCCGTTCGAACCGGCGAACTGGTGGTTGTAGAAGTAGTTGTGGTGCACGTGGACGCGCTTGGCCATGGCCCCGGACGGCCCGAGGATCTGCAGGAAAACGCCCTGGCTGGTGCGGTTCTGGAAGATGTTGCGGTCGACGACGGTGTCGTCACCGCCGACCGTGACCCAGTTGCCGTCGGTCGAGAGCTGGAAGTCGTTGCGCGTCAAGCGGTTGCCCGGCGCGCCGGCCGGGATCGACAGGGGCGCGCCGCCCCGGAACCTGAACCCGCGCAGCACCACGTTCGAAACGCCGCCGGTGAAGGCGAACGTCTTCGAGCCGGTGATGGTGGCCAGCCCGGTGTGCTCGGCGGCGATGGTCACGGGAGCCGAGGCGGTGCCGGACCGCTTGATCGTCAGCGTCGAGCCCGCGGAGTAGGTCCCGTCGGCCAGTGCGATCGTGTCACCGGGGTTCGCCTTGTCCATCGCGGACTGCAGCGCCGCCAGCGAAGTGACGCGGATCGGCGCGGCCGACGCCGCCGGGCCGGGCACGACGACGAGTGCCGCGGTGATCAAGGGTACGAAGAACAGACGCATCCGCCCCAACCTCTCCGTTGAGTGACAGCGCGGCGGATGATCACCACGCTACGGAGGGAGGGCGGGGCCGTCAACGGGGGTTCCCGCTGATCAGGACTCCGGTTCGGCCTGCTTCTGCGTCTCGAGTTCGGCCGACAGCGAACGCCAGGCCGTCTCGGCGGCCTTCTGCTCGGCTTCCTTCTTCGTCGACCCGGTGCCGTGGCCGAGCGGACGGCCGGCGATCAGCACGGTGGCCGTGAACTCCTTGCGGTGGTCCGGCCCGGTGTCCTCGACCCGGTACTCGGGCACGCCGAGACCGGCCGACGCGGTGAGCTCCTGCAGGCTCGTCTTCCAGTCGAGCCCGGCCCCGCGCAGCGGCGCTTCGGCGAGCAGGCCGTCGAAGAGGTGGTGCACGAGCTTGCGCGCGATCTCGATGCCGTGCTCGATGTACGCGGCGCCGATCACCGCCTCCAGCCCGTCGGCGAGGATGCTCGCCTTGTCCCGGCCGCCGGTGAGCTCTTCGCCCTTGCCGAGCAGCAGGTGCGCCCCGAGCCCGCCGTCGCCGAGCCCGCGCGCCACCCGCGCCAGGGCGTGCATGTTCACGACGCTGGCGCGGAGCTTCGCGAGCTGGCCTTCCGGCAGGTCGGGATGCGTGGTGTAGAGGTGATCGGTGACGACGAGGCTGAGCACGGCATCACCGAGGAACTCCAGCCGCTCGTTCGGCGGCAGCCCCCCGTTTTCGTACGCGTACGAACGGTGGGTCAGCGACAGCCGGAGCAGCTCGGGGTCGAGGGCGACCCCGAGCGCTTCGAGCAACGGCGCCGGATCGGCTGCGGGTCCCCTGGGCGTCTTGCCCCCCATATCGGCTAGCCGATCAGGCGGGCTCGACGACCTGGCGGCCGTTGTGCTGGCCGCACGACGGGCACGCGACGTGCTGGAGCTTCGGCTGCTTGCAGGCGCGGTTGGAGCAGGGCACCAGCTGCACCGGAGCCGCCTTCCACTGGCTGCGGCGGGAGCGCGTGTTGGATCGCGACATCTTCCGCTTCGGGACGGCCACGAGTAGATCTCCTTATGACGGTCTGCTCGCGGTGCGAGCGAACTTTCCTCCGGAACGAGCTGGGGCGCTCGTCAGGCTTGCTCAGCTGGGCCCGGGCTTTTCGCCCGCGTTCTCGTCGAAGCGCTCGACCAGTGCGGCCCACCGAGGGTCTATCTTCTCATGCCCGTGTCCGGGCTCGAGATCGGCCCACTTGACGCCGCAGTCCGTGCAGAGCCCGGCGCAGTCCTCGGTGCACAGCGGAGCCAGCGGGAGGGCCAGCACGACGGCGTCGCGGACGATGGGTTCGAGGTCGATCCGGTCGTCGACCAGCCGGGGGATCTCGTCCTCGTCGGTGGTCTCCTCGGTGACCGAGCCGGGGTAGGCGAACAGCTCCTGGACCTCGACCTCGACCTCTTCGGTCAGCGGGTCGAGGCAGCGGGCGCAGGTGCCCTTGGCGGTGGCCTTCGCGGTGCCGCTGACGAGCACGCCCTCGACGACGGACTCGAGGAGCAGGTCGAGTTCCAGCTCCGAGCCGGCTTCGATGGTGATGACGTCGGGGACGCCGAGCGGCGTCTCCACCGGCACGCTGCGCCGGACGGCGCGGCTGAGGCCGGCGTGACGGCCGAGCTCACGGGTGTCGATCACCCACGGGCTGCGGTCGTCGAGCTGGGGGGTTTTGTTCTCGGACATCCCGTCCAGGGTACGCACCGGTCGCCACCGCTTTTGAGCTGGCACCCGCGCGGCCGGGGCGGCGGTGCACCGCGGAGGACGCGGCCGGGAGGCACCTCGCGCGCGCCCGCCCTCCCAGGGGGCCGGTCCCCGGTCCAGTCTACCCGGGAGCACCCGCCGAAATCCGGAAAAGCCGCAGGTGAGGGCCCCACTGTCCACATCTACGCCGGGCTGTGGACAACTCGCTCGAACGCCCGGACCCCAGCCGCGACCAGGCCGGGGCAAGGTTGAGAAGCTCGTCACACCTGGTAGTCGTACAGCGTCGGCCGCCCGCTCGAGCTGGGCAGGTTCGCCGGGGACCGCAGGTGGTTGCGGCCCGAATCGACCGTTCGCAGGGTGGTCGCCAGCAGCTCCGAGAACTCCGCCAGCTTGCCGTCCACGTACGCGTCGCAGTCCGCGCGCTGGCGGTCGGCCTCCGCGTGGGCCTCGTCCACGATCCGCGCCGACTCCGCGTGGGCCGCCTGGACGACCTCCGTCTGCGCCACCAGGCGGGCCTGCTCGGCCCGGCCGTCCTCGATCGCGCGGTCGTAGGCGTCGCGGCCGGCCTGGATCATGCGCTCGGACTCCGCGCGGGAGCGGTCCGTGAGGTTCTGGTACTCCGCCTGGCCCGCCGCGACCGTGCGGTCCGCCTGGTCGTGGGCGTCGGCGAGCATCTGCTCCGCGCGGGCGCGGGCGTCGGCGAGGATGCGCTCCGCCTCGTCCGTCGCGTCGGCGATCGTGCGCTCGGCCTCGGCGTTGGCACCCGCCACCGTCTCGCCCGCCTCCTTGCGGGCGGCGTGGATCAGGTCGTCGCGCTTGTCGAGGACGTCCTGGGCGTCGTCGATCTCCGCGGGCAGTGCGTCGCGGACGTCGTCGAGGAGTTCGAGCACGTCCCCCCGGGGCACGACGCAGCTGGCCGTCATCGGGACGCCGCGCGCCTCCTCGACGATGGTGACGAGCTCGTCGAGCGCCTCGAAAACCCGGTACACGGCAACTCCAATCCCCTGTCGCTGTGTCCCAGTCTGCCCGCATCGGGCGCCGAAGCGGTGAACGCCACCGGCGCCGGGCGTGTCCCGGCGCCGGTTCCCCCCACCGCGCCGCGGAGCCGGGTCGGTGCGGCTCAGGAATTCACGTCGATCCGCTTGAAGGTCGCGTACCGGTCGGGCGTGTAGGCCAGCTCGCCCGCCTTGCCCGAGATCACGCGGTCGTTCGTGCCGACCGCGTAGAGCTTGTAGTAACCCGACGCGCAGGACGGCAGCACGCCTTCGCGGTTCTCGTACGTCGTGCCGGTGGCCGTGCCGCCGCGGACGTCGTCCACCACCGCCTTCGCCGCCGAGGACAGCTGGGAGTAGCCGATCTTCGCCAGGCCCGAGAGGTCGCCGCACGCGTGCGTCGTGCTGCCGCCGACGTCGATGACCTTGAAGGTCGCGTAGTGGTCGCCGGTGTAGAAGTACTCGCCGGCGCTGCCGGTCACGATGCGGCGCGTGCCGCGGGTGCTCGAGCCCGGCGTCGGCACCGTGTACTCGTGGTAGTAGCCCGACGCACAGGCCGGGAGGACGCCTTCGCGGTTGTCGAAGACGACGCCGTCGTTCTTCGGGTACGGGAACGGCCCGCCCGTCTGGATCAGGTTGTACGTCGTCGTCGCTTCCGGCGGCAGCGCCGAGAGCGTCGTGTGCGAATACCCGGACAGGTTCCCGCAGGAGTTCTGCGCGACGACGGCCGGGGACGCCGGGGACGCCGCGGAGGCGGCGGTGACCCCGGTGAAAAGCGTCGCCAGGAGCGCGAACAGGACGGCAGCCACGCGCGATCTGTAGTTGGTCATTTTCGGACGGTAACCCGATGGAGTGATCGTCAGGAGACGACGACGTGAACTCCCGCACCACCGCGCCCAAGTCCCGACGAACGGAGGGGGCCGAACGACGGGAACCGGACAGCCCGCCAGTCCCGTGTGGAGGGTCAGCGCCCGAGCTTGGGGAACTTTTCGGACAGCCGCTCGTAGACGACCGGCGGCACGAGGTGCTCGATGTCCCCGCCGAGCGCGGCGACCTCCTTGACCAGCGAGCTGGACACGAAGCCGTACGCCGGGTTGTTCGCCATCAGCAGCGTCTCGACGCCGGTGAGCTCGCGGTTCATCTGCGCCATCTGCAGCTCGTAGTCGAAGTCGCTGACCGAGCGCAGGCCCTTGGCGACCGCCGCGATGTCGTGGTCGCGGCAGTAGTCGACGAGCAGGCCCTCCCAGGAGTCGACCCGCACGTTCGGCAGCTTCGCGGTGATTTCGCGGAGCATGTCGAGCCGCTCGGAGACCTCGAAGAGCCCCTTCTTCGACCGGTTCACCCCGACCGCGACGACGACCTCGTCGAACAGCACGCTGGCCCGTTCGATGATGTCGAGGTGGCCGTTGGTGGCCGGGTCGTAGGAACCGGGACAGACCGCACGCCGCATGGCGCGGACGCTACCGTGCCGCACCCCGTCTCCGCGCGTGGTTCACGCCACAGCCGTGTACTCCGCCCAGTGGACGGCCGTGTCGCCGTACTTCTTCGCGCGCGTCGGCACGAACCCCGGCGGCCAGTCCGGCTCGCCGTCGCGGGCCGCGCGCTCGATCACCACCAGGGCCGACGACGTCAGCCAGCCGCCGGCGGCCAGCGCCGCCAGGACGGACCCGAGCGCCGCCGCGTCCACCGCGTAGGGCGGGTCGGCGAGCACGAGGTCGAACGCGGCCGGCGCGGGCGCCGCGACCACCGCCTCGACCGGCCCGGCCCGGACCGTGCCGCCCAGCCCGAGCGCCGCGACGTTGCCGCGCAGGACCTCCACCGCCCGCCGGTCGGACTCCACGAACAGCGCGTCCGCCGCGCCGCGGGAGAGCGCTTCGAGGCCGAGCGCGCCGGACCCGGCGTAGAGGTCGAGAACGCGGGCGCCGTCCAGCTCGCCCGCCGTCCCGAGCGCGTTGAACAGGGCTTCCCGCACGCGTTCCGACGTCGGCCTCGTGCCCTTCGGCGGCACCTTCAGCCGCCGTCCGCCCGCCGTCCCGGCCACGATCCTGGTCACCCCCCGATTGTGGGGGGACGGCGCGCGCCACACATGACCGGGACATTGGTGTCCCGGCCGGAACCAACGCGTAGAGTCGTCCTTCGCCCTCGGAGGCGATCCCAGAGCTGTCAAGGAGCCATGCGTGTCGGAACCTCGGGTCAGACGGGCCGAGATCGCCATCGAACAAGCCCACGTCGATCGCGTGTACACCCGTCTGGACGAACTGCGGGCCCAGGCCGAGGCCATGCGCACGAAGGGCTACGAGATCGGCCAGGGAGCGCAGCGCGAGGCGATCTTCGAGCAGGCGTCGATGCTGTTCGAACGCGACATGATGGTCTACCACGCCAACCAGACGCTGCAGTCGCTCGACGCCGAGTACGAAGGCCTCGTCTTCGGCCGGCTCGACGACCGCGAGGGAGAACGGACCTACGTCGGCAGGCTCGGCATCCGCGACGCCGAGTTCGACAACCTCGTCACGGACTGGCGCGCGCCGGCCGCGGCGGCGTTCTACCAGGCCACCGCCGAGGAACCGATGGACGTCGTGCGGCGGCGCGTGATCCGCTGCTCCGGCCAGAACGTCCTGGACGTCGACGACGACGTCCTGATCGCCGACGCCGTGCCCGAGGACATGCAGATCGTCGGCGAAGGCGCGCTGATGGCCGCGCTGGGGCGTTCGCGCGGCGAGAAGATGCGCGACATCGTCGCCACCATCCAGAAGGAACAGGACGAGGTCATCCGGGCGCCGTGGCGCGGCGTCACCGAGATCACCGGCGGGCCCGGCACCGGCAAGACCGCGGTCGCGCTGCACCGCGCCGCCTACCTGCTGTACCGCTACCGGCGTCAGCTGGGCGGAGCCGGGGTGCTGGTGATCGGGCCGTCCGGGGTGTTCACCAGCTACATCTCGCGGGTGCTGCCCTCGATGGGCGAGACGAACGTAGAGCTGCGCGCACTCGGTGAAGTCCTCGACGGCCTGGAGGCGACGCGGCAGGACGCGGCCCCGCTGGCCGCGGTCAAGGGTTCGCTGCGGATGCGGAAGGTGCTGCTGCGCGCGTTGCGCGACACGCCGCCGGAGGCGCCGGAGGAACTGCGGATCGTCTACCGCGGCGAGGTGCTCAAGCTGGGCGCGCGCGAGCTGGAGAAGGTCCGCCGCAAGGCCCACACGCAGGGCGCGCCGCCGAACCGGTCGCGGATCCGGGCGGCGGAGCTGCTGCTGGACGCCCTCGCCGCGAAGGCCGAGGAGCACGCGAAGGACGACGGCAGGCAGATCGACCGGGCCGAGCTGATCACCGACCTCGGCGAGCGGATCGACTTCCACCGCTTCCTCGTCGTCTGGTGGCCGGTGCTGTACCCGGCGCAGATCCTCAAGTGGCTGGCCGACGAGAAGCGGCTGGCTTCGGCGGCGAAGGGCGTGCTGAACCGCCAGGAGATCTCGATGCTGGCCGCGGACTTCGCGGACCGCTCGCGGGGCTGGTCGATCGCGGACGTGGCGCTGCTGGACGAGCTGCGCGTGCTGATCGGGCCACCGCCGAAGCGCAAGCGGCGCCAGGTGATCGAGGTCGAGCCGGAGCGCTCGGGCGGGGCGCCGACGCGGCCGGAGCACTACGACGAGTACTCGCACGTGGTCGTCGACGAGTCGCAGGACCTCTCGCCGATGCAGTGGCGGATGGTGGGCCGGCGCGGCAAGTACGCGAGCTGGACGGTGGTCGGCGACCCGGTGCAGAGCTCCTGGCCGGACCCGGCGGAAGCGGCTTCGGCGCGCGACCAGGCGTTCGGCGTCAAAACGGCCCGGCGCCGGTACACGCTGCGCACGAACTACCGGAACTCGGCGGAGATCTTCGACCTGGCCGCGAAGGTGGTGGCCGGGCACGCGGAGCCGGGCGAACTGCCGGTGGCGGTCCGCCGCACCGGCATCGAGCCGGAGGTCCGCCCGGTCGAGGCGGCCGGCCTGGCCGCGGCGACGCAGGCGGCGGTGAAGGAACTGCTGGGCGCGGTCGAGGGCACGGTCGGCGTCATCACGGCGATGGACCGGGTCCCGGAGGTCACGGGCTGGCTGCCGGGCCAGGCCGACGAGCGGCTGAAGGTCGTGGGCAGCCTGGATTCGAAGGGCCTGGAGTACGACGCGGTGGTCCTGGTGGAGCCGGTCGACCTGATCAGCGAGTCGACGACGGGCCGCCGGGTGCTGTACGTGGCGCTGACCCGCGCGACGCAGCAGCTGATCGTGCTCGCTTCGAACCCCGACTGGATCCCCGCGGCCTGACCCGAGCGCTGAAGGGCCCCTTCGCGGGGCGGGAGGCAGGGTTCCCGTGTCCGCGAAGAAGCCCTTCTGACCCCCGGTGAAATGCACGCCGCAGGGACGAGCTCGTCCACCGGCATGTGCGGAGCTCGGCCGCGAATTCGGTCAGCAGGTCGTCTCCGGGGTCCGAAGGTCGCTCCGGACGCGGCACCCAGTCCTCCTGGATTTCCTTTCCGGGTTCGTCCACCGCATCGCCACCGCGGGTCGTTCCGGGGCCGATCGCGGAGACCGGCGTGAAGATCGTCACCGCGGCGCGGGAAGCAATCGCGGCACCGGGGCGTTGACCCCGGTTGTGAGCTCACTGCCTGACGTGCCGCTGTCCGTGCTCGACCTCTCCCCCGTGTCGGAGGGGACCAGCATCGGGGAGACGCTGCGCAACACCCTGGACCTCGCCCGCGCCGCGGAACGGCTGGGCTACCACCGCTACTGGCTGGCCGAGCACCACAACATGCCCGGCATCGCGAGCTCCGCCACCGCCGTGCTGATCGGGCACGTCGCCGACGCCACCGAGCGCATCCGCGTCGGGTCGGGCGGGGTCATGCTGCCCAACCACGCGCCGCTGGTCGTCGCCGAGCAGTTCGGCACCCTGGAGGCGTTCCACCCCGGCCGGATCGACCTGGGCATCGGCCGCGCGCCCGGCACCGACCAGCGCACCGCGCTCGCCCTGCGCGGGCCGGGCGGGCTGTCCGCGGAGAACTTCCCGGAGCACCTGCAGGAACTGATCGGGTACTTCACCCATTCGGAGGCCCGCGGCGTCAACGCGGCGGTGGCCGAGGGCAACCAGCCGCCGATCTGGCTGCTCGGTTCGAGCGGCTTCAGCGCCCAGCTCGCCGGCCGGCTCGGCCTGCCGTTCTCCTTCGCGCACCACTTCGCCGCCGAGAACACCATCCCGGCCGTGCAGCTCTACCGCGAGAACTTCCGGCCCGGGGTGCTCGACGAGCCGTACGTCATGCTCGGGGTGTCCGTCGTGGCCGCCGAAACCGACGAGCGCGCCCGGTTCCTGGCCGGACCGTCCGGCCTGACGTTCCTCAGCCTCCGCCGCGGCCGCCCGATCGCGCTGCCGACGCCGGAAGAGGCCGAGGCCTACCCGTACACCGAGATGGACCGCGCCTTCCTGGCCGAGCGCTTCGGCTCCAGCATCGTCGGCTCGCCGGAGACCGTCCACAAGGGACTCGAGCAGCTACTGGCCGACACCGGCGCGGACGAGCTGATGATCACCACGATGGTCCACGGCCACGCCGACCGCGTCCGCTCCTACGAGCTCATCGCCGCCCTCAAGTCGTGATCCGGCGCCGGGGCGGACGGCCCGCACCGTCCGCCCCGGTTGCGCCGATTGTGCAGGCGCCGTCCCGCGACACCGTCCGGGACGGCGATTTCTTTTCCTCCGCTGACAACAAGATCGGGTCCGTTTGTCAGCGCCGGACAAGAAACGGTCCGGTTACCAGCCCGTGACCCCGTGATCCTGCTCAAGTTCTTGTCTCCCAGCAAGGCCGTCGTTAGCGTACCGACCAGTAGGAAACGGCACGGTGCCCCCGAGACCGTGAATGGCCGGAATTCGTTGACCCGTTCGGACCATTTCCCTTTAGTCATCTCGGGCGTATTCGTCGTGCCGCCGAAACCGCTGGAGGCACACGAATGGCCGAACGGACGACGACGGCGTCGTTCCCGGGGGCGGCCGCACTGCGGCAGACCGGACGGCTCTACGGGCTGGGTCTCGACGTCGTCCGGCTGACCTTCCGCCGCCCGTTCCAGGTGCGGGAGCTGATCCAGCAGTTCTGGTTCATCGCGAGCGTGTCGATCCTGCCGACGGCGCTGGTCTCGATCCCGTTCGGCGCGGTGATCGCGCTGCACATCGGGTCGCTGACCACGCAGATCGGCGCCCAGTCCTTCACCGGTGCGGCCAGCGTGCTCGCGATCATCCAGCAGGCCAGCCCGATCGTCACCGCGCTGCTCATCGCCGGCGCGGGCGGCAGCGCGATGTGCGCCGACCTCGGTTCCCGCACGATCCGCGAAGAGATCGACGCGATGGAGGTCCTCGGCGTTTCGCCGGTGCAGCGGCTGATCGTGCCCCGGGTGCTCGCCGCGATGGGCGTCGCGGTCTTCCTCAACGGCATGGTCAGCGTCGTCGGCGTGCTCGGCGGCTACTTCTTCAACGTGATCATGCAGCACGGCACCCCGGGCGCCTACCTGGCGAGCTTCTCCGCACTGGCCCAGCTGCCCGACCTGTGGATCAGCGAGATCAAGGCCGTCATCTTCGGTTTCGTCGCCGGGGTCGTGGCCTCCTACCGCGGGCTCAACCCCAAGGGCGGCCCGAAGGGGGTCGGCGACGCGGTCAACCAGTCCGTGGTCATCACGTTCCTGCTGTTGTTCGTGCTGAACCTGGTCCTCACCACCGTCTACCTGCAACTCGTGCCGCCCAAGGGGAGCTGAAGTGACGACCACGGAACTCCCCAGAGGCGCGCGGGTACGCGAAGCCGTCGACCGCCGGTTCGGTTTCCTCGACACCCTCGGCGACCAGATCCTCTTCTTCCTCCGCGCGATCGCCTGGACCCCGCGGGCCCTGCGCCGCTACCTGCGCGAAGTCGTCCGCCTGCTGGCCGAAGTGAGCTTCGGCAGCGGCGCGCTGGCCGTCATCGGCGGCACGATCGGCGTGATGGTCGGGATGACCGTGGCCACCGGCACGGTCGTCGGCCTCCAGGGCTACTCCGCGCTGAACCAGGTCGGGACGTCGGCGTTCGCCGGGTTCGTCTCCGCCTACTTCAACACGCGTGAGATCGCGCCGCTGGTCAGCGGGCTCGCCCTGTCCGCCACGGTCGGCTGCGGCTTCACCGCGCAGCTCGGCGCGATGCGGATCTCCGAGGAGATCGACGCCCTCGAGGTGATGGGCATCCCGAGCGTGCCCTACCTGGTGACGACCCGGGTGATCGCCGGTTTCCTCGCCGTCATCCCGCTCTACGCGATCGGGCTGCTGTCGAGCTACCTCGCCTCGCGGGAAGTCACCGTGTTGTTCTTCGGCCAGTCCGCGGGCACCTACGACCACTACTTCCTGCTGTTCCTGCCGCCCGGCGACGTGCTGTGGTCGTTCGGGAAGGTGCTGGTGTTCAGCGTCGTGGTGGTCCTGGCCCACTGCTACTACGGCTTCCGCGCGAGCGGTGGCCCGGCCGGCGTCGGCGTCGCGGTGGGCCGCGCGGTGCGCACCGCGATCGTCGCGATCAGCGTGCTCGACTTCTTCCTGTCCCTGGCCATCTGGGGCGCGACGACGACCGTGCAGGTGGCCGGATGAGGCGCGACACCCGCCGCAAGGCCGGGATCCGCACCGCGGGCGTGCTGTTCCTCGTGGTGATGGGCGTCCTGGTGACGCTGTCGATCAAGGTGTACGACAAGGACTTCGTCACCACGGTCCCGGTGACGCTGAAGGCGAGCCGCATCGGCAACCAGCTCTCCCCGGGCGGGCAGGTCAAGGCCCGCGGGGTGCTCGTCGGCGAGATCCGCGAGGTCCGGGCGACCCCGCAGGGCGCCGAGATAGCGCTTGCTCTCGAACCGGGCAAGGTGGACATGCTGCCCCGCAACGTCTCCGCGCTGCTCGTGCCGAAGACGCTGTTCGGCGAGCGGTACGTCCAGCTGTCCATCCCGGACGGCGAGCGGGCGCCGCACCTGGTCGCCGGCGACGTCATCGAGCAGGACCGCTCGGCGAACGCGATCGAGCTGGAACGGGTCTTCGACAACCTGCTGCCGGTGCTGCAGGCCGTCCAGCCGCAGAAGCTCGCCACGACGCTGACCGCGGTTTCGACGGCCTTGGAGGGACGCGGCGAGCAGCTCGGGAAGACGATCGACACCGCGTCGGCCTACCTGAAGAACTTCAACCCCGACCTGCCGCAGCTGACCGCGGACGTCCACGACCTGGCCTCGGTTTCCCGGCTCTACGGCGACATCGCGCCCGACCTCCTGGACGCCCTCACCGACTCCGCCGTCACGCTGAACACGGTCAAGGAGAAGCAGGCCGACCTGGCCGGGGTGTACCAGCAGGTGACGTCGTCCTCGCAGGACGTCTCGGCGTTCCTGGCCGCCAACCGGGACAACCTCATCGCCCTGGCCGCCGACAGCCGCGCGCCGCTGGAGATCGCGGCGAAGTACTCCCCCAGCTTCGCCTGCACGATCGGCTCGCTCAACGCCCTGAGGAAATCCATGGACAAGGTGCTCGGCGCGGGCACGGACGAACCGGGCATGCACGCCGTGGTCTCGGTGACCGCCGACAGCGGCAAGTACCTGCCGGGCCGGGACGACCCGCGCTTCACCGACAGCGGCGAGCCGCGCTGCTACCCCTCCGGCGTCGCCCCGACGACCGGCACCGCGGCCGCGGTCCCGGGCAGCACCGGGCACCCGCTGCTGACCGGCGGCCGGGGCGACCTCGGCGTCGCGAACTCGCCGCAGGAGGAGCAGCTGCTGGCCACGCTCCTCGCCCCGTCGATCGGGGTGCCGACGGGGTCGGTCCCGGGCTGGAGCAGCGTGCTCGTCGGGCCGCTCTACCGCGGCACGGAGGTGACGCTCAAGTGAGGAACATCGCCGCCCCGCTGATCAAGAGCCTGATCTTCATCGTCGTCACCGCGCTCGCCACCGCGTTGCTCGCCGTCTCCATCACCAACTCCGGCGTCGGGGCGACCAAGCGCTACACGGCCGAGTTCCTGGACGCCACCTCGCTCAACGTCGGCGACGACGTGCGCATCTCCGGGGTCCGCGTCGGCCAGGTGGAATCCCTGGAAATCGGCGACCGCAACCGGGCGGTGGTCGGGTTCTCCCTGGACCAGGGCCGCCGGCTGCCCGCCGACGTCCGCGCGGTCATCAAGTACCGCAACATGGTCGGGCAGCGGTACGTCGCCCTCGAACGCGGGAACACCGCCACCCGGGAGCAGCTGCCCGAAGGCGCCGAAATTCCGCTGGACCGCACGACACCGGCGCTGGACCTGACCGACCTCTTCAACGGCTTCAAGCCGCTGTTCCAGGCGCTGTCGCCGAACGACGTCAACGAGCTCTCCGGCGAGATCGTCCAGGTGCTGCAGGGCGAAGGCGGCACCGTCGAGAGCCTGCTGCAGCACACCGGCTCGCTGACCACCACCCTCGCCTCGCGCGACAAGGTGATCGGGGAAGTGATCGGCAACCTCGACGACGTGCTCAAGACGGTCAACGGCAAGGGTGACGCGCTGGCGAACCTCGTGTCCACGCTGCGGCAGCTGGTGTCCGGGCTGGCCGGCGACCGCGCCGCGATCGGCGACGCCATCAGCGGGATCGGCGCGCTGACCGAGTCGACCGCCGGGCTGTTCGAGCAGGCCCGTCCGCCGCTGAAGGACAGCATCGCCGGCCTGAAGGACGTCGCCGGGACGCTGGCCCAGAACCAGTCCGATGTGGACAGTTTTCTCACCAACCTGCCGGTGAAGTTCAACGAGATCGCCCGGACCGCCTCCTACGGCTCGTGGATGAACTTCTTCCTCTGCCGCGCCACGCTGCAGACCACGCCCCCGCGCGGCGTGTTCGTCCCCACGCCGAGGTGCGAATCGTGAAGTCCTTCAAGGAGCGCAACCCGATCGTCCTCGGCGTGGTCGGCAGCGTCGCGCTGGCCGCGCTGCTGACCGTCACGTTCAACTACGACAACCTCCCGATCGTCGGCGGCGGCACCACCTACGAGGCCGAGTTCTCCGAGGCCGCCGGCCTGCAGCCCGACGACGAGGTCCGGATCGCCGGCATCAAGGTCGGCGAGGTCCGCCGGGTGGAGCTGGCCGACGACCACGTCCTGGTCTCCTTCCGGGTCAAGAACGCCTGGGTCGGCGACCGCACGTCCGCCGAGATCAAGATCAAGACGTTGCTGGGCCGCAAGTTCCTCGCGCTGAACCCCACCGGCGACGGCGTCCAGGACCCGGACCGGGCGATCCCGCGGACCCGGACCGTGACGCCCTACGACGTCACCGACGCCTTCAACGGCCTGGCCGACACCGTGGGCGCGATCGACACCAAGCAGCTCGCGGACAGTTTCACCACGTTGTCCGACACCTTCCGCAACTCCCCCGAGCACGTCCGCAGCGCGCTCGACGGGCTGTCCCGGCTGTCCAAGACGGTGTCGAGCCGTGACAGCCAGATCGCCGAGCTGCTGGCCAACGCGCGGAAGCTGACCACGACGCTGGCGAACTCGAACGACGACTTCGAGAAGCTCATCTCCGACGGCAACCTGCTGCTCACCGAGCTCAACAGCCGCCGCGACGCGATCCGGGACCTGCTCGACGGTTCGGCGCGGCTGGCCGACCAGCTCAGCGGCCTGGTGCACGACAACTCCGACGCGCTCAAGCCGGCGTTGGCGTCGCTGAACCAGGTCACCGACCTGCTCAAGCGCCAGAACGACAACCTCGCCAAGGGCCTGCAGCTGGCCGGCCCGTATTTCCGGGTGCTCACCAACACGACCGGCAACGGCCGCTGGATCGACGCCTACCTCTGCGGGCTGCTGCCCGAGAACCACGACCCGTGCACCCCGCCGAAGAACCCGGGAGGGGCGAAGTGAGCGCGTTGAGGACCACCCGCACCGGCGTCCTGGTGAGCCGTTTCGTCGCCGCCGCCCTGCTGCTCGCCCTCGTCGTCTGCGCGGCGCTGTGGTGGGTGTTCTCCGGCTCGGGCCAGCACCACGTCACCGCCTACTTCACGCGCGCGGTCGGCGTCTACCCCGGTTCGGACGTCCGCGTGCTCGGCGTCCGGATCGGCCAGGTCGACCGGGTCACCCCACGCGGTGAGCAGGTGCAGGTGGACATGAGCGTCGACGGCTCGGTCGGCGTCGCCGAGGACACCACGCTGCTGGTGATCGCCCCCAGCGTCGTCGCCGACCGCTACCTGCAGTTCGCCAAGCCCGCCCGCGGCGGGCCGCGGCTGCCGGACGGCGCCACGATCCCCGTCCAGCGGACGGCCACCCCGGTGGAACTGGACCAGCTCTACGCCAGCCTCGACACGATCTCGAAGGCCCTCGGCCCGAACGGCGCCAACTCCCAGGGCGCGCTGTCGGACCTGCTGAAGACCGGCGCGCAGAACCTGCAGGGCAACGGCCGCGCGTTCAACGACAGCGTCCGCAACTTCGCGCAACTGGCCCGGACACTGGCCGGCAACTCGGGCGACCTGTTCGGCACGGTCGACCAGCTGCAGCAGTTCACCACCATGCTGGCCACCAACGACAGCCAGGTGAGCGCCGTGAACCAGCAGCTCGCGCAGATCTCCGGCACCCTCGCCGCCAACAGCGGCGACCTGGCCAGGGCCCTCGACGGCCTGGGTCGCGCGCTCGCCGACGTCCAGGGGTTCATCCGGGACAACCGCGGGGCGCTGAAGGCCGACGTGGACAACTTGGTGACCACCACCCGGACACTGGTCGAGCAGCGCGAATCGCTGGCGGGCACGCTCGACTCCGTCCCGCTCGCGGTGACCAACGTGCTCGACGCGGTCGACCCGGCCACCGGGCAGCTGCGGGGCCGCGGCAACTTCGACTACTACCTCCAGCCGCTGCCGTTGCCGGTCACCGGCGACGTGTACACGAACGGGGGACAGCGGTGAAGCGGATCGTCGCGGCCGTGGCCGTCGGGTGCCTGACCCTCGCGGGCTGCTCGTCGGGTGAGTTCAAGGGCGTCTACGACCTGCCCCTGCCAGGCGGCGCCGACGTCGGCGACCACCCGTACTCGGTGACCGTGCAGTTCGCCGACGTGCTCGACCTCGTGCCGCAGGCCGCGGTGAAGGTCGGCGACGTCCCGGTCGGCCGCGTGCGGGAAGTCCGGCTGGGCGGTGACGGCTGGACGGCCGAGACGGTCCTGGAGGTCAACGGCGACGTCGTGCTGCCCGCGAACGCGGTCGCGCGGCTGCGCCAGTCCAGCCTGCTCGGCGAGAAGTTCGTGGAACTGGCCGCTCCGGACGGCGAGGCGAAGAACGCCGGCCGGCTGGCGAACGGCGCCACGATCACCCTGGACCGGACCAACCGCAACCCGGAGTTCGAAGAGATCTTCGGCGCCCTGTCCCTGCTGCTCAACGGCGGCGGGATCGGGCAGCTGCAGACGATCAACCGGGAGCTGTCGAAGGTGATGGACGGCAACGAAGAGCAGATCCGGTCGTTCCTGTCCGGCGTGGACACCCTGGTGACCGGCCTGGACGCCCACCGCTCGGACATCACCGAAGCGCTCGACGGGCTGAACCGGCTGTCGGCCACGCTGGCGAACCGCCACGAGCAGGTCTCCGGCGCGCTGACCGACCTGACGCCGGGGCTGCGGACGCTCACCGACCAGCGCACGCAGCTCGTGTCGATGCTGCAGGCGCTGGACCGGCTCGGCACGGTCGCCACCGACGTCGTCGACCGCAGCCGCGCCGACCTGGTCGCCGACCTGCGCGCGCTCGCCCCGATCCTCGGGCAGCTGGCCGCGGCCGGGCAGAACCTGCCGCAGTCGCTGCAGATGCTGCCGACGTTCCCGTTCCCGGACTCGGTGCTCGGCGCGGTGAAGGGCGACTACGTCAACGCCTACGTCTCGATGATCCCGGCACCCGGGGTGCCGCTGCCCCCGCCCGGCGAAGGTGTCCCGCCGGGCCTGCCGACGCTCCCGCTGCCGAGCAGCGGGACCCGGGTTTCCGGAGGCAGCTGATGCTGAGCCGCAGAGTCCGCGTCCAGGTCGTGCTGTTCGTCGTGATCGCGCTGGCCACGACGGCGTTCGTCGGCGCGAAGTACGCCGGGCTGGGCCGGCTGTTCGGCGCCGGCAGCTACACGGTGAAGCTGGAGCTCGCCGAGGGCGGTGGCCTGTTCACCAACGGCGAGGTCACCTACCGCGGCGTCGCCGTCGGCCGGGTCGGGCAGCTGCGGCTCACCCTCACCGGCACGGAAGCCGACCTGCTGATCGACGACGGCGCCCCGCCGATCCCGGCCGACTCGCGGGCCGTGGTGGCGAACCGGTCGGCGGTCGGCGAGCAGTACGTCGACCTGCAGCCGCGCACGCCCGACGCGCCCTACCTCGACGGCGGCTCGGTGATCCGGCGCGAGTCGACGACGCTGCCGCTGCCGGTGAACAGCCTGCTGACGGACCTGGACTCGTTCACCGCGTCGGTGCCGACCCAGGACCTGCGCACGGTGGTCAACGAGCTCGACGACGCCCTGCGCGGCGCGGGGCCGGACCTGCAGACGCTGATGGACTCGGCGACGACGTTCACGCAGGAGGCGGCGGGCCACCTGCCGCAGACGTCGAAGCTGATCGACGACGGCGTGACGGTGCTGCGCACGCAGCTCGGGTCGTCGGCGGAGTGGCGGTCGTTCAGCAGCAACGCCAGGGTGTTCGCCCAGCAGCTGGCGAACTCCGACGGCGACCTGCGGCGCGTGATCGCGAGCGCACCGCCGGCGGCGTCCGAGCTGAGCGGGCTGCTCAAGGAGAACGATCCGGGCCTGCCGATCCTGCTGGCCAACCTGCTGACGACGTCCCGCGTGTTCGCCACCCGCACCGCGGCGGAGCAGCAGTTCCTGGTCGACACCCCGAAGGCGGTGGCGGCGGTGGGTTCGGCGCTGAACGACTCGGGCGACGCGCTGCGGATGGGGCTGGTGCTGAACTTCAACGACCCGCCGCCGTGCCTGCAGGGCTACGAAGGAACACCCCACCGTTCGAGCCGGGACCTGACGCCGTTGCCGTTCCAGACCGACGCGGCGTGCACGCTCCCGTACGGCAACCCGAGTTCGGTGCGCGGCGCCCAGAACGCGCCGCACCCGCCGGTCCCGGCCCCGGCGCTGCCGGGCGGCCTGACGAGCCCGCTTTCGCTGGGCACGCAGGCGACGGCGACGAGCCTGGAGGAGATGCTGTGGCTGCGGTGAAGGTGGCTGCGGTGAAGGTCGGCTTGGCGGCACTGACCGCGGCGGCGGCGGTGTTCGCGGGCTGGTCGGGCTATTCCTGGTACACGGCGGCCCACGCCGCCACGGCGACGTACGGGACGGCCCGCGACGAAGCACTGGTCACCGGCCGCACGCTGGTGGCCCAGCTGAACACCCTGGACTACCACGACGTCGACGGCGGACTGGGCAAGTGGCTGGCGGCCTCGACGGGCCCGCTGCACGACCAGCTGGCCCGCACGGACGAGACGACGAAGAAGACTCTGGCGGCGAACGCGACGGTGGCGACGGGCCGCGTGGTGGACGCGGCGTTGAGCGAGCTGGACGACCACGCGGGCACGGCGAAGATGCTGGCCTCGGTGGAGATCACGATGGCGAAGGCGGGCACGGCCCCGGCGGTGAAGCGCAACCGGTTCGCGGCGGCGCTGAGCCGGACCCCGGACGGGTGGAAGCTGAGCGCGCTGGACCAGCTGCCGGTGGGTACCCGATGAGCCGCACGAAGACGACGGCGGAGGAGCTCGCCGAGGCGGAGACCGGTGTCGTCGACGCGAACAGCGCCGAGGGTAAGGCGGCAGCCGACTCGACCGAGGGCACGACCGCCACCGAACCCGACGCCGAGGGTAAGGCGGCAGCCGACTCGACCGAAGGCACAACCGCCACCGAACCCGGTGCCGAGCCCAAGGCGGCACACTCGACCGAGAGCACAACCGCCACCGAACCCGGCGCCGACGAAGCCACCGCGACCGAAGGCGCGCCCTTCGCCGAGCAGGCCGAAGCCGGACCACACTTCGCCGCGGGGAACCCGGCCGCCGAGGGCACAGCCGCGAGCGAGCCGACCACCGGCCCGGCAGCCGCGAGCGAGCCCGAAGGCGAGCGCGCCGCCCAAGCTCTCCCCAGCCCAGCCCCGAGCGAACCGGCCACCGACCCAGCAGCCACCACCACCGGCGTGCCGCCCGAGGTTCCCGCAAGCGCAGCAGCCGAGGGCGAGCCTGCCGAACCCGAAGCCACCCAACCCACCCCAACCGAAGCCGAGCCCGAAGCCGGGCCCGCCGAAGGCCGCCCCGCCTGGCGCCGTCTCCCGGCGCTCCTCCTCGCCGCCACCCTCCTCCTCACCGGCGCCGGGGTCTGGTTCACCCTCGAAGCCCGCTCCGCCGCGGACAACCCCGCCGCCGCCAACCTCGCGCTCACCGATGTCGGCGCCACCGCCGATGTCACCTCCGCCGTCACCCTCGCGGTGAACCGGATCTTCTCCTATTCCTACGACCGGACCGACGTAACCGAAAAGGCCGCCGCCGCCGTGTTGCGCGGGTCGGCCAAGGATTCCTACGACAAGCTCTTCGCCGAAGTCAGGCGCAAGGCTCCGGAACAGAAACTCGTGCTCACTTCGCGCGTTTCGGCCATCGCGGTGCAAGAACTCAAGAATGGTCACGCGCGGTTACTCGTCTTTCTCGATCAATCAGCCGTCCGGGCCGACAACAATGCCACCGACACGGCCGCGGCGCAGCTTTCCGTGACCGCCGAGCGCACCACCGGCAGCTGGGTCATCACCGAGCTCGAACCACGCTGATACAGCGTACTTTCACCGTTTCCGGGAGCACCCGGGAACGGACGGGAAACGCAAAAGGAGGACAACCATGTCCGTGGCAACGCAGCTGAAGAGACTGGCCGTGCTCACGTCGGCGGCGGCCGTCGTGCTGACGGGGGTCACCGTCACGCCGGCGTCGGCCGACGTCGTCCCGATCCCCGTGTCCTACAAGGTCACCGGCTCCACCACGGTGAAGAAGACCGGCAGCGCACTGAAGCTCGGCCCCGGTTCGCTCAAGGGGAACCTGCTCATCGACGACCAGACCGGGTCGGTCGGGCTGAGCGCGGACCTGTCGCTGCCGCCGTCGCAGGCCGACATCTCGCTGCTGGCGGGCATCTTCCGGATCAAGGCGAAGGTCAAGGTGACCCCGCTCGGGCCGGTCACCGGCACCATCGCCGACGGCAACCTGGTCACCAAGGCCAAGGCCAACATGGAGATCTACGACATCTGGGCCGGCCCGATCGTGCCGGTCATCCCGCTGCCGACCGTGCCGGGCAGCTGCAAGACGAAGACCCCGCTCGACCTGACGCTGTCCGCGCAGAACATCGACATCACCGCGCCCGCGATCACGGTGACGGGCACCTACACCATTCCCGAGTTCAACAACTGCTTCATCGCCGACATCGCGCTCGGCGCCCTGATTTCGGGACCGGGCAACACGATCACGCTCGACCTGGCCAGCGACGCCACCTGAGCCGGACCGCCGGTGGCGGGCCCGCGCGGCCCGCCACCCCCCGGTTCAGCAGGGTGCGGCCGGGTCTTCCTTCAGCGCGAAGCTGTCGTTGTCCCCGGCCGAAACGGCGAACACCGGCCCGCACAGCAGCGGGGTCGACTCCCCGACGAAGTTCGACCCCCAGACGACGATGTCCCCGTTGGTCTTGTAGGCGACGTTGTGGTTGAACCCGGCGTCGACGCCCGCCACGTCGGACAGCGCCTCCGGCGGCACCTCGGTCTGGTGGAAGTTGTCGCGGCCCCAGGCGTAGACGCGGCCGTCCTTGAGGGCCAGGCTGTGGTTGAACCCCGCGGAAACCGCCGTGACGCCGGACGAAAGCCCGGCAGGCACCGTCGACTGGCCGTAGGTGTTGCTGCCCCAGGCGAGCACGCCGCCGTTCTTGAGCGCGAGGTTGTGGTCGCCACCGGCGGAGATCGCGGTGACGCCGGACTGCGCGGCGGCGGGCACATCGGTCCGCGTTCCCCAGCTCACCACCAGGCCGCCCTGCTTGAGCGCCAGGCTGTGCATGTTGGACGTCGAAATCGCGAGCACGCCACTGGCCACGGACGCGGGCAGGTTCGTCTGGCCGTACCAGTTGTTGCCCCAGGCGATCACCCCGCCGTTCTTGAGGGCCAGTTCGTGGCCCCAGCCCGACGCGATCTGGCTGACCCCGGAGGTCGCCGCCGCGGGGATTTCGTTGTTGCCCCAGTTGTTCAGGCCCCACGCGAGGACCGCGCCACCCTTCAGCGCCAGCGCGGTCGTGCTGCCCGCCGACACCGCGGTGACCCCGGTCAGCGCCTCCGGCGGCGGGATCGTGACGTTGTAGTCCGGTTTACCCCAGGCGATCACGCCGCCCACCGTGGCCGCGGAGGCCGGCTGGGCGAGCGACGAGACGGCCACCGCCGCCGTGAGCGCAAATGCGGCACGCTTGAATGACACCCGTCCACAACGTGAAGAACCCGGCACGATAGTCTCATTTCTGTCGAATGCGTCTTCGCGATTGCCCACGCAAGATCACAAATGGTAGCCCGCCGCTCGCCGTGCCGGGCGTTCTTTGTCACGATCCGCCAAATCCCGCGCGTTCCCTGCGCCCGTCCGCACAAGATTTCCCCGGAGCGGCGCGTGGCTCACCCGGGAGGGTTCCCGACTCTTGTTCCGTACTGAACTGGCGAGTAGCCTCGATTTCGGCAGATGGACCTCCACCTCGCACGCCGGTGGATTCGCCTCCCGCCGCCCGGGGCAAACGGGGCGGGTGAAGCGATGGGGGAACGACGGCGGCGAGCAATCGATCAGCCAAAAGCCGAGACTGAACCGAATCAAAGGAGATGAAGGTATGTCCCGACTCAGCAGGCTGTCCGCCGGTATCGCCACCACCGCGACCGCCATCGGCGCCATCGCGGTGCTGACCGCGGGCACCGCGGCCGCCGCCACGATCACCTACACCGCCGGCGGGACCGCCGGGATCACCTACAACTGCACCTTCCCCGGCATTTCGCCGCAGCCGGTCGCGATCACCGCGCACCTGGACGCGCCGGACACCGTCGTGCACGGCACCACCATCACGCCGAGCAACGTGGGCGGGACCGCGACGATCAGCTCGACCGTCCACTCGCTGCTGACCGCCGTGGGCTACGACGGCATCCGGGGCACCGCGACGGTTCCGGTGACCGTCTCGGCCGGCACGCTGTCGTCGTCGGCGGCCTCCGGGCTGAACATCCCGCAGGTCATCTACCCGACCGGTGGCCCGATCACGGTGAACATCGCGCAGGTGGCGTCGTCCAGCATCCCGAGCTGGACCGCGCCGTCGACCGCGGGCACCGCCACCCTGTCGCTGACGAGCGGGCTGTCGGCGAACCTGGAGTTCCACAAGAAGTCGACCGACACCTGGTCGCCGTGGACGATGAACTGCACCCTCAAGGTGACCAGCCCGGCGCAGAACACCGCGTTCAGCCCGAGCATCACCGTCTCCTGACCGGGTTTCCCGGTGCGGGCCGCCCGGCCCGCACCGGGAACACCCCGCCGCTGCCGCACCGCACCCAGGGAAACCGATGCCACGTCGAGTCCGGCCCCGCACCCTCACGATCTCCGCGCTGGCGGCCGTCGGCCTGCTGTCCGCGGTGAACGGCGCGCTGACCGGCGTCGGGTCGGCCGCTCCCGCCCCCGCCGTTCCGCCGGACACGAAGGCCGCGACGTCGGTGTCGGTGACGTGCCCCTTCGCCGACCCGCTCGGCGCCCGCAAGCTCACCGTCGACACCGCGGCGACGATCCCCGCCCAGGCGCGGACCGGGACGTCGCTGACCGTCGGCGCGCTTTCCGCCAAGCTCACGCTCCCCCGCGACGTCGCGCTGGCCTACCTCCCGGCCGGCACCACCGCCGGCTCGCTGGGCGGCGAAGTGCGGCTGGAGCTCGCTGTGCACCAGGACGACCGTGCGGACAAGGTCCCGGTGGCCCTGGTCGTGCCGGCCACCCCGCTGCCGGAAACCGGCGACGTCACCCTGACCGCCACCGGCACCGTGCCCGACATCGCGCTGAACACCGTCGGCGCCGTCACCTTCGACGTCACCGCGCCGTCGCTCGCGCTGACCGCCGCGCCATCGCCCGCCGCGCCACCAACCACCGCGCTGCCAACCACCGCGCCGCCAACCACCGGGGCGGCCGCCGCGAAGCCGGTCGCGTGCACCCTGGACGCCGAGCAGCAGACGACGCTGGCCAAGGTGCTCGTGCTGCCGAAGGTGACGCCGGGACAGAAGCAGGAGCAGCGGGTCGCGGCCGCCGACGAGCCCGGCCCGGGCGATCCGCCGACCGACGACGAGTTCGCCGTTCCGCTGAGCCTGGTCACGATCCTGACGAAGTCGACGGTCAAGAAGCTCGGCGCGACCGTCACCGCCGACCCGGCGTTCCTGTTCAACGGCCTGTTCATCCTGAACCTGGTCACCAACGACTCCCGGGTCACCGGGTCGACCACCTTCGCCCCGGCGACCGCCACGTTCCTGGGCTTCGGGTTCGTGCCGGTGACCGCGACCATCGAGTTCCTGCCGGTCGACTGGCGCGACAGCAAGCTCATCGAGTTCGCCGGCGGGATCACGACCGACCCGGACACCGGCGCCACCTTCCTGAACACGACGCTGCAGGTGATGGCCCGCCTCAGCGGCGCGAAGGTCAACGGCGTCCCGCTGGACCTCGGCCCCGAGTGCGTGACGGCGGACAAGATCACCCTCACGCTCAACGGCCCGTACGAGGCGTTCGGCGTCGGCCACATCCGGACCGACGAGAAGACGGGGTTCAAGATCCCCGCGTTCACCGGCTGCGGCGCGGGCGGCCAGGACCTGAGCCCGCTGCTGACGGGGATGAGCTCGGGCGAGGGCAACCAGGCGTTCGTCGACACCTACAACCTCCTCGTCTGCACCGAACCGGACCACACCCAGTGCCCGCCGGGCTCCGACGGGCCGCCACCGGACCCGGCCGCCGCGGCCGCGAAGAAGGCGGCGGCGAAGCGACCTCACTGAGGGGGAACCATGAGGATCGGAACGGCGGTCGCGGCCGCCCTGCTCGTCACGGCCACGACCGCGGGAACGGCGCACGCCGCCACGATCACCGCGCAAACGGCCACGCTGACCTACAGCTGCACCTATCCCGGCGTGTCTCCGCAGAACTCGACCTTCGCCGGTTCGTTCACGACCGCGGACACGGTGTCGCCGGGCGCCGCGATCACCCTCACCGACGTGCACCTGGACCACGTCATGTCCCCGGCGGTCCGCTCCCTCTTCACCGCCGCCGGGTACGACGAGGTCCAGGGATCCTTCGGCGCCACGATCACCGCGGCGAACGCCACCCCGGCGAGCGCCGTGATCTCCGGCGGCATCCCCCTGCAGGTGGTCCCCACCACCGGCGGCCTGGCCTTCCCGGAGAACGCCGGCCCCCTGACCTTCACCGCCGGCACCGCGGGTTCGGCCGGGTTCGCACTCGGCCTCCAGGTCACCGAGAACCTGCAGTGGCACCGGAAGGGGACGGGGACCGGGACGTGGACCGCCTGGTCGTCGACCTGCACGCTGAGGATCACCAACCCGGCGCAGGACTCCCGGTTCCAGCCCGGGATCACGATTTCCTGACCCGCGCTACGGCCACTGCGGGCGTGACCCACCCGACCGCGGTGACGGCAGCAGGTCGCTGACCGGGTGCCGCAGCGGGAGCGGCGCCGCCCCCGCGCGCAGCGCCAGCTCCATCTCGAACCGCGCCGACGGGTCGCGCAGGCTTTCGCCGAACGTCGCCTGCAGCTGGCGCATGCGGTAGCGGACCGTCTGCGGGTGGACGCCGAGGCGCTCGGCGATCTCCACCACGTTGCCCTGGCTGTCCAGCCACGCCCGCAGCGTCTCCAGCAGCCGCTCCTGCTGTTTGCCCGTCATGTCGGCCAGCGGCGCGAACAGGCGGTGCCGCAGCGTGCCGACCAGACCCGTGTCGGAGTTGACCAGCAGCGTCGCCAGGTGCTCCTCGGCGCGCAGCACCGGCCGCGGCGTCAGCACGCCGCGCTCGGCCAGCTGGAGGGTGTTGCGGGCCCACCTGAGCGAATCCGCGACCGAAGCGAGCGGGACGCACGGGCCGATCGACAGGCGGCAGTCCGGCAGGGCCACCTGCAGCGCCGCCAGCCGGGCACTGCTCAGCTCGCCGGGGACGACCAGCTTCGGGTCCGGGGTGTCGAGCTCGGCGAGGACGTCCGCGTCGAGCCCGGCGTGCCGCCGGGCCGGGGCGACGCCGCCGGCCGGGCAGATCGCCACCGGGGTCGCGTCGGACGGCACCGGCCAGCCGATCAGCTGCGCCAGCTCGGCAATCGCCTTCGGGGACGCCGGCGGCGTCTCCAGGATCAGGTGCAGCAGCTTGCGGCGCCAGGTGTCCAGCGCGCCCGCGGTGCGCGCCTTCGCCTCGAGGTAGCCGTCGAGGGCGACGGACGCGAGCTCGTCCATGAACGCCAGCATCGCGTCGGCCAGCTGCGACATCACCGCGGAGGAGAGGCCGCTGCGCCGCCCGACGCGCATGATCCGCCGCCACGACACCCGCGCGCCGACGCGGTAGGCCGACTGCAGCGTGTCGAGGCTGCGGCCCTCGCGCATTTCGTTCTGCCCCAGCCGGTGGTGCACTTCGTGGGACTGTTCCTTCGACACGGTGGGATCGGCGATCTGCGCGACGAACAGCGTGATCGCGTATTCGACGCCTGCCCGGATCGACTTGCCGTACGGCCCGTCGAGCGGCCGCGCATACGCCGGGATGGTCGCGCGGATTTCTTCGACGATTTCGGCGGCGAGACTGGCCAGTTCCGGACGCAGGATGTCAGCGAGCTTGCGGGGTAGTGCGGCGGGCGGCGCAGCGTGTTCGAATCCGCGCTCCACCGTCATCGCAGCTCCTTTGCTCCGCCCCCGGAATCCGGCCGCGGAGCACCCACGACCGGCACCCCGCGCCTGTCACGGGGTGACAACCGGCACATCGAAAAACTAACGCCAAACGTGTCACCTTCGTGAAAGAAAACCGGTTTCTTGTCAGGAAGATGACAAATTTCCGGACGGTTGGCTGCAACCAGCTGACAAGTGTCCCGCCGAGTGCACTGTCACGTGCGTGCGAACGGGCGAACGCGGTGTCGAGCGCCCCGCGCCGCGGCTGCGCACTCGTGCTTGTATCATGTGCTTGACACAAGCTTCGGGAGGTACGGCATGCCGTGGGACAACGTGCTCGCTGTCGCGCTCTTCACGGGCCTGATCGGGCTGGGGATCCTGATCGTGCTCTGGCCGGGTGAGAAGCACGGTAAGCGCTTGCTGGAACGCTGGGGGGTGGCCGAGCCGGGCGCCGACGAGGTCGCGCTGGCCGTCCGCTACCTCAAGCGGCGCCGGCTCTGGTACCCGTGGCTCTTCCTCGCGATCCCGCCGCTGCTCGACGACGGCGGAGCGGGCACGATCGTCGTCACGCTCCTGCTGGGCGGCCTGATCGCCGAGCTGCTGGCGCAGCGCCCGGCCCGCGGCCCGCGCCGGGAGGCCGTGCTGGCCCCGCGGACGCTGCGGGACGTCGTCCCGGTGTGGGTGCTGGTCCTCGGCGGGCTGGCGGCGGCGGGGGCGATGGTGCACCTGGGGCTGACGGCCCAGTGGAAGCTGCTGGCGGTCGCCGCGGGCACGGCGGTGGCCTGCGCGGCGATCGCGCTGCTGGCGGTGCGCCGCCCGGCGATCGGCGAGCCGCGCACCGACCTGGCGTTGCGCACCCGCAGCGCCCGGGTGGCGATCGGGCTGGGCATCGGCGCGTGCACGGCGATCGGCTGGCCGGCCGGCGACTTCGGGTCGTTCCTGGTCGTCGTGGCCGGCCTGGCGGCGTTCCTGGCGGTCACGGCCCCGGTGAAACGGCAGCCGGCCACCGCGTGAAGATCGTCGTCGACACCGAGACCGGCCTGGCGCCCTGGCGGCAGGTGCACGACCAGGTGGTCCGGGCGGTCACGACGGGCGCGCTGCCCGAGGGGACCCGGCTGCCCCCGATCCGCCAGCTGGCCCGCGACCTCGGCCTGGCCTCGGGCACGGTGGCCAGGGCCTACCGCGAGCTGGAGGCGGCGGGCTGGGTGACGACGGCCCGGTCGCGCGGCACGGTCGTGACGATCCCGCCCGGCCGCCCGGAACCCGCGGCCCTGCTCCGCTCCGCCGCCGCGGACTTCGCGACGACGGCCCGGGACCTCGGCGCCACCCTCGACGACGCGCTGGACGCGGTCCGCGCCGCCTGGTCGTGAACGGGAACCAGGGTGCTGACCCTCTCAACCACTCACGAGCAGGCGGCCGATCGCGGCGACCACCGGCTCGAGGACCTCGACCTCGCGCGGGGTGCCCACGCACTCCGTGATCCCCGCACCGACGACCTCGAAGCGGGCCAGGGCGTTGAGCTCCGCGACCAGGCGCTCGATCGTCCAGCCGCCGGGTTCCGGGTAGTTCAGCCCCGGGAACTCCGCCGGGTCCAGCACGTCGAGGTCCACGTGCACGTACAGCTTCTCCACCCCGGCCAAGGCGCCGAGGGACTCGACCACCAGGCCACGGGACACCGCCGCCCGCTCCTCCGGGTCGAACACGCGTGTCCCGGCGAGGGCCACGTTCCCGGGCGTCAACGCCGGGTCCGCCGCGAACTCCGGGTCGCCCTCGCCGAACAGCGACCGCAGCACCATCCCGTGGAACGCCCCTGAGGGCGACGAATCGGCCGTGTTCAGGTCCGCGTGGGCGTCGAACCACGCGACGCCCAGCCCGGGCCCGTGGCGGAACCGCGCGACCCCGATCGGGACCAGCTCGACGCCGCAGTCGCCGCCGATCGTCAGCACCGGCCCGCCCGGCGCCTCCAGTGCGGCCAGCTGAGCGGCCCGGTTGGCGCCGGTCAGCACCGCGCGGGACGCGATCCCGCGGTCCACTTCGGACACCGCGTGCGTCTGGCGGACGTGGTGGACGGGCCGGCCGAGGACGTGCCCGGCCAGCTCCGCGAGCGCCACACAGCCGTCCGGCAGCTCCGCCGCGCGCGGTCCGGCCGCGCCCTGCCGTTGCGGTACCGCGTTGATCAGCATCCGCCGAGCGTATCGCTGCCGGCACGCGGCCGGGCGCGGTCAGGCGGATCGGCACCCGCCTGACCGCACGGGAGGCCTTATTCGAGGACCAGGAGGAGGTCTCCGCCTTCGACCTGCTGCACGTTCGTGATCGCCAGCCTGCCGACCTTGCCGCCGGCCGACGCCGTGATCGAGGCCTCCATCTTCATCGCCTCGATCGTCGCGACCGTCGCACCGGCCTCGACCGTGTCACCCTCGGCGACCTGCAGCGTGACGACGCCGGCGAACGGCGCCGCGACCTGCTTCGGGTTGCCCTTCTCCGCCTTCTCGGTCGCCGGGATGTCCGAAGCGATCGAGCGGTCGCGGACCTGGATCGGGCGCAGCTGGCCGTTGAGCGTCGACATCACCGTGCGGACACCGCGCTCGTCGGCCTCGCCGATGGCCTCCAGCTCGATGAGCAGCCGCACACCCGGCTCGAGGTCGACCGAGTACTCCTCTCCCGGCCGCAGCCCGTAGAAGAAGTCCTTGCTGGGCAGCACCGACGTGTCGCCGTAGGCCTCGCGGTGCGCCTCGAACTCCTTCGTCGGGCCGGGGAACAGCAGCCGGTTGAGCGTCCGGCGCGGGTGTTCGGCCAGCGCGGAACGGTCCTCTTCGGACAGTTCGACGACCGGCTTCGCCGCCGCCCGGCCCTCGAGGGCTTTGGTGCGGAACGGCTCCGGCCAGCCGCCCGGCGGGTCGCCGAGCTCGCCGCGCAGGAAGCCGATCACCGAGTCGGGGATGTCGAACTTGTTCGGCTCCGCCTCGAAGTCGGCCGGCGAGACGCCCGCGCCGACCAGGTGCAGCGCGAGGTCGCCGACGACCTTGGACGACGGCGTCACCTTGACCAGGTGGCCGAGGATCTTGTCGGCGGCCGCGTACATCGCCTCGATGTCCTCGAACCGGTCGCCCAGGCCGAGCGCGATGGCCTGCGTGCGCAGGTTCGACAGCTGGCCGCCGGGGATCTCGTGGTCGTAGACGCGCCCGGTCGGCGACGCCAGGCCGGCCTCGAAGGGCGCGTAGATCTTGCGCACGCTCTCCCAGTACGGCTCCAGGTCGCCGATGGCCCGCAGGTCCAGACCGGTGGTCCGGGCCGAGTGGTCGGTGGCCGCCACGATCGAGGACAGCGACGGCTGCGACGTCGTGCCCGCCATCGACGAGACCGCGCCGTCGACGGCGTCCGCGCCCGCGTTGATCGCCGCGAGGTAGGTGGCCAGCTGGCCGCCCGCGGTGTCGTGGGTGTGGATGTGCACCGGCAGGTCGAACTCCTTGCGCAGCGCGGTGACCAGCTTGGTCGCCGCGGGCGCGCGCAGCAGCCCGGCCATGTCCTTGATCGCCAGGACGTGCGCCCCGGCGCCGACGATCTGCTCGGCCAGCTTGAGGTAGTAGTCGAGCGTGTAGAGCTTCTCGCCCGGGTCCGACAGGTCCGAGGTGTAGCAGAGCGCCACCTCGGCAACCGCGGACCCGGTTTCGCGCACGGCTTCGATGGCCGGGCGCATCTGCTCGACGTCGTTGAGCGCGTCGAAGATCCGGAAGATGTCGATGCCGGTCTTCGTCGCCTCCTGGACGAAGGCGGTGGTCACCTCGGTCGGGTACGGCGTGTAGCCGACGGTGTTGCGCCCGCGCAGCAGCATCTGCAGGCAGATGTTCGGCACGGCCTCGCGCAGCGCGGCGAGCCGCTCCCACGGGTCCTCGGCGAGGAACCGCAGCGCGACGTCGTAGGTCGCGCCGCCCCAGCACTCCAGCGACAGCAGCTGCGGCAGCGTGTTCGCGACCACCGGCGCGACGGCCAGCAGGTCCTTCGTGCGGACGCGGGTGGCGAGCAGCGACTGGTGGGCGTCGCGGAAGGTCGTGTCGGTGACGCCGATGTGCGGCGACTTCCGCAGCCACTCGGCGAACCCGGCCGGGCCCAGCTCGACGAGCTTCTGCTTCGAGCCCGGCGCCGGCTCGGCGTCCTTCGGCAGCTTCGGCAGCTTCAGGGTGGCGTCCGGGGTCTTCGGGCGCTCGCCGTTGGGCTTGTTGACCGTCTGGTCGGCGAGGTAGGTCAGCAGCCGCGTGCCGCGGTCGGCGGACTGCCGCGCGGTGAGCAGCTCCGGGCGTTCCTCGATGAACGACGTCGTGACGCGGCCGGCACGGAAGTCCGGGTCGTCGAGGACGGCCTGCAGGAACGGGATGTTCGTGGCGACCCCGCGGATCCGGAACTCGGCGACGGCCCGGCGCGCGCGGCCGACGGCGGTCTTGAAGTCGCGGCCGCGGCAAGTCAGCTTGACCAGCAGCGAGTCGAAGTGGGCGCTGATCTCGGTGCCGGAGAAGGCGGTGCCGCCGTCGAGCCGGATGCCCGAGCCGCCCGGCGAGCGGTAGGCGGAGATCATCCCGGTGTCCGGGCGGAAGCCGTTGGCCGGGTCCTCGGTGGTGATCCGGCACTGCAGGGCGGCCCCGCGCAGGTAGATCTTCTCCTGGCTCAGGCCCAGGTCGTCGAGGGTTTCGCCGGAGGCGATCCGCAGCTGCGACTGCACGAGGTCGAGGTCGGTGACCTCTTCGGTCACCGTGTGCTCGACCTGGATGCGCGGGTTCATCTCGATGAAGACGTGCTTGCCCTGCTTGTCGAGCAGGAACTCGACGGTGCCGGCGTTGCGGTAGCCGATCTGGCGGGCGAACTTGACCGCGTCCGCGCAGATGCGGTCACGCAGCCCGGGGTCGAGGTTCGGCGCCGGGGCGAGCTCGATGACCTTCTGGTGGCGCCGCTGCACGGAGCAGTCGCGCTCGTAGAGGTGGATGACGTTGCCGACGCCGTCGGCCAGGATCTGCACCTCGATGTGCCGCGGCTCGACGACGGCCTTCTCGAGGAAGACGGTCGGGTCGCCGAAGGCGGACTCGGCCTCGCGCGCGGCGGCCTCGATGGACTCGCGCAGCAGCGCGGGGTCCTCGACGCGGCGCATCCCGCGCCCGCCACCGCCGGCGACGGCCTTGACGAAGACCGGGAACCCGAGCTCTCCGGCCGCGGCGACCAGCGTGTCGACGTCGCTGGAGGGCTCGGACGAGCCGAGCACGGGCACGCCGGCCTCGCGCGCGGCCTTGACCGCACGAGCCTTGTTACCGGTGAGTTCCAGGATGTCGGCGCTGGGCCCGACGAAGGTGATCCCCGCTTCTTCGCACGCGCGCGCGAGATCGGGGTTCTCCGAGAGGAAGCCGTAGCCGGGGTAGACGGCATCGGCCCCCGCCTTCTTCGCCGCGGCGACGATCTCGTCGACCGAGAGGTAGGCGCGCACGGGGTGACCGGGTTCGCCGATCTCGTACGCCTCGTCGGCCTTCAGCCGGTGCAGCGAGTTGCGGTCTTCGTGCGGAAACACGGCAACTGTGCCGGCACCGAGTTCGTAGCCGGCGCGGAACGCCCGGATCGCGATCTCCCCGCGGTTGGCCACCAGAACCTTGCGGAACATGCCCGGTCCTTCCCTCTTGGATCGGTAAGTCAACGCACGTTACCCGGTTCTTCCCGCTGTGCGGGAGTTCAGTCCCGGGTGATGGACATCATGCGTCGCGCAGGGTTGCCGTCCGGGTCGTCTGGGCAGCTTTTCAGGATCCCGGCGGCGCGTAAAGCAGCCGGTTGGCGGTGCCGTTCGGGACGCCATTGAGCACGTCCGGGGTGGCCGCCTTGACCAGGGCGTCGTCCACTTGGGCCGGGCTGTCGCCGGGGTGCTGGGCGCGGTAGAGCGCGGCCACGCCGGCCGCGAACGCCGCCGCCATCGAGGTGCCGGACTCCGGGCCCGCGCCGGTGCCGCCCGCGATCGGGCACGGGATGCCGGCGCCTGGGGCGTAGAGGTCGACGTCCTGGCCGGAGTTCGACGTCTTGTCCGGCCGGTCCTGGGCGTCGGAGGCGGCGACGGTCAGCGCCTCGGGCACCCGGCCCGGCGAGAAGCCGCCGGCGTCGGCGGTCTCGCTGCCCGCCGGGACGGCGATCGGCACCACCTCGGCCAGCCGTTTCACGGCGGCGTCGAGCTGGTCGTTGGGCACCCCGCCGATGCCGAGGACGGCGACGGCGGGCTGCTGGGCGTTCTGCGCGACCCAGTCGATGCCGGCGATGATCTGGTCGGTGGCCCCGCCGCCGCCGGAGTCGAGCACTCGCACCGGCACGATCTGGGCGCCCTTCGCGACGCCGTAGGCCTTGCCGGCGGCGATGCCGGCGAGCCGGGTGCCGTGGCCGTTGGTGTCGGAGGTGTCGGAGCCGCCGCCGAGGAAGTCCCGCCCCGGTGCAACGCGGCCCTGGAAGTCGGGGTGCTTCGCGTCGACGCCGCTGTCGATGACGTAGATGGTGACGCCCGAGGCGTCGGTCGCGTAGTGGTAGGCGTGGTCGAGGCCGGCGCGCTGGTCGATCCGGTCGAGCCCCCAGCTGGGCGGATCGGGCTGCACCCCGCCGCTCGAGACCTGCCCGGCGAGCACGGCCACGGCCGCGAGAAGCATCCTCATGATCGTCGTGGTACCCCTGCGGTACACCAGCGACAAGTCGAAGCTGTCGCCCGTTCGGCTGATTCCGGACGATCAGCACGCCGGCCACGAGCTCCCGTAGACGACCAGCCCGGCGAGGTTCGCGCCCTCGGGTTCCGGCTTCCCGACGGCGACGACGTTCCCGAGAGGGCACCGGACCAGCCGGCGGCGAACCGGGCCGCCCCGGTGATGCCGGCGAGCACCGCGGCCGGGGACGAGGCCGGCCGCGCCGAGCAGGCCGAGCGCCATCGCGGCCCGGCCGGCCCGCCGGATGCCGAGCTGCCGCCGGACGAGCCACCGGGCCCCGGCCCCGGCGGCGAAGACGGCGAGCAGGTCGAGGAAGACGGCGGCGGGATCGCGGGAACTGGCGGCCCGGGCCGCGGGTTGCAAAGAATTCGCCGCGGTGGCCTGGGTGACCACGGGGTGCGGCGCTTCGGCCTGGGTGGCTGCCCTGCTCGCGGCGACGGACGGCTTCGGCCCCCGGCTGCGGCAATCAGCCGAACGGGCTCACCTACCCGGCGCCGCCGCCGAAGATCGTTTCCTGCTTCTCCAGGCAGACCACCGCATCGAACGCCGCCGCGACGTCCACCGCCGGGCTCAGGTGCGCGTGCCGGACGGCCGCGGCCGCCGGGTGCTCGGCCACGCACGGTGCCCGCGATGCCAGCAACGCCTCGACGCTGCCTTCCGCGGACGCGTCGAGGGCCTGCTCGAACATCCGGAAGCCCAGCGGGAACGCCGGGTCGGGTGCCAGACCGGTCGTCGTCCCCGAGACGGCGGTCAAAGCCAGCGCGAAATAGCGATCGCCGAGCTCCGCGGCCAGGTGCGTGCCCGCCGACGGCGCCGTCATGCCCGGCATCGGCGAGAACGGGATGCGCTGGAGGTGTCCGTTGTGGAGCATCAGCACGATCTTCTCGCCGGGGAACTGCCGCCGCAGCAGCCGCACCGTGGCCGCCATGTACGTGTCCCGCGACGAACTCTGCGGCTCGGGCGCGTGGCCTGCCATCAGCGCGGCCAGCTCCCGCAGGTACAGGTCCACCCGAAGCGCACCTTCCGCGTGGTGCACGGCGACGCCACCGTAACCAAGGGACTCCACGTGTCCTTTGAGGATGGTCAGCGCCGTCGTCGCGGCATCCCGCGCCTCTGCGCTCATCGCCGCGTACCGCCCCGGCGCGACCGCGCTGCTCACCGACGCGTACGGCTCGCACGCCGCCAACGCCGCGTCCACAAGGGACACGTTGGCCGGGTCCACGCGCCGGACCTCCGAACGCAGCGCCTGCAGCGCGGGCACCGGCGAGCCCGCCGAGCCCGGGACGTCGAGGCCGAAGAACCGGACGCCGCGGCCGCGCAGCCAGGTCAGCATCTCGTGCACCTCGGCGGAGTCGCCGAGGCCGAAGGTGAAGCCGTCCCGCGCGACGTCGGCGACCTCACCCGGGCCGCCCTGGAGCCACGCGTCGACCAGGTGCCCCTCCGGGAAGCCGCCCTCGAACCCGAGCACGGTGAACCCGCACTCGGTGACGAGGTGGCGCAGGAGGCGGTCCCGCAGCACACCGAACTCGCGGATGTGGTGGTTGTTCTCCCCGATCGCGACGACCTCGGCGTCCCCGATCAGTTCGGCGATTTCCGCAACGGCGACGGTTCCTGTCATACTGAGCACACTAACGCAACAGGAGTAGCAGTTGGCCACTGAGATTTCCGGGACCAAGCGCCCCGGCGGCCGCACCGAGCGGACCCGCCTCGCCGCGCTCGAAGCCACCCTCGCGCTGCTCGGCGAACGCGGGTACGCGGAGCTGACCGTCGAGGCGGTGGCCGAACGCTCCGGCGTCCACAAGACGACGCTGTACCGCCGCTGGGAGTCCGCCGAGGGCCTGGTCGCGGCCGCCCTGCTGATGGGCACCGAGCAGGAGTGGGCCGCCCCGGACACCGGGTCGCTCGAAGGCGACCTGCGCGCGATCAACCTGGAGCTGGTCCGCTACTTCACCACGCCGGGCGAACGCGAGCTCCCGACGGCGTCGATCTCGGCCGCGTTCCTCTCCGCGCGCGCCGCCGGCGCCCTGCAGGAGTTCTACGTCGACCGCCACGCCCGCTCGGCCGCCGCGGTCCACCGCGCGATCGACCGCGGCGAGGTCCCGCCCGGCACCGACGCCGTCGAGGTGATCCGGGTGGCGTGCGGGCCGGTCTTCTACCGCCTGTTCGTCTCCCGGGAAGGCGTGACGCCGGAGGACGCCGGCGTCGCCGCGAAAGCCGCCGCGGCGGCCGCGAAAGCCGGCGTGTTCACCGCAACCGGCGGCACTCTCCCGGGGTGACGCGCCCGCTCAGCTCTTCTCCAGGTACTCCGCGCGGTCGACGTCGACGACGTCGCCGACCATCTGGGCCAGCCCGCGGTACTTCTTCAGCTCCGGGTCCTTCTCGACGATCTCCTGCGCGCTCTCCCGGGACGCGGCGATGACGTCTTCGTCCCGCAGGAGCGACAACAGCTTCAGCGTCGAGCGCTTGCCGGACTGGGCCGCGCCCAGGATGTCGCCTTCGCGGCGCAGCTCGAGGTCCAGGCGCGACAGCTCGAAGCCGTCCGTCGTGGACTCGACCGCCGCCAGCCGCTCGCGGGTCGCCGTGCCGTCGAGGGTTTCGGTGACCAGCAGGCACAGCCCCGGCACGCTGCCCCGGCCGACGCGGCCGCGCAGCTGGTGCAGCTGGCTGACGCCGAAGCGGTCGGCGTCCATGATCACCATCGCGGTCGCGTTCGGCACGTTCACGCCGACCTCGATCACCGTGGTGGCCACCAGGACGTCCAGCTGGGCCGCCGAGAACGCGCGCATCACGGCGTCCTTGTCGTCGGGCGGCATCCGGCCGTGCAGCACGCCGATCCTCAGGCCCTGCAGCGGCCCGTGCTCCAGCTCGGGCGCGACTTCGAGGACCGCCAGCGGCGGCCGCTTGTCGCTCTTGTCCGACGGCGGCTCGTCGCCGATCCGCGGGCAGACGACGTACGCCTGGTGGCCCTTGCCGACCTCCTCGCGGACGCGCTGCCAGATCCGCTCGAACCACGCCGGTTTCTCGGCGACCGGCACGACCGTGGTCGCGATCGGCGACCGCCCGACCGGCATCTCCCGCAGCGCCGACACCTCCAGGTCGCCGTAGACGGTCATCGCGACCGTGCGCGGGATCGGCGTCGCCGTCATGACCAGCACGTGCGGGCTCGTGTCGCCGGCGCCGCGGGTGCGCAACGCGTCCCGCTGCTCGACGCCGAACCGGTGCTGCTCGTCGACGACGGCGAGGCCGAGGTCGGCGAACTCGACGTGGTCCTGGATGAGCGCGTGCGTGCCGACGACGATGCCCGCTTCCCCGCTGACGATCTCCAGCAGCGACTTCTTGCGTTCCTTCGCGCCCATCGACCCGGTCAGCAGCGTCACGCGCGTGGCGTTCTCCGCCGCGCCGAGCTCGCCGGCCTGGCCGAGGTCGCCGAGCATCTCCCGCAGCGACCGCGCGTGCTGCGCGGCGAGCACCTCGGTCGGCGCCAGCATCGCGGCCTGCCGCCCGTTGTCGACGACCTGCAGCATCGCCCGCAGCGCGACGACCGTCTTGCCCGAGCCGACCTCGCCCTGCAGCAGCCGGTTCATCGGGTGCTCGGACGCGAGGTCGGTGGCGATCTCGTCGCCGATCCCCCGCTGGCCCGCGGTGAGGTCGAAGGGCAGCCGCTTGTCGAAGGCGTCCAGCAGACCGCCGCTGACGTGCGGGTTCGCCTTCGCCGGCCGCGAGATCGCCGAGTGCCGCCGCTGCGCGAAGATCAGCTGGACGGCCATGGCTTCGTCCCACTTGAGCCGCTTCTTCGACGCCTCCAGGTGCGCCCAGTTCTCCGGGCGGTGGATGCCGCGCAGCGCGTTGTCCAGGTCGGCCAGCTTGTGCAGCCGCCGCAGCTCCGCGGGCATCGGGTCGTCGTCGACCTCGAGGACGTCGAGGACCTGGCGCACGCACTTGGCGATCGACCAGGTCGGCATGCCCTGCGCCGCCGGGTAGACCGGGATGATGGCGGCGAGGAAGTCGTCCATCGCCTCCTCGGCGCGGTCGGCCTCGAACAGCTCGTACTCGGGGTTGGTCAGCTGCAGCGTGTCGCGGAAGGCGGACACCTTGCCGGCGAACAGGCCGGTCTTGCCGGGGACGAGGTCCTTCTCCCGCCACGCCTGGTTGAAGAAGGCGCAGGTCAGCCGGCGTTTCCCGTCGGTGATGACCATGTCGAGGATGGTCCCGTTGCGTGCCTTCATCCGCCGCTTGCTCACCTTTTCGATGCGCGCCAGCACGGTGGCGTGCTCGCCCAGCTCCAGGCCGTGGATGTCGGTGAGCTCGCCGCGCTCGGCGTAGCGGCGCGGGTAGTGGCGCAGCAGGTCGCTGACCGTCTCGATGTCCAACGACGTGGCGAGCGCCTTCGCCGTCTTGGCGCCCAGCAGCAACGGCAGCTTGTCGCGCAGTCCGGCCATCCGCTATTCGACTCCCATCAGCAGCACGGCGTCCGCCTGGCCACTGGCGTAGCCGGCCAGTTCCACCTCGGGGTGCTCCACCCGCAACTGCTCCGCGAGCTCCTCGGCGACCCCCGGCGGGGCCGCCGCCCCGCTGAGCACGGTCACCAGCTCGCCGCCGAGCGCCAGCATCCGGTTCAGCACCTTCATCGCGGCCGCGACCAAGTTGGTCTCGGACGCGGGCGCGGGCTCGATCAGCACCACCTCGTCGTCGACCAGGCCGACCACGTCGCCGGACTGGGCCCGGCCCACCCAGGTTAGCGACTCCTCCTGCGCGATCCGCAGTTCGCCACGCCTGGTCGCGGCGGCCGCTTCGGCCATCGCGACGACGTCGTCGTTGGTGCGGCGGCCGGCGTCGTGCACGGCGAGGGCGGCCATGACCTGCACCGGCGATGCGCACGGGATGACGACGACGTCCCGGCCGGCGGCCATGGCGTGCCCGGCCGCGGCGTCGGCCGCGGCGGTGAGGGCGGCGCTGCCGGGCAGCACGGTCACCTGCTGCCCGGCGGCCTCGTTGAGCAGGCCGATCATGTCTTCGACGCTGGGGGTCCCGCCCTCGGGCACGGCC
The DNA here is from genome assembly GCF_046549135.1 of Amycolatopsis sp. lyj-23. Lineage (NCBI taxonomy): Bacteria > Bacillati > Actinomycetota > Actinomycetes > Pseudonocardiales > Pseudonocardiaceae > Amycolatopsis > Amycolatopsis sp. lyj-23. Next base: position 195,440 of record NZ_JAJPWN010000009.1, on the reverse strand, counting down.
AGCACCGGGATGCTTTCGGCGCGCAGCAGCTCGGCCAGCGCCCCGCCGTGGACGACGGCGACGACCGTGCGGTCGATCCCGCCGCCCGGCTCGATCGGCGTCGGCGTGAGCAGCGGCTCGACGCGGATCCGGCGCGGGCGGCCCAGGGTGAGCCCGGCCTCGATGGCGGCGCCGATGTCGGCGCAGTGGACGTGCACGGCGTGGCTGCCCGAGCCGTCGCCGGCGACCGTGACGCTGTCGCCGAGGCCGCTGAGCTCCTTGCGCAGGGTCGGCAGGCTCGCCTCGTCGACGCCGTCGAGGAGGTACATGACCTCCCAGGCGTAGGCCTCGGCGCTATCGGTGTGGACTTCGAGGGCGTGCTCCTGCTGGACGGGGGCGCCGGTGAGCACCCCGACCAGCGCGTCGAGCACCGCGACCAGGCCGCGGGCGCCGGCGTCGACGACCCCGGCCCTGGCCAGGGCGGGCAACTGCTCCGGCGTCTTCTCGAGCGCGTGCGCGGCCTCTTTCGCGGCTTTCGCGGCGATCTCGGGCAGCGGGCTCGTGTCGCCGCGGACGGCGAGGGCGACGGCGTGCAGGACGGTCAGGATGGTCCCGGCGACCGGGCGGCTGACGGCGCCCGTGGCAACCTCGTCGGCGTGCCCGAGGGCCCGCGCCAGCCACGGGCCGTCGAGGTCGCCTTCGGCGCGGTCGGCGAGCCCGCGGATGACCTGCGAGAGGATGACACCGGAGTTGCCCTTGGCGGCGGCCACGGCCCCGCGCGCGAGGACCTTGAGCGCTTCGGCCGCGGTTTCCGGCGTCGCTTCGGAGAGTTCGCGGGCCGCGCCGGTCATCGTGAAGAGCATGTTGGAGCCGGTGTCGGAGTCGGCGACGGGGTAGACGTTGATGCCGTCGATGGCCGGCCGCAGGCTCGCCAGGCTGCGCACACAACCCGCCGCCCAGGCCGACACCGCCACCGCGTCCAGCACCCGCACCCCGTAACCTCCTACCCGGTCCCCGGGCAGCGTATCGACCCGGTGCCGGGGCCCTCGATCGCAGTAGTTACTATGGTCGAGTTGCCCAGTGCATCTGGGCTCATTTCTATGACCCAGATCCAAAGGAGTTCGACGTGGCTGCCGTGTGCGACGTCTGTGGCAAGGGACCGGGCTTCGGCAAGGCGGTCTCGCACTCCCACCGCCGTACCAACCGCCGGTGGAACCCGAACATCCAGACCGTCCACGCCAAGGTGGGTGTGTCCCAGCGCAAGCGCCTGAACGTGTGCACCTCCTGCATCAAGGCGGGCAAGGTCGTCCGGGGCTGACGCTGCAGCGAAGTTTGGGGATGGCGGGTGCTCGCGAGAGCACCCGCCATTTTCATGTCTACTTCAGGAAATCGGTCAGCAGCTCCTTGAGCGTCTCCGGGTACTGGAGGACGCCGTGGTCCTGGCCGTCGAGGGTCTCGTGACGGGCGCCGGGCACCGCCGCGGCCGCCGCGCGGGCGCCTGACTGGAGTGCGTCGTCGCTCGCGCCGCCGCCGATCACCAGCGCCGGCACCCGGATGCGGGCCAGGTTCTCCGAAGGGCGGGCGTCCGGGCCGACGATCGTCAGGTCGTACGGCAGCGTGTGCGCCAGCGCCGTGAACCAGCCCCACACCGGCGCGGACTTCATCCCCTCGATCATCTCCGCCGACGTGCCCGCGACCTGCAGGAACGTCGCCACCGCGCCATCGCGGTCCCCCACCGCCAGCTGCGCCCGCACCTCGTCGACGACATCGGCCCGCGGGTGCTCGTCGGTCGCGTACGGCGGCTCATACGCCACCACGCGGTCGATCCCGATGCCCGCCGCGGCCGCCTCGAGGGCCAGGACCGCGCCCGAGGAGTGCCCGAACACCGACGCCGTCCCGCCCAGGTGCGCGATCAGCGCCGCGAGGTCCTCGATCTCCCGCTCGACGGCGTACTCCGGGGCGTCACCGGAGTCCCCGCGGCCCCGCCGGTCGTAGTTGACCACCGTGGAGTCACCGGCCAGGACCTCCGCCAGGCCCACCGTGGTCGTCCGGTCGTTGAACGCGCCGCCGGTCAGGATCACCGGCGGGCCGTCGCCGCGCTGCTCGAAGCAGATGGTCGTGCCGTCGGCCGAGGTGACGTTCATGTTTTCCTCCGGAAAGGGTTCGTTTCCCCTCGGTCGGAGCCGTCACGCGGATCCGGACACGACCCTCAGGGAAGTTTCCAATCGACCGGCGCCGCGCCCTGCTGCTCCAGGAGCTGGTTGGCCCGGCTGAACGGCCGCGAACCGAAGAAGCCGTTGTGCGCCGACAGCGGGCTCGGGTGCGCGGATTCGATGCACGGGACGTCACCCAGCATCGGCCGCAGGTTGCGGGCGTTGCGGCCCCACAGGATCGCCACCATCGGCTCCGACCGGGCCGCGAGGGCCTTGATCGCCTGCTCGGTGACCGCCTCCCAGCCCTTGCCCTGGTGCGAGTTCGACTTCCCGGGCTCCACGGTCAGGGACCGGTTGAGCAGCAGCACGCCCTGCTCGGCCCACGGCGTCAGGTCGCCGTTCGAGGGCAGCGGGTGGCCGAGGTCCTCGGTGTACTCCTTGTAGATGTTGATCAGGCTCTTCGGGATCGGCCGGACGTCCGGCGCCACCGAGAAGCTCAGGCCCACCGCGTGTCCCGGCGTCGGGTACGGGTCCTGCCCGACGATCAGCACCCGGACGTCGTGGAACGGCTGCTGGAACGCCCGCAGCACGTGCTCACCCGCCGGCAGGTAGGTGCGGCCCGCGGCGATCTCCGCGCGGAGGAACTCCCCCATCGCGGCGACCTGCGGCGCCACCGGTTCGAGGGCTTTCGCCCAGCCTGCCTCGACGATGTCCTGCAGCGGTCGTGCGGTCACGGCGCGCAAGCCTACCGGGCGTGGCCGGCGTCACCCGAGCGGGTCGAGCCGCCTCAGCTCCGCCTTGAACCGCTTCGCCCGTTCGACGTAGGAATCCACGACCAGCGCGATGTTCTCCGGCCCGAACGAGGTGTTCTCGCGCACCTTCCCCGGCACGCCCAGCGCGATTTCGCCGGTCTTGACGTGCGAGCCGTAGGAGAGCACCGCGCCCGCGCCGACCATGCCGCCGTCCTCGATGACCGAACCGTTCAGCACCACCGAACCGGACGCGATGAGGCAGCCGGTGCCGATCGTCGCGCCCTCGACGTGGACGGCGTGGCCGATCGCCGACGACGGCCCGAGGATCGTCGGGTGCCGCCGGGTGCAGTGCAGGACGCAGCCGTCCTGGACGTTGGAGCGCTCGCCGATCTCGATGTAGCCGTGGTCGCCGCGCAGGACGGTCTGCGGCCACACCGACGCGTGGGCGCCGATCCGGACGTCGCCGATCACCGTCGCGTCCGGGTGGACGTAGGCGTCGGGGTGGATCGTCGGTTCGAGATCACCGAGCGCGTAGATGGCCATGCCGCCTCCGGGTGACTGCGGTTTCACTTCCGGTGCGATTGGATCACGCCATCGCCGCCAAGCCGAAGACCAGCCTGCTCGTCCTCCTCCTCGTCGTGCTGACGTGGCTGCTCAGCCTGCCCGTCGTGACCCCGGCGCTCGCGAACGGACTGGCCGGGACGCCGCCGATGGGCTGGAACAGCTGGAACCAGGTCCGCTGCTACGACCTGACCGAGGACGTCGTGAAGCGTGCCGCCGACGCGCTCGCCGACACCGGCCTGCGTGACGCGGGTTACCAGTACGTCGTCGTCGACGACTGCTGGCAGGCTCCGGCCCGCGCCGCCGACGGCTCGCTACAGGCGGATCCGGCGCGGTTCCCGCACGGGATCGCCGACCTCGCCGACTACGTCCACTCCCGCGGCCTGCTGTTCGGCATCTACGCCGTGCCCGGCAGCCGCACGTGCGCCATGGCGAACGACGCCTACCCGGCGGCCGGCATCGGCTCGCTCGGCCACGAGCGCCAGGACGCCGAGACGTTCGGCCGCTGGGGCGTCGACTACCTCAAGTACGACTGGTGCAACGCCGACACCGTGGACGGTCTCGACCGGAAGGCCGCGTTCGAGAAGATGCGCGACGAACTGGCCGCGCTGCCCCGGCCGATCGTCTACGCGATCTCCGAGTACGGCGTCTCCAGCCCGTGGACCTGGGCGCGGCCGGTGGCGAACCTGTGGCGCACCACCTACGACCTGGTCCCGACCTGGGATTCGGTGCTCGCCACGATCGACCAGCAGGCCGCCGTCGCCGTGCACAGCGGCTCGCCCGGCGGCTGGAACGACCCGGACATGCTGCAGGTCGGCAACGGCACCCTCACCGCCGATGAGGCCCGCGCGCACTTCAGCGTCTGGGCCGTGCTGAACGCGCCGCTGTTCGCCGGCACCGACCCGGCGAAGCTGAGCGCCACCGACCTCGCGACGCTCGGCAACGCCGAAGCGATCGCCGTCGACCAGGACTTCGCGGGCGGCCAGGGCCGTCGGCTCGCCGCGGGCCCCGGCTACCAGGTGTGGGGAAAACCGCTGAGCGACGGCGGTTTCGCGGTGGTGCTGCTCAACACCGGCAGCACCACCGCGACCGTTTCCGCGTCGATCCCCGGCGCTTGGCGGGTGCGCGACCTGTGGGCCCACCGGGACGCCGGGACGGCCGTGTCGGCGTCCCTGCGGCCCCACGCGGCGGCCCTGCTGCGGCTCACACCGAGGTGAGGTCCTTGCCGAAGCAGCGGCTTTCCGGCTCGTTCTTGTAGACGCCGAAGTGCGGGATCTCGGTGTAGCCCGACGACGTGTAGAGCGCGATCGCTTCCGGCTGCTTCGTCCCGGTCTCCAGGACCGCGCGCTTGCGGCCGGACAGCGCCGCCGTGCGTTCCAGTTCGAACAGGATCATCCGCGCGAAGCCGCGCCCGCGCGCGGCGTCGGAGACGTACATCCGCTTGAATTCGGCGTCACCCGGCCGGAAGTCGGGCTCCGGGCCGTCGTGGGCGCGCCACGCTCCGCACGCGACCGCCTCCTCGCCCTGGTAGCCGACGAGGAACAGGCCCTGCGGCGGGTCGAAGTCCGCCGGGCTCATCGGGGTGATGTCTTCGCTGCCGTAGCGCTCGATGTACACCTGCTGCACCGCGGTCATGAGCTTGGCCGCGTCAGGGTGGTCGTAGGGGACCGGAACGATTCTCACGCTTCCCGAGCCTAGATCAGCGCCAGTGCGTCCAGCCGCCTTCTCGGGAAAACGTCTTCCCGTCGACGGTGATCCCGGAGTCCGGCATGGTGACGACGCCGATGGTGCGCCAGCCGTCCGGCAGCTCGGTGAACGGCGGGAAGGTGGCCGCCAGCGCGTGGTCCTCGCCGCCGGTGAGCACCCAGTCCAGGGGGTCCGCGCCCAGGGCGGCGCCGACTTCGGTGAGCCGCGCGGGGACGTCGAGGTCGGCGGTGCGCACGTCGATGCCGACGCCGGAGGCCTCGCCGATGTGGCCGAGGTCGGCGAGCAGGCCGTCGGAGACGTCGATCATGGCCGTGGCCCCGGCCAGCGCGGCGCGAGGACCGGCTTCGTAGGGCGGTTCCGGGCAGCGCTGGGCGTTGACGACGCCGACCGGCGACCGGAAGCCCCGGCCGAGCACGGCCAGGCCGGCGGCGGCCCAGCCGAGCCGCCCGTTGACCGCGACGACGTCGCCGGGCCGGGCGCCCGAGCGCGTCACCGGCTCGCGGTCGCCGAGGTCGCCGAGCGCCGTGACGCTGATCACGAGCTGGTCGGCGCGGACCATGTCGCCGCCGGAGACGCCGATGCCGGCGCGGCCGGCCTCGGCCCACATGCCGTCGGCCACGCCGGTGACGACTTCGCGCGGGGTGTCGGGCGGGCAGGCGAGTCCGACGAGGACGGTGGTCGGGGTGGCGCCCATGGCGGCGATGTCGGCCAGGTTGACCGCGACGGCCTTGCGCCCGACGTGCTCGGGGGTGGACCAGTCGAGCCGGAAGTGGACGCCCTGGACGAGCACGTCGGTGCTGGCGACCACCCGCCCGTCCGGGGCGGCGACGACCGCGGCGTCGTCGCCCGGGCCGAGCAGCGTGCCCGGGGGCTGGCGCCGTCCTTCGGTGACGGCTCGGATGAGCGCGAACTCGCCGGTCTCGGCGACCGTTCCGTCGTTCGGTGACACCGGTCACCTCTGCTTTCTCTACCGGGACAAAGATCGATCACCGATAGTCGGATGCCCTATGTTTTTCCGTGAGCTGGCGATACGTTGCTGATGACGTTCCTACCTTGAGCGACAAGATCCCGACGAAAGGGCGCGCCGTGGTCCACGCATACATCCTCATCCAGACCGAGGTCGGCAAGGCGGCCGCGGTGGCTGCCGAGATCTCCAGCATCCCGGGTGTGACCAGCTCGGAGGATGTCACCGGACCGTACGACGTGATCGTCCGCGCGGCCGCCGACAACGTCGACCAGCTGGGTCAGCTCGTGGTCGCGAAGGTGCAGAACGTGGAGGGCATCACGCGGACGCTGACCTGCCCGGTGGTGCACCTGTAGCGAGTGGTGTAGTGGTCGGCGTGCCTGACTCCGACACCGGTGCTCCGCCCAGGGTGGTGCTCGTCACGGCGGCGGCGCTCGCCGTGGCCCTGGCGGTCGCCATCGCCGTGTTCGCGCTGACCCGGCCTCCCGCGGATTCCGCGGACTCCGGTCCCCTGCCGCTCGTGCCGGTGCCCGCGCCCTTCGCCGGGTCGCCGGGGTGCACGACGCTGCTCGGCGCCGTGCCGACGGAGCTGACGTCGAACGGCGCTTCCCTGAAGTTGCGTTCGCTGGCGTCCCCGGCGCCGCCGGCCACGGTGGCCTGGGGCACGACGGATCCCCTGGTGCTGCGCTGCGGCCTGGACCGGCCGCCGGAGCTGACGCCGTCGGCGCAGCTGCGGCTGGTGAACGGCGTGCAGTGGCTGCAGGTGCCGGGCGAGGGCGCGTCGACGTGGTACGTGGTCGATCGCGAGGTCTACGCGGCGCTGACGGTGCCGGACAGCGCCGGGACGGGCCCGCTGCAGCAGATCTCGGACACCGTCGCGGCGAAGCTGCCCGCGAAGCCGCTGCGCTTTTCCTAGCGCAGGCCCGTACCCCGGGCGATCGCCGTCTCGACGAGGGTGGTCAGCAGGGTCGCGTAGTCCATGCCGGTGACCTCCCACATCTTCGGGTAGGCGGACTTCGTCGTGAAGCCGGGCATGGTGTTGACCTCGTTGATGATCAGCTCGTGGTCTTCGGTGACGAAGAAGTCGACGCGCGCGAGCCCCTGGCAGTCCAGGGCCCGGAACGCTTCGACGGCCATCGCGCGGAGCTTCTCGGTGAGGGCGTCGTCGAGCTTGGCGGGGATGTCGAGTTCGGCGTCGTCGCCGAGGTACTTGGTTTCGAAGTCGTACCAGGCGTTTTCGTCCTCGGACAGCACGCGGATCTCGGCCGGCAGCGAGGCTTCGACGCGGCCGTCCGGGAACTCGAGGACACCGCACTCGACCTCCCGCCCGACGACGGCGGCCTCGACGAGCACCTTGGGATCGGTGGCGCGCGCGAGTTCGATGGCGGCGTCGAGCCCGGCCCAGTCGGCGACGCGCGAGATGCCGACGGAGCTCCCGGCCCGCGAGGGCTTGACAAAAACGGGAAGACCGAGGTTTTCCCGGTCGGCGTCGTCCAAAGTGGATTGACCCCGCTTGAGCGCGGCGTAGGTCCCGACCGGAAGCCCTTCGGCGGCAAGGAGTTTCTTGGCGGTCTCCTTGTCCATGGCGGCGGCGCTGGCGAGCACCCCGGGCCCGACGTAGGGGATGCCGGCGAGTTCGAGCAGGCCCTGGATGGTGCCGTCCTCGCCGAAGGCCCCGTGCAAGACGGGGAAGACGACGTCGACGCGCGACAGCATTTCGCTTTCCCGCCCGGGTTCCACGGCGACGAGGCCCTGGCTGGAGGGATCCCCGGCGAGCACGAGCCCCTTGCCGTCGTCGACGGAGGGCAGTTCCCGGCCGCGGATGGCGAGCTGGGCGGAGTCCCCGGACCCGAGCACCCACCGGCCTTCCCGGGTGATCCCGACGGGGACGGCCTCGAACCGCTCGGGATCGAGGTGGCCCAGGACGCTGCCCGCGGACAGGCACGAGATGGTGTGCTCGCTGCTGCGCCCGCCGAACACGACCGCGACCCGGATCTTCTCGCTCATGGTGAGCCACCGTACCCGGTGACCTCGCGGAACGGCCGAGCCCGGTGCGGTGGGTGGGCGGTACCGAGCGGTGAGCGCAACCGGTGACGGGGGTGATGCGTCCGGTAGGTCGCGGGGGTTGGTGGGGTGTTGTTCGGGGTGGGCTGGTTTCGGTGGGGTCGCTCGTCTTCCCACTCAGGTTTCAAGCCGCGTCCGCCGAGCTGCGCTCAGCCGGGCAGGCTCCGCAAGACACTCACCGCGGAAGACACAACCCATCACCGCAGCAAAGACACCAACGTCGGCAAAGCCGCCGCCAAGGCCTCCCGCGAACACCCCGCATACCCGATCGCCACCCCGAAAGCCGACGGCTCCCCGGCGAAGTGCCGCGACAACCCGTCCAACCGGATCCCCCGCCGCTCGGCCGCCGCGATCACCGAAGCCTCCACCGCGGCCGAGGAAAACGGCACCACCAGATGCGCTCCCGCGTCGTCACCCCGCATCGGGATGCCCGCCGAAGACAGCGCCGCCGCCAGCAAAGTCCGCCGCTCCGCCATCTCACGCCGCAGTTTCCGCAGGTGGCGGCCCAGATCACCGTTCCGCGCGAACTCGTACAGCACGCGCTGCCCCGCGGGCGACGGGCGCGTTCCGGTCAGGTCGCGGTACGCCAGCACCGCCGAAGTGATCGCCTCCGGCGCCACCATCCAGCCCGCCCCCAGCGTCGGGGTCAAGATCTTCGACGTCGTCCCCAAGTGGACCACCACGTCCGGCGCCAGCGAAGCCAGCATCGGCAGCGGCGCCACGTCGAAGCGCAGCTCTCCGTCGTAGTCGTCCTCGATCACCAGCATCGACGATGCGCGCGCCCGCTCCACCAGGGCGACGCGCCGGGCCGCGCTCAGCCTGCTGCCCATCGGGTACTGGTGCGCCGGCGAGCAGTACACCGCCCGTGCGCCCTCCGGGACGAAGTCCGGCCGCAGCCCCTCGAGGTCCACCGGTACCCCGACCACCCGCATGCCCGCCCGCCGGAACGCCTGGACCGCCCGCTGGTAGCCGGGCTCTTCGACGGCCACGACGTCTCCGCGCTCCAGCACCGCCGCGGCCAGCTCGACCACCGCCGCCGTCGTGCCGCCCGTCGCCAGTACCGAGCCCGCCGCCAGCCCGCGGTGGCGCAGCAGGTGCTCCGACACCGCCGCGCGGTACTCCGGGAGCCCCGCGCGGTGGGCGCGGACCAGCGGCTCCGGGTCGGCCGCCGCCCGCCACGCCCGGCGCCAGGCCGCTCGGTCCAGCCCCGCCGCCCACGGCGTGCCCGGGCCCAGGTCCAGCAACGACGGCGAAACGAGCTCCGGAGCCGGGACAGCGGGCGCCGGCACCTCCGAAGCCGACGAGGAAGGCGGAGTCGTCACGTACGTGCCGGAGCCGTGGCGGCCGGCGATCCAGCCCTCCGCGTGCAGCTGCTCGTACGCCGCCGACGTCACCGTGCGGCTGACGCCGAGCCGCCCGGCCAAGGCCCGGGTCGAGGGCAGCCGGTCGCCGCCGCGCAGGTGGCCGCTCGCCGCGGCTTCGCGCAGCGCGTCCGCCAGCTGCACCGCCAGCGGCGTCACCGCCGACCGGTCGAGGCTCACCGGGAGTGCGGTGTCGGTCACGGGGCACCTCCTGCCAGAGTGGACTTCCCAAGTGTACGAGAAGTGGCCGTTTTCCGAGGCCACTGTCCCGGGAGACGCTGGTCGCATGTTGTCGACCACGCCCCGCACCACGCTCGGCCGCAAGAGGCACCGCGCGGTGACCGATCGCTCGGCCCTGCACGCCGTTCTCGACGAAGGCCTGATCTGCCACCTCGGGATCGTCCGCGACGGCGTGCCGCTGGTCCTGCCCACCGGCTACGGCCGCGACGGCGACACGCTCTACCTGCACGGCTCGACCGGTGCGGCCAGCCTCCGCACCGCCGCGCACGGCCTCGACGTCTGCGTGACCGTCACCCTCCTCGACGGCATCGTCTACGCGCGCTCGGTCAACAACCACTCGATGAACTACCGCAGCGCCGTCATCCTCGGCCAGGCGAAGCCGGTCCTCGACGCCGACGCGAAGATGCACGGCCTGAAGGTGCTGACCGACCACCTCGCGCCCGGCTCCTGGGAGCACGCGCGCGAGGTCAACGCCAAGGAGTTCGCCGCGGTGTCCGTGCTCGCGCTGGACCTCGCCGAGGCGTCGGTGAAGATGCGCGCCGAAGGCCCCGACGACGAGCCCGAGGACGTCGAAGCCGACACCGCCTGGGCCGGCGTGCTGCCGGTGCGGACGGTCTACGGCACGCCTGAGCCGTCCGAAGACCTCTCCCCCGGCTGGACCACGCCGGCGCACGTCAGCGCGCGAGCGGCAGCCGCACGCTGAAGGTCGTCCGGCCCGGTACCGAAGACACCGACACGGTGCCGCCGTGCGCGGTGACCAGTGACTGGACCACCGACAGCCCGAGCCCGGTGCCGCCGTTGCCGCGGGTGCGGGAGTCGTCGACGCGGAAGAACCGGTCGAAGATCCGCTCCTGGTCCCCCGCGGCGATCCCGGGCCCCGTGTCGGTCACCTGCGCCACGGCGTGACCACCCGAAGCCGCCACCGAGACGTGCACCGACGTCCCGGGCGGGGTGTGCACGGCCGCGTTGGCCAGCAGGTTGTCCAGCACCTGCCGCAGCCGCACCGGGTCGGCGTCCACGAAAGCCGTCGTAAGCGCCGACGTCAGCGGGTGGTCCGGCCGGCCGGCGGCGAACGCGTCCGCCGCGTCCCCGGCCAGCTCGGCCAGGTCGACGCGCTCGGGCCGCAACGGCGTCTCGGCGGCCCGCGCGTCCAGGCGGGCCAGCAGCAGGAGGTCGTCGACGAGCACGGTCATCCGCGCGGTCTCCTCGCGGATCTTCGCCAGGTGCGCCTCGCGCTCGGCCGGCTCGTTCGCCGCGGCGTAGCGGAAGAGGTCGGCGTACCCGCGGATCGACGTCAGCGGCGTCCGCAGCTCGTGCGAGGCGTCCGCGACGAACCGCCGCAGCCGCTCGTTGGCCGCCGTCTTGGCCGCCAGTGACGTGTCGATGTGGGCGAGCATCACGTTGAACGCCGTCCGCAGCTCCTCGACTTCGGCGCCGCCGCCGGTGCCCGCCGCGCGCACCGGCAGGTCCGGGTTCGCGGTCAGGTCGTGCGAAGCGATGTCGTGCGCGGTGCCGGCCATGTCGGCCAGCGGACGCAGGCCGCGGCGCAGCACCAGCCGTCCCACGACCACCAGCACGCCCAGCGCGAGCGCGAACGCGGCGACCTCCACCCAGACCAGCTGCCGGACCGTGCCGTCGAGGTCCTTCTGCGGCGCGGCCGACAGCAGCACCGAGTCCGGGTCGACCGGGCACGCGCGCACCCGGTACGGGCCGTCGCCGGGCAGCGAGATGTCCCGGGTGACGTCGCCGTGCACGGCTTCGGCGGCGATCCTCGCCAGCTGCCCGGCGTCCCCCGGCAGCTTGCCGCCCGGTTCCGGCACGGCGACGCCGCCGGAGACCTTGTAGAGCGCCGAGTACCACGAGTACACCGACTGCGGCGAGCCGTGCGTCTCGCGCAGCAGCGGCAGCTGCGTGTTCTGGCTCTTGGACAGCTGCTCGTCGAGCCGCCGGTCGAGGTAGCCGTGCATGATCCCGACCGTCGTGACGCCGACGGCGGCGAACACCACCAGCGCGAGCGCGCCGAGGCCGAGGGTGATCCGGGTGCCCAGCCGCGAGCGCCGCCACGCCTCGAACCAGCGCCTCACCGGTGGACCTGCCGCACGACGTAGCCGACGCCGCGCACGGTGTGGATCAGCGGCTCGCCGCCGCCCGCGTCGACCTTGCGCCGCAGGTGCGAGATGACCAGTTCGACCACATTGGACCGGCCGCCGAAGTCGTACTCCCAGACGTGGTCGAGGATCTGCGCCTTGGTCAGCACCGCGGGCGAGCGGCGCATGAGGTAGCGCAGCAGCTCGTACTCGGTCGGGGTCAGCTCGGCCGGGACGCCGCCGCGGCGGACCTCGCGGGTGTCCTCGTCCAGGGTCAGGTCGCCGACCCGCAGGACGGCCCCGCGCGCCTCGGGCTGGTGCGCGACCCCGGCGCTGCGCCGCAGCACCGCCCGCAGCCGCGCCATCAGCTCTTCGACCGAAAACGGTTTCACGAGGTAGTCGTCACCCCCGCGGGTGAGCCCGGCGATCCGGTCGGCGGTCGCGTCCTTCGCCGTGAGGAAGACCACGGGCACCGCGTTGCCGCCCTCGCGCAGGCGGTCGAGCACGGTGAAGCCGTCGAGGTCGGGCAGCATCAGGTCGAGCACGACGATGTCCGGGGCGAACTCCGCGGCCCGGCCGAGCGCGGCCTGCCCGGTGCCGGCCGTGACCGCCTCCCAGCCCTCGTACCGGGCGACGGTGGCGACGAGGTCGGCGATGTGCGGCTCGTCGTCGACGACGAGCAGGCGCACGGGGTCGGAGCTCTGCACCTTCGTATCTTCTCCCGCCCCCGGCGGGCCGGGCGAGGCGGAACCGGGGGCCGACAGGATTCCGACAGCCGGCACCCAGGCTCGCCACAGCCTGCGCGGCGAGGCTGGCCTTCGTGAACCGAACCGAACGGGAATCCGTGTGACCACCATGACGCAGACCGCCGAGGCCGCGCGCCCGGCGATCCGCCCCCGGATCGCCGCGAAATCCGGCCTCTTCCTCTTCCTCGGCGCCAACGTGGCCGCCGTGACGCTCCTGTTCGTGCAAGCCGGCGTTTCGCAGAACGTGCTGATCACCATCGGCAGGCTCGCCGGGCTGTACGGCGCGCTGGCGATGGCGTTCCAGCTCCTGCTGGTGGCCCGGCTGCCCTGGCTGGACCGCAGGCTCGGGATGGACCGGCTGACGACGTGGCACCGCTGGACCGGCTTCACGATCCTCTGGACCCTGCTGGCGCACCTGGTGTTCATCACCATGGGCTACGCGGAGGTCTCGAACAAGGGTGTCGTCGACGAGCTGGTCGACATGGCCGACACGCTCGAAGGGATCCTGCGGGCGCTGGTCGCCTTCGCGGTGATCCTCGTCGTCGGTGCGGCCTCGGCGAAGTTCGCGCGCAAGCGCCTGGCCTACGAGACGTGGCACTTCATCCACCTCTACACCTACGCCGCGGTGCTGCTGGCGTTCACCCACCAGATCGCGCTGGGCCAGTCGTTCGCCGGCTCGGAGCCGGCGAAGGCGTACTGGTGGACGCTCTGGCTCGGCGCCGGCGCCACCGTGCTCGCCGGGCGCGTCGTCCTGCCGCTGTGGCGGAACCTGCGCCACCAGCTGCGCGTCACGGCCGTGGTGTCCGAGTCGCCGGACGTCGTCTCGGTGTACATGTCCGGCAAGCACCTGGACAAGATGCCGGCCAAGGCGGGGCAGTTCTTCCTGTGGCGGTTCCTGACGAAGGACCGCTGGTGGCAGGCCAACCCGTTCTCGCTTTCGGCCGCGCCGGACGGCCGTTCCCTGCGGCTGACGGCGAAGGCGCTCGGCGAGTCCAGCGCGGGGCTGCGCAACCTGCGCGTCGGGACGCGCGTGTTCGCCGAAGGCCCGTACGGCGCCTTCACGACGATCCACCAGCGGCGGCCCAACGCGCTGCTCGTGGCGGGCGGGGTCGGGATCACCCCGATCCGCGCGCTGCTGGAGGACATCGACGGCCACGTCGTCGTGCTGTACCGGGTCCGCAACCAGGCCGACGCGGTGCTGCTGCCGGAGCTGAACGAACTGGCCAGGGCCCGCGGCGCGGTCGTGAGCCTCCTCACCGGACCGGACCAGGCGGTCGGGCCGCGCGGGGTGATGCTCGGGCCGGCGAACCTGCACATGATGGTGCCGGACGTGCACGAGCGGGACGTGTTCGTCTGCGGGCCGCCGGGGATGACCTCGGCCGTGCTGCGCAGCCTGCGCGAGCTGCGCGTGCCGAACTCCCAGGTCCACGCCGAACGCTTCAGCCTCGCGGCCTAGGGGGACGTGGTGAAGAAGACCATTTTCGTCGTCGCGCTGTCCATCGCCGGGTTCATCTCGGTCTGGCGGTTCGAACCGGGACCGGTGCAGCACACCTCGGCCGTCGCCCAGGCACCGCCGCCGCCGGTCACCGCACCGTCCACATCGGCCGCTCCGGCGACCACCACCTCGCCGTCTCCGTCCACTTCGGCCGGTCCGGCTCCGTCCACATCGGAGGCACCGGCCACCTCGCCGCCGCCGTCCACCCGGAGCACCAGGACCGAGCCGGTGATCACCCGCGGCAGCGCGGAGTCGAGCCGCTACGGCACCGTGCAGGTGCAGGTGACGTTCACCGGCGCCCGGCTCACCGCCATCACCCTGCTGCAGGCCCCGGACAGCGGCCGGTCGCTCACCGCCCTGCCGAAGCTGCAGGAGGAAGCGATCAACGCGCAGAGCGCCGCCATCGACACGATCACCGGCGCGACCGAAACGAGCGAGTCGTACAAGAAGTCCCTGCAGGCCGCGATCGACGCGAGAGGCGCCCGATGACGAACCGCGTCGAACAGGTGATGGGCCTGCCGATCTCCCTCGACCTGCGTGACGAAGGCGACTTCGCCGAGGTCGTCGACGACGTCTTCGCGTGGTTCCGCGACGTCGACGCGCGGTTCAGCCCGTTCAAGGAGGACAGCGAGGTCAGCCGCTACGACCGCGGCGAGCTGACAGCTGCCGAGCTGAGCGACGACCTCATCGAGGTGCTGGAGCTCTGCGCGTACTACGAGCAGCTCTCCGGCGGGGCGTTCCGCGCGCGGCTGCCGGGCCGCGGTCTCGACCCCTGCGCGGTCGTCAAGGGCTGGGCGGTGCAGCGCGCGGCCGACCTGCTGAAGGCCGAGGGCGCGACGACGTTCTGCCTCAACGCCGGCGGCGACGTCGTCACGGCGGGCGAGCCCCAGCCGGGGCGCCCGTGGCGGGTCGGGGTGCGCCACCCCGAGCAGCCCCTGGCGGTGTGCGCGGTCCTGGAGTCCCGCAACGGCGCGATCGCGACGTCGGCGGCGTACGAGCGCGGCTCCCACATCCTCGACGGCCGCTCCGGCACCCCGGCGACGGGCCTGATGAGCGTCACCGTCGTGGCCGGCGACCTGGTGACGGCGGACGCGCTGGCCACGGCGGCGTTCGCGATGGGCGAGGAAGGCATCACCTGGGCGGCCGACCGGCCGGACTGCGAAATCCTCATCGTCGACGACAGCCGGCGCGTGCACCGGACGGCGGGGCTGGCGCTGGCGTCCTGAAATCGTTGGCTCTGCCCGGGGTGACTCGGCCAGACTCGGGCCGTAGCCGTCTTCGAGGAGTGCCATGCCGTCGTCCGTCCTGCACGTGTCCGTCGATTGCGCCGACCCGTACCGGCTGTGCCGGTTCTGGAGCGAGGTCACCGGCAAACCGATCCCGGACACCGTGGCCCCCGGCGACGACGAAGTGGGCATCGCCCTCGAAGGCGGCATCGACCTGCTGTTCCTCCGGGTCCCGGAACCGAAGACGGTGAAGAACCGCCTCCACGTGTGCCTGCAGCCGGACGGCCCGCGCGACGAGGAGGTCGAGCGGATCCTGGGCCTGGGCGCGACGCTGGTGAACGACCTGCGCAAGCCCGGCGGAACGGGCTGGGCGGTGCTCGCCGACCCGGAGGGCAACGAGTTCTGCGTGCTGCGCAGCGCGGCCGAGCGGGCGGCGACGTCGTGACGGATTCGTTCGCCGTCAACAAGGCCAACTGGGACGACCGCGCGGTGCTGCACGCGGCATCGCCGGACTACGCCTTCGACCGGTTCGCCGCGGACCCGGCCCACCTGAGCGACGTCGTGCGGTTCGACCTCCCGCGGCTGGGCGACCTCGCCGGGCTGCGCGCGGTGCACCTGCAGTGCCACATCGGCACGGACACGGTGTCGCTGTCCCGGCTGGGCGCGGCCGTGACGGGCCTGGACTTCTCGGGCGCGGCTCTGGCGGAGGCCCGGCGCCTCGCCGCGGCGGCGGGCGCGTCGATCGGCTACCACGAAGCCGACGTCCACGACGCCGTCGAGGTGCTCGGCGCCGGCCGGTTCGACCTGGTCTACACCGGGATCGGCGCGCTGTGCTGGCTGCCGTCGGTGGCGCGCTGGGCGTCGGTGGTCGCCGGCCTGCTGCGGCCGGGCGGGCGGCTGTTCGTCCGGGAGGGGCACCCGATGCTGGGCACCCTGGACGAGAACGACCCGGCGGTGCCGCGGTACCCGTACTTCGAGCACGCCGAGCCGCTGGTCTTCGACGACCCCGGGACCTACGTCGCCGTCGACCGGCCGCTGCGGCACACCGTCACCCACTCGTGGAACCACTCGCTGGGCGAGCTCATCACGGCCCTGCTGGAAAACGGCCTCGCGCTGACCGCGTTCACCGAGCACGACAGCGTGCCGTGGAACGCGCTGCCCGGGCAGATGGTGCTCGAGGAGGCCACCGGCGAATGGCGGCTGGAGGACACACCGTCGCGGCTCGCGGCGAGCTACACGCTCCAGGCCGTCAAGACGGCTGAATAGGGTGGCCGCATGCCTTTGCTAGCGGTCGCGACCCTCGGCGGCACCATCTCGATGGCTCCGGAGAACCGGGGCGGCGGGGCCGTCCCGCGGCTCGGCGCCGCCGACCTGCTCGGCGGCCTCGGCGACCTGCCGATGGACGTCCTGGCCGAGACGCTGGCCGGCGTCGGCAGCGCGTCGCTGGACTTCGCGACGCTGCTGCGCTGCCGCGACTGGGGGCTGCGGCAAGACGCCGACGGGTTCGTCGTCGTCCAGGGCACGGACACCCTCGAGGAGACCGCCTGGTTCCTCGAACTGACCTGGCCGTCGGAGATCCCGGTGGTGGTCACCGGGGCGATGCGCAACGCCGGCCTGTTCAGCCCGGACGGCCCGGCCAACCTGCGCAACGCCCTGACCGTGGCGGCCGACCCGCGCAGCCGGGGCCGGGGCGTGCTGGTGACGCTGAACGACGACGTCCACGCGGCACGCTGGGTGCGGAAGGCGCATTCGAGCCGGCTGGACGCGTTCTCGTCGGCGCCCGCCGGGCCGCTGGGCATGGTCGTCGAGCACGCCGTGCACTGGTTCCACCCGTCACCGCCGCGGCCGCCCGCGCTGGCGGGCGACGACTTCGGCGGCCTGGTCCCGGTGGTGGAAGCGGGCCTCGACGACTCGGGCGCGGTGCTGGCGCACGCGGCTGCCCAGCCGGGCGTGCGCGGAGTGGTGATCGCCGCGACCGGTGCGGGACACGTGTCGTCCGCGACGGCCGACGTCGTGGCGCGGCTGGTGCGCTCGATCCCGGTCGTGGTGGCGTCGCGGACCGGAGCCGGGCCGACGTTGCGCTCGACGTACGCCTTCCACGGCTCGGAGTCCAGCCTCATCGCGCTGGGCGCGACCATGGCGGGCTGGCTGGACGCGCGGAAGTCCCGGATCCTGCTGCACACGCTGCTGGCGTCCGGCGCGGACCGCGACGCGATCGAGCGCGAGTTCCGCCGGCGCGGCGACCTGGACTGAAACCGTCAGCCCGGGATCGGGCCGTCCACCGGGTCGAGGTGGTACGGCCGCATCGCGCGGCCCGCGTCGCGGTAGACGTGGACGGAGATGGCCGGGTCCGGCCCGTCGTTGCGGACCTCGTGCACGTACCCCGGCCCGAACACCCGCGACTGCCCCGCGGACAGGGCGTGCAGCTCGGTGACCGCGCGGCCGTCCGGGGCGCGGCGGGCCACGGCCTCGGTCAGGTGGCCGCCGACCACGGTGAAGGCGCCGCTGGCGAACGCGTGGTCGTGCAGGTCGGTGCGCTGGCCGGGCAGCCAGCTCATCAGCCAGACCTCTTCACGCTCGTCCTGCGACACCAGCGTCGCGAAGCGCTCGTCGGGGTCGTAGCGCAGCAGGTGGCGCCAGCGGTCGCGGTCGGCGGCGATCTCGAGGGCGACGCGCACGGGGTGGCGCAGCGCGGGGTTTTCGGGACGCAGCAGGGTGTTGTCCGGAACGGCGAACATGGGAGGTCCTCACGGGAAGAATGCGTCGAGCTGGGCCGGGGCTGGGTTCACCGACAACAGCGACACGCGCACACGCCCGCGCGGAGGGCCGTGCGGCCCCGCGGCTGAGTCGTCTCGTGCGCGAACATGCGATCAGAGTCCCAGCCGCTTCCCACCCGGTCAAGCCGTCCCACGTGCCGGGAGGGTCAGGACCACTCGTGCTTCTGGGACCGCCCGAGCAGCTCGGCGCCCGCCCGCCGGGGGTCGACGCCCTCGTGGCAGACGCGGTGCATGGCGTCGGTGATCGGCATGTCGACCCCGAGGCTCTGCGCCAGCGCCCGGATCGACGAGCACGACATGACGCCCTCGGCGACCTGCCCGCCGGTGGCCGCCTGCGCCTGTTCCAGGGTCTCGCCGCGGCCGAGGCGTTCGCCGAAGGTGCGGTTGCGCGAAAGCGGCGACGAGCAGGTCGCGACCAGGTCGCCGACGCCGGCGAGCCCGGCGAAGGTGAGCGGGTCGGCGCCGAGCTTCGCGCCGAGCCGGGCCATCTCGGCCAGCCCGCGCGTGATGAGCGTGGCCATCGTGTTGGTGCCGAGGCCGAGGCCGGCGGCCATCCCGGTGCTGAGCGCGATGACGTTCTTGCAGGCGCCGCCGAGCTCGCAGCCGACGACGTCGGTGTTGGTGTAGGGCCGGAAGTAGGAGTTGGCGCAGGCGCGCTGGATCGCGACGGCGCGTTCGTGGTCGGCGCAGGCCAGCACGGAGGCCGACGGCTGCCCGGCGGCGATTTCCTTGGCCAGGTTCGGCCCGGTGACGACGACGACCTCGCCGGCCGGGATCCCGACGATCTCGCCGATCACCTCGCTCATCCGCTTGAGCGTGCCGAGCTCGACCCCCTTGGCCAGGCTGACCAGGACGGCCTCGGGCGGCAGCAGGGCGCGCCACGCCGTCAGGTTGGCCCGCAGGCTCTGGCTGGGCACGGCGAGGACGACGGCGTCGGCATCGCGCAGCGCTTCCGCGGGGTCGCTGGTGGCGGTGATCGTCTCCGGCAGCGTCACGCCGGGCAGGTAGGCGCTGTTGGTGTGCCGCTCACGGACGTCCTCGGCGACCTGCTCCCGGCGCGCCCACACGGTGACGTCCCGGCCGGCGTCGCCGAGCACCTTGGCGAAGGCGGTGCCCCAGGAGCCGGCCCCGAGCACGGTGACCCGCTGCACGTCGGTGCGCATCAGGCGGGGTCCTCCGGCTTGGTCGCGGGCGGTTCTTCGTGCCGGATTTCGGCGAGGAGCCGGGTCACCTCGTCCATCATGACCTTGGTGACTTCGCGCAGCTTGGTGGCGCTGCGGGTGTTGCCGCCGCGGTGGGCGGACAGGTCGATCGGGTCGCCGACGGAGTGGGTGATGGTCTTGCGCGGGAAGGGCGTGAACTTCTTCGTGTAGCCGTTGAAGATCTGGCTGGTGCCCCACCGCGCGATGGGGATGACGGGCACGTCGTTCTGCAGCGCGAGCCGCGCGGCGCCGGTGAAGGACTCCTTCGGCCAGCCGGCCGGGTCCTTGGTGATGGTGCCTTCGGGGTAGATGACGACGATCTTCCCGTCTTGCAGGGCTTGGTGAGCGGCCTTGAGACTGTCCCCGGCGGCGGCCGACCCCCGCGAGACGGGGATCTGCCCGGACCCGCCGACGATCGGGCCGAGGATCGGCGCGCGCAGCAGGCTCTCCTTGAAGAGGAACCGCGGAACCCGCTTCTGCCGGTGCACGAAGACGGCGTCGACGGCGGGATCGAAGTGCGAGATGTGGTTCATGACGAGCAGGGCGGGCCCCTGCCGCGGAATCTTCTCGGCCCCGACGTAGACCCGCCGCCCAATGGCGGTGAGCGGGTAGAACAGTACGGCGGCGAGCCCCACCCAGAAGCCGCCCTTCTCACGCCGGGCCACGATCTCCTCCTCCATCGGTCACATCCGGCGTTGATCCTGCCGCGCCGGGCTCGGGGCAGTCCAGGGAGGGTCGGTTGGGGGGCGGGGTCGGGGGGTTTGAGCAGGGGTTTCCGGGGTCGGGTGTCCGGTTTGCGGGGGTGTGTGGGCTGGTCGTTGGTGGGGCGGGGTGACCTGGTCCGTCGGGTCGAGGCGGGGGCCGGCTGGGGTGATGGGTTGCCGGGCCCGCGGATCGGGTGGCTGGATCGTGGCTGGGCTGCGGCTTGCCGGATCGGTTCGGCGGGGTGCGAGCGCGGTTGGTCTGGTCCGCGGGCCGGTCGAGGGCCGTAGGTTCGGCAGGTCCGGCTTGGCCGGGAACCGGGCCGTGTGCGCGGGATCACGAGCTGCACGCCCTGAGTGGCCCCCGGCTGGTCGCGTGCCACCGGACCACCGAACTCGTACCAGTTCGGCGCGAGGCCGATCCAACGCGGCGGAAGCCGCCCCACACACAGCCCGCCCCACACACAGCCCGCCCCACACACAGCCCGCCCCACACACAGCCCGCCCCACACACAGCCCGCCCCACACACAGCCCGCCCCACACACAGCCCGCCCTCCCAAGGGGGCCGCCATCCCCCAACGGGGCACCCCCGATTTCGACGCTATCGCCCCCACCCGACAAAACCCCGCCCCCAACCCCCACCACCCCCCGAGTTGTCCACAACCCCCGTCGCCTGTGGACAACCCGGCCGACCCGCCGACACCGGCGAAAGCTTTCCGGTAAAGATGGACACGTGGACGTGGATCTGGTCGTGCCGATGAAACACCCCCGCGACGGCAAGTCGCGGCTGCGCGGTGCCGTCGAAACCGACCGCCATCCCGGCCTCGTCCTCGCGCTCGCCAAGGACACCCTCGCCGCCGTCGTCTCGACCGCGCACGTCCGGCGCGTCCTGCTCGTCGCCGCCGATCCCGGTGCCGTCGCCGAACTGGGCGAACTCGGGGTCGAAATCGTCGAAGAACCCGCCGAGAAGACCCTCAACGCCGCCTTCCGGCACGGCGAAGCCCTGCTCAAAGCCGACGATCCGGGAGCCGTCGTCGGTGCGCTGCAAGCCGATCTTCCCGCGCTCAGCGCCGGCGATCTCGCCGCCGCCCTCGTCGAGGCCGCCGGGCGGCGGGCCTTCGTCGCCGATCGGCAGGGCACCGGGACCACCCTGCTGCTGGCCGCGCCCGGCGCGCCGCTCGATCCGCGCTTCGGGCCCGGGTCCGCGGGACGGCACGCCGCTTCCGGTGCCGTCGCGCTGGCGCAACCGCTGCCGACCCTGCGCAGCGACGTCGACACCTCGGATGATCTCGCTCACGTGCGCGCCCTCGGTGTCGGAAAACACACTGCCGAGCTGTTCATCTGACCTTCACCGTGGCCTGCGCAATCCGGCCCCGCTTAGTGAAGAATGGGGGCCGTGAGCACAGACGACGGCGGCACGCCCGCACCGCGGAGGCGACGGAACCCGGCCAGCGCCGAGACGGCGAAGAAGACGACCACCGCCAAGAAGGTCCCGTCCAAGTCGACCGCGCGGGACACCGCCGCGCGTGCCACCGCCGGCAAGGCGCGCAACCGCAAGACCACGACCGCCGCGGCCACCCCGGCGGCGACGCGGCGACGCAGCTCCGCGCACGGCAACGCCCGGGCGGCCGAGGAGTTCCGGGCCGTGCCGTCGGCGCCGCCCGCGGTCACCACCGCGCCGACCGCCGTCGAGACGCTGCCCGACGACCGGTACTTCAACCGCGAGCTGTCGTGGCAGGACTTCAACGCGCGCGTGCTCGCGCTGGCCGAGGACGAGTCGCAGCCGCTGCTGGAGCGCGCTAAGTTCCTCGCCATCTTCGCGTCCAATCTGGACGAGTTCTACATGGTCCGCGTCGCCGGCCTGAAGCGCCGCGACGAGACCGGCCTGCTGGTGCGCAGCGCCGACGGCCTGACCCCGCGCGAGCAGCTGGGCTACATCGCCAAGCGCAACCAGGACCTCGTCGAGCGGCAGACCGGCGCCTTCGAGAAGCACCTGCGCCCCCAGCTCGCCGAGGAGGACATCCACATCGTCGGCTGGGCCGACCTGGCCGGCGCCGACCAGCTGCGGCTGTCCAGCTACTTCTCCGAGCAGATCTTCCCGGTCCTGACGCCGCTGGCCGTCGACCCGGCGCACCCGTTCCCGTACATCTCGGGCCTTTCGCTCAACCTCGCGGTGACGGTCCGCGACCCGGAGGGCGGCACCGAGCGCTTCGCCCGCGTGAAGGTGCCGAGCAACGTGCCGCGCCTGATGCGCATCGAGACCGAGCGGACCAGCCGGACGGCGACGTTCCTCCCGCTCGAGGAGCTCATCGCCGCCCACCTGGGTGAACTGTTCACCGGCATGGACGTCACCGAGCACCACGTCTTCCGCGTCACCCGCAACGCCGACTTCGAGGTCGACGAAGACCGCGACGAAGACCTGCTGCAGGCCCTCGAACGCGAGCTGGCGCAGCGCCGCTTCGGCCCGCCGGTGCGCCTGGAAGTCGCGCAGGACATGAGCGAGCACATGCTCGAGCTGCTGCTGCGCGAGCTGGACGTCGACCCGGCCGACGTCGTCGAGGTGCCCGGCCTGCTGGACCTGACCTGCCTGCACCAGCTGTCCGCTGTGGACCGCAAGGAGCTGAAGGACCGCCCGTTCGTCCCGGCGACGCACCCGGCGTTCGGCGAGCGCGAGACGCCGAAGAGCGTGTTCGCGACGCTGCGCGAGGGCGACGTGCTGGTGCACCACCCGTACGACTCGTTCTCCACGAGCGTGCAGCGCTTCATCGAGCAGGCGGCGGCCGACTCGAAGGTCCTCGCCATCAAGCAGACGCTGTACCGGACGTCCGGTGACTCCCCGATCGTCGACGCGCTGATCGACGCCGCCGAGGCGGGCAAGCAGGTCGTCGCGCTGGTCGAGATCAAGGCCCGCTTCGACGAGCAGGCCAACATCACCTGGGCGCGGACGCTGGAGCGCGCGGGCGTGCACGTCGTCTACGGCCTGGTCGGGCTGAAGACGCACTGCAAGGTGTCGATGATCGTGCGCCAGGAGGGCTCGACCATCCGCCGCTACTGCCACATCGGCACCGGCAACTACAACCCGAAGACCGCGCGGCTCTACGAGGACATCGGCCTGTTCACCGCCGACCCGAGCATCGGCGCGGACGTCACGGACCTGTTCAACGTCCTGACCGGCTACTCGCGGCAGGACACCTACCGGACGATCCTGACGTCACCGCACGGCATCCGCCGCGGCATCGTCCGCGCGATCGGCGAGGAGATCGAGCTCGCGCGCGCCGGGCAGCAGGCCGGGATCCGGATCAAGTGCAACTCGCTGGTCGACGAGCAGGTGATCGACGCGCTGTACCACGCGTCGCAGGCCGGGGTGCCGGTCGAAATCGTCGTCCGCGGGATCTGCACGCTCAAGCCGGGCGTCGAGGGGCTGTCGGAGAACATCCACGTCCGGTCGATCCTCGGCCGGTTCCTGGAACACTCGCGGATCTTCAACTTCCGCGCGGGCGGGACGCACTGGATCGGCAGCGCGGACATGATGCACCGCAACCTGGACCGGCGGATCGAGGCGCTGGTGCGCGTCAAGGACCCGAAGCTCACCGCGCAGCTGGACAACATCTTCGACTCCGCGCTGGACCCGGCGACCCGCTGCTGGGTGCTGACCGAGAGCGGCGAGTGGTCGCCGTTCCCGGCCGACGGCTCGCGGGTGCGCGACCACCAGCTGGAACTGGCGAAGCTGCACGGGGCCGCCGGATGACCCAGGAGGTACGGGCGGCCGGCGCGGTGCTGTGGCGCGTCGACGCCGGCGCGACGGAAGTCGCGCTGGTGCACCGCCCGCGGTACGACGACTGGTCACTGCCGAAGGGCAAGCTCGACCCCGGCGAGACGATCGCCGAGGCCGCGGTGCGCGAAGTGCGCGAGGAGACCGGGTTCACCGCGGTCCTGGGCCGCTACCTGGCCCGGACGGCGTACCCGGTGCCGTCGCGCCGCGGTTCCGGGACCGTGCCGAAGACCGTCGACTACTTCGCCGCGGAAGCGGTTTCCGGCGCGTTCGCCGCCAACGACGAGGTCGACGAGCTGCGCTGGCTCGAACCGACGGCGGCGGAGGAGCTGCTGACGCGGCCGGAGGACGTCCGGGTGCTGCGGGCGTTCTGCGAGCTGCCGGTGGGCCTGACGACGCTGCTGCTGGTGCGGCACGCGAAGGCGGGCAAGCGCGACGAGTGGTCGGGCGACGACGACCTCCGCCCGCTGTCGGAGGCGGGCCGGCGCCAAGCGGCGGCGCTGCGCCGGGTGCTGTCGTTGTTCGGCCCCGACCGGGTGCTGTCGGCCCCGCGGCTGCGCTGCGTGCAGACGGTGCACGGGGTCGCGGACGACCTCACGGCCGAAGTCCGTCACGAGCCGCTGTTCTCGGAAGAGGGCTACTGGCCGGACCCGGTCCTGGGCGTGGCGCGGCTGCTGGCGGTGGCCGGGGACGGCGGGACGCCGGTGGTGTGCAGCCAGGGCGGCGTGATCCCGGACCTGGTGAGCGCGCTGGCGGACCGCGACGGCGTCGAGCTCTCCGCCGCGCGCGGCGGGGTGGTGCCGAGCAAGAAGGGTTCGTTCTGGGTGTTGTCGTTCCGCCCGCCGACGGACTCGCAAGGCCCGCTGCTCCTGGCCGCGGACTACCACCCGAGCGCGCTCCCGGCCCCCTCCCCCAGCCGCTCCTGAGCCGCACCGGGGAGTGCGCTGCCGGCCCGAGACAGCGGCGTGACAGTCGATCTTGGTGTACTCGTCCCGGGTCCCGCTGGGCTGCGCCGGGCTAGGGGTACGGCGCATCCCCGGGCGAGGGGGTTTCTGTCGGCACCGTGGCCAGCAGGGCCTGCACCTGCGCGACGCGAGGGTCGCCGAGGCGCTGGCTGACGGTCAGCGCCTCGGCCCAGTGACCGCCGGCCTCGCGCTCGCGCCCGGTGCGGCGCTTGAGCCTGCCGAGGGTGATCTGGACGTCGATCGTGCCGTAGTCGGCGTTCAATTCCTTCAGCTCCGCCAGCGCGTCGAGCCCTGCCCGCTCCGCTTCGTCGTGCCGGCCGGCGCCTTCGAGGGCCTCGGCGACGTTCCCCAGCGCGAGCGCCGCGTGGTAGCGGTCGCCCAGTTCCGCGAACGCTTCGTGGGCCGCCTGCGCCGCTTCGGCGGCGTGGTCGTAGTCACGCAGGCCGATGCGGGTCGCGCTGACGTTGAGGAGCGCGTGCGGCACGAACGTGCGCTGGCCGTGGTCGCGCGCGAGGCGGACGGCTTGGAGCGCGTGGCGTTCGGCTTCGGCGTACTCGGCGCGGACGTAGTAGGCGCCGGCGAGGTTGGACAGGATCGCCACCGCCAGCGCGGTGCCGTCGCCGCTCTCGGACGCGGCGCGCGCTTCCTCCAGCGCTTCGAGCGCCTTGTCCGGCTGGAGCGTGCGCAGGTAGGCCGAGCCGAGGTTGTTGGCGCTGTACTGCAGGCCGGTGCGGTCGCCGGTGTCGCGGGTCGCGGCGACGGCCGTGCGCGCGGTGGCGATCCAGTCGTCGCGGTCGTGGCGTTCGGCGAAGAACCCGCGCAGGAGCCAGGCGAGCTTCCAGGCGTGCGCGGTCCAGCCGTGCCCGGCGGCGATGCCGACGAGTGCGGTGAGGGCCTGGCGTTCGGTGGTGTACCAGGCGATCGTCTGCTCGTGCTGCGCGAAGCGGACCGCGGGCAGCGGCGGCGGGTCGAGCGTGATGTCGTCGGTCAGCAGGTCCGGCCGGACGAGCTTGTTCGCTTCGGCGACGCTCGCGAGGTACCAGTCGAGGAGCCGGCGCAGCGCCGTCGCGCGTTCGGCCTCGCTCGTCTCGGTTTCGACGAGCTCGCCGGCGTAGACGCGCAGGAGGTCGTGGAACTGGTAGCGGTCGGTGCCGGGCTGGTTGAGCAGGTGGGCGGCGGCGAGCTGGTCGGCGAGCTCCCGCGCTTCGCGCAGGTCGGCGCCCGCGAGCGCGGCGGCCGAGGACAGGCTGAACCCGTGCCCGGGGTGCAGGCCGAGCAGCCGGAAGAAGCGGGCCGCGGCCGGGCGCAGGGCCTTGTAGGACCAGGAGAACGCGGCCCTCAGGTCGGTCCCGGCGTCCTGCGGGTCGCGCAGGGTGTCGAGCCGCAGCCGCTGGTCGCGGAGTTCCTCGACGATGCCCGCGAGCGAGACGCCGGAAAACCGGGAAGCGCGCTCGCCGGCCAGTGCCAGTGCCAGCGGCAGGCGCCCGCAGAGCTCGGCGAGTTCGGCGACGGCACCGGGCTCGGCGGCGACGCGCTGCGGCCCGACGCTGCCGGCGAGCAGCGCGGCCGCGTCACGGTCGTCGAAGGAACGCAGCGCGATGCGGCGGGCGCCGTCGCGGGCTACGAGACCGCGCAGCTGGTTGCGGCTGGTCACCACGACGAGGTTGCCGGACCCCGGTAGCAGCGGGCGGACCTGGTCGGCGTCGCGGGCGTTGTCGAGCAGCATGAGCGTGCGGCTGCCCGCCAGCCTGCTGCGCAGCAGGGCCGAGCGTTCCTCCACTGTGGCGGGCAGGGTTTCGGCCGGGACGCCGAGGGCGCGCAGGAAGCCGGCGAGCGCGGCGCCGGGCGTGACCGGGGTTTCGGCGGAGTGGCCGCGCAGGTCGAGGAACAGCTGGCCGCCGGGGAAGCGCTCGCGGACGCGGTGGGACCAGTGCACGGCCAGCGACGTCTTCCCGACGCCGGCGGTGCCTTCGATGACGACGATGCCGGACGCGCCCCCGGGCGGCAGCCGGTCGAGTTCGGCGAGTTCGGGGCCCCGGCCGGTGAACCCGGCGACGTCGAAGGGCAGCTGCCGCGGCACGGTGTGCCCGGCCGGGCTCGTGTCGGCGGCGAGCAGTTCCGCGTGCAGGCGGCGGAGGTCTTCGCCGGGTTCGACGCCGAGTTCGTCGGCGAGCAACGCGCGCAGGCCGGCGTAGCGCGCGAGCGCCTCGGCCCGGCGCCCGGACCGGGCGAGCGCGCGCACCAGCCGTTCCCACAACGACTCCCGCAGCGGGTGCTGCGCGACGAGGTCGGTGAGTTCGGCGACGAGCCGCGCATCGGGCACGAGGCCGGCGTCGAGGTCGATGCGCTGTTCGACGGCGAAGAGGTAGCGCTCGGTCAGCAGCGGCCCCCATTCGGCGGCCAGCGCGGGCGATCCGACGCCTTCGAGCGGAACACCGCCCCAGGCGTCGAGGGCGGTGGCGAGCAGGTCCCGGCGCCGTCCGGGTTCCGCGGCGGCGGCCTGGTCGAGGGTCCGGAGGAAGCGCAGGGCGTCCACCCGGGACGGGTCGAGGACCAGCCGGTAGCCGTCCGGTTCGGTGACGACGGTGTCGTCGCCGCAGAGGCGGCGCAGGCGCATGACGTAGGTTTGCAGGCTGCCCCGGATGTGCGCGGGCGGCGTTTCGCCCCAGACCCCGCGCGCGAGGGCATCGATCGACACGAGCCGCCCGGCGGAGAGCGCGAGGGTGGCGAGCAGCGCCCGCTGGCGCGAACTGGTCAGCAGGACCGGCGAACCGTCGACGAGCACCTGGAACGGGCCGAGCAGCCGGATGTCGATGGTGGTCGCCCCCAGGTTCGCCTCGCGCAAGCCCGGCCCCGCCGGACGCGGGCCCCGAGGAACGCAGCGTGGCACCACTCGGCCGGGCGCTCAAGCAACTTTGCGAAATTGGCCGGAACCGGTTTCGAGGTGGGCGTTGGGCCGAGCGGGTGATCCGGGAGTCTGTTCGGGACACTGCCGACGGCGGTGCGTGATCCCCCGCTCGCGGGTCCGACTCGCGACGGCTCAGCCGAACCGACTCAAGTACGTGCGGGGTCGATTCGGGTGCGAGGTCCGGTCGGCCCGGGTTCGGAATGCGGTCGGCTCGCGCGCCCGAACGGTCGGCCTGCGTACCTGGACAGTCGGCTCACTTACCCCGACAGTCGGCTCGCGTACCTAGAAGGTCGGCTCGCGTAGGGGTTGCGGTCGGCTTGCGTACCTGGACGGTCAGCCTGCGTACCTGGACGGTCGGCCTGCGTACCTGGACGGTCGGCCTGCGTACCCGGAGGGTCGGCTTGCGTACGTGGGAGGTCGGATCACGAGCCGGGGCAGTCGGATCACTGGCGCGGGCTGCTGTTCGCGGGCGCGGGCGTGGATTGTTCGGTCGGGCAGCCGGTTTCGCTCCGGCTTGGACTCGACCTGCCATCCGACCGTGCAGGTACGCCAACCGACCCTCTGGGTACGCAGGCCGACCCTCCCGGTACGCGGGCCGACTCTCCAGGCACGCGACCGACTCCCCTGTACGCGGGCAGGCGTTGCCGCGCGCGAGCAGCGGCTGTCTGGTCGGGGCGGACTTCCGGTCGATGACTTGCGCTGCGCCGGGGCTGAGATGCGGCAGGGCCCCGCGCGTCGCGCGGGGCCCTGGCGGAAAGTTGCTCGTTCAACAGGGGGTCGCCCCCGGGGGGTCCCCCGGATTTCACGTTACCGGAGGGGTCTGACAGTTTCGGGCCGGTCAGTCCTTCTTCGCCGCGGCCGCGGCGGACGTTCGCCTTGCCGGGGTCTTGGTCGTGGTCGTCTTGGCTGCTGTGGTCTTGCGGGCCGTGGTCGTCTTCGCCGCCGGAGACTTCGCGGCCGTGGCCGGCTTAGCAGCTGTGGCCGGCTTCGCCGCCGCCGGAGACTTCGCGGCCGTGGTCGATTTCGCAGCCGTAGCCGACTTCGCCGCCGTCGCGGGCTTCGCAGCCGTCGCGGACTTCGCGGCCGTGGTCGACCTCGCACCTGCGGCCGGCTTCGCCGCCGCCGACTTCGCCGCTGTCGTCCTCGTCCGGGTCGTCGCCGGCTTCGCCGCCGCCGCCGTCGTCGCCGACTTTGCCGCGGCCGTCTTCGGAGCCGCTGCCGGGCGGGAGGTCGTTGTCCTCTTCGCCGGTGTTGCCTTCGGGAGCTTCTTCGCGCCGGAGACCACGTCCTTGAACGTCGTTCCCGCGCGGAACGCCGGGACGTTCGTCTTCTTCACCCGCACCGCCTCGCCGGTGCGCGGGTTGCGGGCCGTCCGGGCCGCTCGGGCGCGCTTCTCGAACACGCCGAAACCCGTGATGTTGACCTTCTCGCCCTTGTTGACCGTGCGGATGATGATGTCGACCAGACCGTCGACCGCCTCGGCGGCGGCCTTCTTGTCGCCCAGGCGCTCGGTCAGCGCCTCGATCAGCTGGGCCTTGTTGGCCATGTCCAGTCCTCCAGGAAGGCTCCACGGCCGCGTCGGCCGGCTAGCGACACGGTATTACCTACGCAGCGCGAACTCCAACGGCACAGGGAAAGTTTCCCCGTGCCGCCACCATCCGGGAAGCAGTGGGTGGGATCCCTTGACGAGCAAGCGATCCCACCCCCGGGCCTAGGCGGTCACCGGCGTCGTCGTCGGCTTCCAGGACGGGCGGCTCGCCTCGAAGCCGTCGATCTCGCCCGCGTGGCGCAACGTGAGCGCGATGTCGTCGAGGCCCTCCAGCAGGCGCCAGCGGACGTAGTCGTCGATCTGGAACGGCGCGGTGAAGTCCTTGGCCCGCACGGTCTTGGTCTCGAGGTCGACCGTGACCTCGGTGCCGGGCTCGTTCTCCAGCAGCTTCCAGAGCAGCTCGACGTCGTGCTGCTCGCACTGCGCGGCCACCAGGCCGCCCTTGCCGGAGTTGCCGCGGAAGATGTCGGCGAACCGGGCGGAGATGACGACCCGGAAGCCGTAGTCCATCAGCGCCCAGACGGCGTGCTCGCGCGACGATCCGGTGCCGAAGTCCGGGCCCGCGACCAGCACGCTTCCGTTCCGGAACGGCTCCTGGTTGAGGATGAAGTCCTCGTCGCCGCGCCAAGCGGCGAACAGGCCGTCCTCGAACCCGGTCCGGGTCACCCGCTTGAGGTAGACCGCCGGGATGATCTGGTCGGTGTCCACGTTGGACCGGCGCAGCGGGACGCCGACGCCGGTGTGCTGGGTGAACGGTTCCATGGCTGTAGCTCCTCGGGTGGTCAGCGGGCGGCGGTCAGCAGGTCTTCCGGCGACGACAGCGTGCCCCGCACGGCCGTGGCGGCGGCCACGAGCGGCGAGACCAGGTGCGTCCGGCCGCCCTTGCCCTGCCGGCCTTCGAAGTTGCGGTTCGACGTCGACGCGCTGCGCTCGCCCGGCTTCAGCTGGTCCGGGTTCATGCCGAGGCACATCGAGCAGCCCGCCTGGCGCCACTCGGCGCCCGCCTCGGTGAAGACCTGGTCGAGCCCCTCGGCCTCGGCGGCCTTGCGGACGCGCATCGAGCCGGGAACCACCAGCATGCGGACCGAGTCCGCCACCTTCCGGCCGCGCAGCACCTCCGCCGCGGCCCGCAGGTCCTCGATCCGGCCGTTGGTGCAGGAGCCGAGGAAGACGGTGTCGACCGAGATCTCCCGCAGCGGCGTCCCCGGCTTGAGGTCCATGTAGGACAGGGCCTTCTCCGCGGCGATGCGGTCGTTCTCGTCCCCGATGGCCTCCGGGTCCGGCACCTCGGCGCCCAGCGGGAGGCCCTGGCCGGGGTTGGTGCCCCAGGTGACGAACGGTGTCAGCTCGCCCGCGTCCAGGTACACCTCGGCGTCGAACTCGGCGCCTTCGTCGGTGCGCAGCTGCCGCCAGTTCTCGACCGCCGCGTCCCAGTCCGCGCCCTGCGGTGCGTGCGGGCGGCCCTTCAGGTAGGCGAACGTCGTCTCGTCCGGCGCGATCATCCCGGCGCGGGCACCGGCCTCGATCGACATGTTGCAGACGGTCATCCGCGCCTCCATCGAAAGCGCCTCGATGGCCGACCCGCGGTACTCCAGGATGTAGCCCTGGCCGCCGCCGGTGCCGATCTTCGCGATCACCGCGAGGATGACGTCCTTCGCCGTGACGCCGGGCCGCAGCTCGCCGTCGACCGTGATCGCCATCGTCTTGAAGGGACGCAGCGGCAGCGTCTGCGTGGCCAGCACGTGCTCGACCTCGGACGTGCCGATGCCGAAGGCGATGGCGCCGAACGCGCCGTGCGTGGAGGTGTGGCTGTCGCCGCAGACCACCGTCATGCCGGGCTGGGTCAGGCCGAGCTGCGGGCCGATGACGTGCACGATGCCCTGCTCGGCGTCACCCATCGGGTGCAGCCGGACCCCGAACTCCTTGCAGTTGCGGCGAAGGGTGTCGACCTGGGTGCGCGAGACCGGATCGGCGATGGGGAGCTCGATGTCGACGGTCGGGACGTTGTGGTCCTCGGTCGCGATGGTGAGGTCGGGGCGGCGCACCGGCCGCCCGGCCAGGCGGAGGCCGTCGAAGGCCTGCGGGCTGGTCACTTCGTGCAGCAGGTGGAGGTCGATGTAGAGCAGGTCCGGTTCGGCGCCTTCGCCTCGGCGCACGAGGTGGCTTTCCCACACCTTCTCCGCCAGCGTGCGGGCCTTGCCGGTCGGGCTGGTCATCTCCGGCTCCTTCCACGGGTCGGAACTCGGGCGCGCACCGGCGGAACGGATGCGAGCCGCGAAGGAAGGGCGCAGCTCGAGTTCGGGGTTTCCCAGATACTGGACTTCCCAAAGTGCGGGACGCTAGTATCGGTTCGTGGGACAGCATAGCGGTATCGGAGTACTGGACAAAGCAGTGGCCGTCCTGCAGGCGGTCGCGGACGACCCCTGCGGCCTCGCGGAACTGTGCACGCGCACGGGCCTGCCCCGGGCCACCGCGCACCGGCTCGCGGTCGGCCTCGAGGTGCACCGGCTGCTGCGCCGCGGTCCGGACGGGCGCTGGCGCCCCGGTACGGCGCTGGCCGAGCTCGCGGGCGGTTCGACGGACCCGCTGCTCGACGCGGCGGGCGTGGTGCTCCCGAAGCTGCGCGACGTCACGGGCGAAAGCGTCCAGCTGTACCGGCGCGACGGCGTCCAGCGCGTGTGCGTCTCGACGGCCGAGCCGCCGAGCGGGCTGCGCGACACGGTGCCGGTCGGTTCGCGGCTGCCGATGACGGCCGGCTCGGGCGCGAAGGTGCTCGCGGCCTGGGCGGACCCGCACACGCAGCGCACGATCCTGGCCGACGCCGTCTTCGGCGAGCGCACGCTCCTCGAGGTCCGGCGGCGCGGCTGGGCGCAGAGCGTGGCCGAACGCGAGCCGGGGGTGGCGAGCATCTCGGCCCCGGTGCGGGACTCCGCGGGGACGGTGGTCGCCGCGGTGTCGGTGTCCGGGCCGATCGAGCGGATCGGCCGCAAGCCGGGCGCGCGCTGGGCCGCGGACCTCCTGGCCGCGGCGGACGCGCTGCAGGAACGCCTCTGAGTTCCATTGCGCTCCATTGCGCCGGGCCGTCGCGCCTGGCACGGTGACCCGATGCTGAACGAGGTGGCCGACGGCGTTTGGGTGCGGCAGAGCGAGTGGGTCTGGAGCAACACCACGGTGGTGCGCGGGGACGACGGGCTGGTCGTCGTCGACCCCGGCATCCACGGCGCCGAACTCGACGCGCTGGCCGACGACCTGGACCGGCTCGGGATCCCGGTCGTCGCCGGGTTCTCCACGCACCCGCACTGGGACCACCTGCTCTGGCACCCCCGCTTCGGCGACGTCCCCCGGTACGCCACGGCCGCCAACGCCCGCATCGCCGGTGAGGCGCGGGAACGGGCCCAGGCCATGGCGAAGGAAACCGCGCCGGACATCCCCCTTGAACCGATCGCCCGCCTCACGCCGCTGCCCGCGGACGGCACCCCGATCCCGGGCGAGATCATCGAGCACGACGCGCACGCCGTGGGCCACGCCGCCGTCCTGCTCGCCGACCGGGGCGTGCTGATCGCCGGCGACCTGCTGTCCGACGTCCTGATCCCGCTGCTCGACCCGCGGCGTGACGAGCAGCCCGACGCCTACCAGGCCGTGCTCGACCGGCTGGAGAAAACCGCCGAACACGTCGACGTCCTCATCCCCGGCCACGGCGAGGTCGCCGAGGGCCGGGAGATCGCGGCCCGGTTCGCCGTCGACCGGGCCTACCTGGACGCGCTCCGGCGGGGCGAGGACCCGGAGGACGAGCGCTGGGGCAAGCGCAAGTAGCGCCGTTCGGGTGACCGCGGGCGAAACCGCGTATTCGGTGACGACGGCCACGTCTCCTCATAGTCGGCACCACACGAGGGGGATGACCACCATGCACACCGAACTCAACCGCCGGGCCCTGGCGATGCTGCGGGCCGTCGGGGCCGGGCGGGCCGAACTCACCTGCAGCTGCGAACCCGACCTGCGGGTCGACGGCCTGCCCTGCTGCGACCAGGCGACGGCGCACCAGCTGGCGCGGGCCGGCCTGATCCGAGCCGCCCGGGCCGGGGTCGTCGGGCAGTGGACGCGGGCCGAGCTCACCGACGAGGGCCTCCGGGCGCTGGGCGGTACCCTCGCCGCCGCGTGACGCAACCGGACGGCCCGCTCGCGCGTGTAGCGGGCAAACGCGAGGGGGAACCCGTGAAGATCGCTGCCGCCCTGTTCGGCGCCTGCCTGCTGCTGACCGCCTGCGAGGACACTCCGGAGAAGCCCCCCGAGTCGCACTACCCGAGCCCGGTCGAGTCCATCCCGCGTTCCCCGGCCGCCGATCCGGCCGCCGTGCGCTGGATGGACGGCTTCTGCGCCGCGGTCCGCGGCTACCAGGAGCGGACCAACCGCGAAGCCGCACCGACGCGGCCGACGCCCAGCAGCGTCGCCGAGGTGCAGCGGGCCATCAGCGAGGAACTGGGCGGCCTCGCGGACCGCACGGGCGAGACGATCCGCAAGCTGACCGCGCTGCCGGCCGCGCCCGTGCCGCTCGGCGAAACCGTGCGCAGGGCCTTCATCACGAAGTTCACCACGGCCCGCGACCGCGCCGCCGGGGCGAAAACCGCGCTCGACCGCGCGAAGCCGGGCAACGAGGCGTCCCAGGGGCCGGCCTTCCAAGCCCTGGACCAGGCGCAGCTGGACCTCGACGGCACCTACGACCCGGTCGGCGCCGTGACGGCGTCCCCGGAGCTGATGCTCGCCGCCGCCGGCGCGCCCGGCTGCAAGTCCTGAACGCTCAGCGCCGCCCGCTACGCGAGGGCCGCCGGAAAACCCCCAGCTGCAGCGCACGAGCGCTCAGCGCCGCACCAACGCCGCCTGCAGTGGCAACGACCGTGACGAGCCGCCCACGAACACCGTGAACCCGCCGCGCACCGGCTGCCACGCGTGGGCCGTCGTGCTCCACACGGAGAAGTCGCGCGCGTCCAGCCGGATCGTCACCCGCTGGGCCTGGCCCGGCGCCAGCGAGACCCGCTCGAAGCCCTTCAACTGCCGCGGCGGCTCTCCGGCAGCCGCCGGGAAACCCAGGTACAGCTGCGCGACCTCGGCGCCCGCCCGGTGGCCGGTGTTGCGCACCGTGAACGTCGCCGTGGCGCCGTCGCCGGTGTTGCGGACCGACAAACCCGTGTAGGCGAACGTCGTGTACGACAGGCCGTGACCGAACGGGAACAGCGGGGTGCGGTCCTGCGCGTCGAACCACCGGTAGCCGACCTGCAGGCCCTCCGAATACGTCGCGACGCCGTCGACGCCGGGGAACTGCGCCGGGGTGTTCGCCGGGGTGTCGGCCTCCGCCGCCGGGAAGGTGATCGGCAGCTTCGCCGACGGGTTGACGTCGCCGAAGAGCACGGCCGCCACCGCCGCGCCGTCCTGCTGGCCCGGGTACCACGCCTGGAGGATCGACGGCACGCGCGAAGCCCACGGCATGAGCACCGGGCCCCCGCTCTTCACCACGACGACGGTGTGCGGGTTGGCCGCGGCGACGGCGGTGACCAGGGCGTCCTGGTTGCCCTCCAGGGCCAGGCCCGGGCGGTCCTTGCCCTCGGTCTCGTTGTCCCCGACCATCACCACGGCGACGTCGGCGGTCCGGGCCAGCGCCGCCGCGCGGGCGACGTCGCTGCCGTCGTCCAAGGTCACCGCGGCGCCCGGGACGCGCTGCTGCAGGCCCGGCAACGGGTCCACTGTGGACGTCGGGATGACGGCCGAGCTGCCGCCGCCGCCGGTCTTGGCCTTGGTCGCGAACGGCCCGACGAGCGCGATCGAGCGCACCCGCGGGTCGAGCGGGAGCTGCGCGTGCTCGTTGCGCAGCAGCACCATGCCGCGTTCGGCGAACTCCTGCGCGGCGGCGTCGTGCCGGGCCGTCGGCAGGGGGGTGAGCGCCGGCGGGTGGTCGAACTGCCCGAAGGCGAACATCGTGCGGAACCGCGGCCGCAGCAGTTCGTCCACCCGCTGCTCGGTCACCTGCCCGGCCAGCACGGCCTGCTTGAGCTTCTCGCCGTACCAGGTGCCGTCGATCATCTCGAGGTTCATGCCCGCCTCCGCCGAGCCGACGGTGCTGTGCGCGGCGCCCCAGTCCGACTGGACGAACCCGGTGAACCCCCAGCCGGCACGCAGCTTGCCCTGCAGCAGCGCGCGGTTCTCGCACGTGAAGACGCCGTTGATCTTCGGGTAGGCGCACATCACCGAGCCCGCGCGGCCTTCGGTGACCGCCTGCTCGAAGTGCGGCAGGTAGATCTCGTTGAGCGTGCGCTCGTCGATGTGCTCGTCGATGCTCTGGCGCCGGGTCTCCTGGTTGTTGGCCGCGAAGTGCTTGACCTCGGCGATGGTGCCGTTCTCCTGGATGCCGCGGATGTCCGCGGCACCCAGGGCGCCGACGAGGAACGGGTCCTCTCCCATGCCCTCGAACGTCCGGCCGTTGCGCGGGACGCGGGCGATGTTGATGTCCGGCCCCTCGGACACGTTGTGCGCCAGCGCGCGGGTCTCGCTGCCGATCAGCCGGCCGTACCGGCGGGCGAGCCCGGTGTCGAACGTCGACGCCAGCGCCATGGTGGCCGGCAGCGCGGTCGCCGGCTTCTGCGGCTTGTCGTCGGCGGGCCCCATGCCGGCCGGGCCGTTGGCGATCCGGAACCCCGGCACGCCCAGCCGCGGGATCGGCGGCACGAACCGCTGGTGCTCGGCGTCGGGCTGCAGGTGCAGCTGGGAGATCTTTTCGTCGAGGGTCATCGCCGCGATCAGTTCGGCGGCCCGGCGGTCGGGTGACTGCCGGGCGTCGCGCCAGGGCTGCGCGGCCGCGGCCGCCGGCGTCGCCGTCGACAACCCCAGTACCAGGACGAGAACGAGCGGGCCGGTGCGCATCGATGCCTCCCACGGCAGGCGGGACCAACGGCGGCCAAGCTAACGCATTCCTGACAGGGAAACATAGACTCGATTTGCGTTCACGTACCTGAACGAGAATTGGACTCGACCATTTCCGCCGCTCAAGCCCGGCGGGCGCACCGGCGAACCGGGCCGGACCCGGGTGGAGAAAGCCCCTGATCGGCCTAACGGCGGGAGCGGCCGCCGTCCGGCTGACCCTCCACAAAGGACACCTCGCGCGCCGCCGGAGGGCCCGGGGTCAGCGGGCCGCGGCCAGCCGCAGCGCCCGGTACACGAACTGCTGGTCGCCGAGCCGGTGCCGCAGGTCGCGCTCCAGGCCCGCGATCGGGTAGAGGTTCTGCGGCGCCCGCGAGTCCTTGTACGCGACGGAGGCGAACCGCCCCAGCACCGACTGGGTGACGTTCGCCAGCTCGGCGACCTGTTCGCGGCCGAGGTGCGGCGCCGCCTCCACGCGCACGACCCCCGACCACGGCGGCCCGCCCGCCGACGGCAGCCGCAGGTACCACGAGTGCCGGACCCACGTCGTGCCCATCAGGAACACCGGCGTGCGCTGGTGCGGGCCGAGCCGGCCGACGAGCGCGTTGAGCTCGCCGGGCAGGTACGTCGTCTGGTGGCTCTTGATGAACCCGACGGCCCGGTCCAGGTGCGCGCGGCCGCGCAGCGGGCCGTCCACGACCAGCAGGTCTTCGCCGACGTGCCCGGCGATCGCGGTGCGCGCCCGGATCGCCGTCTCCAGCTCGGTTTCGGCCAGCTGCTCCTGCAGCGCCGAGGACAGCACCACCGGCAGCGGCTTGTCCTCCTTCGGCGCCGCCCGGTGCGCCGTGTAAACGCCGGCCGGGGTCGCGATGTCGTCCGCCTGCGGAGCGACGGTGAACAACCCGCGCCGGACGTCGGTGCCGACGACGTGCGCCCGGCCCGCGCAGCAGCACACGACCCCCGCCGCGTAGGAGGCGCAGAGGCCGATGGACGCCGAGTTCGTGCCCGCCGGGTCGTCGATCCAGACGCGGGCGTCGATCCGGCGGACGCCGTCGACGAAGAGCACCGCTTCCGGCGGGGACACCGGCGACGGGTCGATCGGCGCCCACTCGGCCTCGGGGACCTCGACGTCGAGTTCCACCTCGGCCTGCGAGCGCCCGAGGTCCTCGGCCTCCAGCGAGCTGCCGTAGCCCGGGTCCCAGGCGTCGATGCTGAAGTTCATCCCGGCGGCCGCGTCGAGTTGTGGAACGGTCATGCGCCCTCCCTGGCGATGTGCGAGCCGGTGCCGTCCCGGGTGACCAGGAACCGCACCGGGACGCGCTCGGCGAGCGCCGGCACGTGCGTGATCACCCCGACCATCCGGGAGCCGGACGCGGCGAGGTTCTCCAAAGTGGACGCCACGACGTCGAGGGTGGCCTCGTCGAGCGTCCCGAAGCCCTCGTCGAGGAAGATCGACTCCAGCCGGGTCGCCCCTTCGGCCGCCATGGCCCCCAGCTGCGAAGACAGCGCGAGGGCCAGGGCGAGGGACGCCTGGAACGTCTCGCCGCCCGACAGCGTCTTCACCGGACGGCGGGCGTCGGCCTCGTTGTGGTCCACCACCAGGAAGTCGCCCTTGTCGTGGGTCAGCTCGAACTGGCCGCCGGACAGTTCCAGCAGCGACGCCGAGGCCTCCGCGACCAGCGTGTCGAGGGCCCCGGCGATCAGCCAGCGCGGGAACTTGTCCGAGCGCAGCAGGTCCGCGAGCAGCCGCGCGACCTGCGCGTCGGACTCCGCGGCCGCGATGTCTTCGTGCAGCCCCGCGACCCGGGCCACGCGCCGCTTCATGTCGGTGTGGTCGGCTTCGGCGCGCGCCCGGGCGGCCGCGACGGCGACCGGGACCCGGTCGCGCACCGGCCCGTCCCCCGCGGCGACCCCCAGCGCGGCCACGTCGTCGGCAACCGCGCGTCCGGCCGCCTGCAACGCTTCCGCCGCTTCGCGCTCGGCCGTCTCCGCGATCGCCAGCCGCTCGCGGTGGTCCTTCGCCTGGCCGGCAGCCCAGTCCGTGAGGGTGGTCCAGGCGTCGAGAAGGCCTTCTCCGTCGATCGGCGGAGCGCCGAGACCGACCAGCGGGTCGCGCGCACGGGACAGCTTCTGCCGCTCAGCTTCGACCTGGGCGCCGATGCCCGCCTGGGCTTCCGCGGCTTGCTTCGCGGCCGCGCGGGCCGTCCTGAGCCCGGCGTCCGCGGTTTTGGCGGCCTGCTCGAGTTCCGCGACGCGGGCGAGCTGCTCGGTGACCACCTCGGCGGAAGGCGCGCCGTCGAGGATGGCCGTCAGTTCCGCCTGCCGTTGCCGGGCGGCCGCCAGTCCGGTGCTCGCCGCCTGCTCGGCCAGCCCCGTGTCGACCGCCCGGGTGCGCCGCTGCTCGGCGTCCCGCTCGGCGGTCCGGAAATCCTCCGCCGCCACGACAGCTTCCTTGCCGGCGGCTTCGGCGGCCGCTTCGCAGGCGGCCAGCACGGTTCGCCGTTCGGCGAGCGCGGAAGCCGCCCACGAGGTGAGGCGCTGCCACCCCGCCGGGACGTCGTCGCCGCCGAGCGCGGGCGCCCCCAGCTCCACCAGGGGATCGCGGGCCGCCCGCAAGGCCTCGCGGGCCGCCGCGAACGACTTCGCCACCACCTCGGCCTCTTGCCGGGCCTTCGTGCGTTCGGCGCGAGCCGCGGCCAGTTCCGCGTCGGCGGCGCGCGCGGCTTCGGCGACCCGGGTGCGACCGTCGATCGTCGCGGAGAGCCACTCACCCCGTTCGCGGACGGCGGCGACGAGATCCGCGTAGTCCTGCTCGGAGAAGGCCGCCTCGACGGGCCGCAGCAGGGCTGCCGACTCCGGCGGGCCGTCGACCTCGGCGAGCACCGCGCGGAGTTCTTCCGCCTGCGCGGCCGCCGACGCGCGGGCGTCGGCGTCGCGGTCCACGGTCCGTTCCAGCTTGCGCACGCCCGATTCGGCCGACGCACGGCCGCGCTCGGCGTGTTCGAGGCGTTCGCGGGCCTCGGCGAGGTGGGCGTGGCCGCCGGCGTCCGGCAGGGCCGTGACTTCCTGCTCGCACACCGGGCACGGGTGCCCGACGGCGAGCCCGGCCCGCAGCACCAGCGCCTGCCCGGCCCGCTCGGCTTCGGCCAACGCGGTCTTCGCCGCGGCGAGTTCGGCGTCGGCGACGGCGAGGGCCGCGCGCGCCGTTTCCAGGTCCGCCCGGCGAGCGACCTGCTCCGGCGCGGCCTTCCGTTGCGCCTCGCACAACGCATACAGCGTGCGGGCATCCGAGCGGGCCGCGGCCAGCGGAGCGACATCCGGCTGGGCGGCCAGCGCCGCCCGTGCCCCGGCGTCGGCGGCCTCCGCGGCCTGCAGACGCTCGTCGGCGGCCGCCGTGCGCTTCGCCACCCGCGCCGATTCCGCCGACAGGTTCCCGAGATCCCCCGGCGGCCGCAGGCCGGCGAGCCGGTCCCGGTCCTGCCGGGCGCGAGCGGCTTCGGCGGCGGTGTCCTCCGCCGCCCGGGCGGTCCGGTCCCGGTTCTCCCTGGCCGCGTCGAGGACGGACACCGCTTCGCTCGCGGCCGTGGCGGCGACTTCCTTCGCCTGCTTCGCCGCTTCCGCCGCTTCACCGAGCCGCGGGAGAGCCTGCTCGAGATCGGCGAGTTCGGTGTGCGCGACGCGGATCCGTTCCAGCTCGCCGCGCGCGGGCGCCGCGGCGAGGGCGGCCCGGGCGGCTTCGTCCGCGGTTTCCGCCGTCTCCAACGCGGTGCGGGCCGCCGCGACGGCCTCGGCCGCCTCGCGACGCCGGGTTTCGAGGTCTTCGACACCGTCCGGGCGTTCTACAGCGTCGAGGACTTTCAGCTCCGCCGTGAGCGTGGCGACGCGTTGACGCGCTTCTTCGTGCGCGCGGGTGGCGTCGTTCAACCCGGGCAGGGCCGCGTTCACCCGCGCGTCCAGTTCCGCCAGCGCGGTCATCCGCGCGGCGAGCTCCGCGACGGCTTCCTCGGTGGCGTCGGCGTAGCTGCCGAGCTGTTCGGCCAGGACGGCGGCACGCTGCTTCTGCTGCTCCGCCGTCACGCCGGCCCGGCGGCCGATCCGCTCGTAGACCTCCAGGCCCAGCAGCTTGATGAGGATCTTCTGCCGGTCGGCGGCCTTGGCGTGCAGGAACTCGGCGAAGTCGCCCTGGGGCAGGGCCACGCAGGTGCAGAAGTGCTTGAACGTCAACCCGAGCAGGCGTTCGACCGCCGGGGTGACCTCGGAGTCCGCGGCGACCGGGTCGGCGTCGTCCTCCGGGCCGCCGGGCGCGGTCGGGTCGATCAGCCGTTCCAGGCGCACGTTCTTGACGCTGACCGTGGGTTTCTTGCCGCCGCTGCGGCGGACTTCGCGCACCACGTGGTAGCGCGCGCCGCCGGCGTCGAAGACCAGGCGGACGGTCGCGCGGTTCACCGTCGGC
Organism: Amycolatopsis sp. lyj-23; assembly: GCF_046549135.1. Lineage (NCBI taxonomy): Bacteria > Bacillati > Actinomycetota > Actinomycetes > Pseudonocardiales > Pseudonocardiaceae > Amycolatopsis > Amycolatopsis sp. lyj-23. The sequence goes on along the minus strand of NZ_JAJPWN010000009.1, from coordinate 154,871 downwards.
GCGAGCGCGGGCGCGACGAGACCTTCGTGGTCCCACCGGGCGACCGAGCCGTACAGCGCAAACGTGAGGGCGTCGATGACCGTGCTCTTGCCCGCGCCGGTCGGCCCGACGAGCGCGAAGTAGTCCGTGTCTTCGAAGCTCACTTCGGTCTTCTCGCGGAAGGACGCGAAGCCGGTCATCTCCAGCAGCACTGGCCGCATGTCACACCCCGCTCGTCTCTTCGTCGTGCAGCCGCGCGAAGAGCGCCTGCACGCGCTTGTCCTCGACCGTGCGTTCCGCGCAGTAGCTCGCGAACAGCTCCCCCGGCGAACGGTCCGCGACCGCGCGGTCGCCGTTCGACGTCGTCACCGGCGCGGCGAACTCCGGGTCGATGCGGATTTCCAGGGCGTTCGGCAGGGCTTCCTGGATCTCCTCGCGCAGCCCGGCCCTGGTCGCTTCGCGGAGGTAGACGCGGAGGTAGTCCTCGCCGAACTCCCCCGCGCGGGCGATCAGTTCCGCCACCGTGCCGTGGACCGTCCGCAGCTTCCGCCCGGCGGTGAGCGGGATGTCGGTGATCTTCGCCGGCGTCGCCGGGCTCACTTCCACCGCCAGCACGACGCTGGTGTTGTCCTGCTCGCCGAAGTCGACGGCGAACGGCGAACCGCTGTAGTGCACCGGGCACGCGGCGGGCAGCGACTGGCGCCGGTGCAGGTGGCCCAGCGCCACGTAGTGCGGGTCGGCGCCGAACGCCGTGGCGGGCACGTGGTACTCGAAGATGGACTGCGCGGCGCGCTCCCCGCCGCCCATCGTGCCGCCGGTCACCGTCAGGTGCGCCATGACGAGGTTCACCGCGCCGGGCGTGAACCCGGTCTTGAGGTGCTCGAGGATGTCGCGCACCCGCTGGTCGTACTCGCCGACGTTGTCGGCCGGGGTCCCGGCGAGCAGCTCCGCGGCGCGGACCGCGTAGCGCTGGGAAAGGAAGGGCAGCACGGCGACGTTGACCCGCTCGCCCGTCGAACGCGCGTCGAACGAGTACACCCCGCCGTCGTGCACCGGGCGCGGGTCGCCGGTGAGCTGGATGCCCGCGGCCTTGAGCAGCGGCCGGTAGGCCTCGAAGGTCGCGGCGTGGTCGTGGTTCCCGGCGATGGCGACGACCTCGGCCCCGGTTTCGCGCAGCGCCATCAGCGCCCGCACCACGAGTTCCTGCGCGGCCGCCGACGGCGCCGACGTCTCGTAGAGGTCGCCCGCGACGAGGATCGCGTCGAACGGCTCGTCCCGCGCGATCCGGACGATCTCGCCGAGCACCGCCCGCTGCTCGTCGAGGCGGTTGCGGCCCTTGAGCGTCTTGCCGATGTGCCAGTCGGAGGTGTGCAGGAACTTCACACGGCTTCCTTCCGTTCGGGTAGCGGGCGGTCAGGCTCAGAACGGCGGCGGGTCGTCGCCGAAGGGGTCGCTGCCGCGCGAAGGGAGGCCCGCGAAGGGATCGGACTTCTTCGACGTGGACGACACCGTGGTGGTCGTCGGGATCCGCCCGGCCTCGGAAAGCCGCGTGGCCCAGGCGGGGAACGGGAAGCCGACGGCGATCGGCACCGGGATCTCCGGCTGGCTCACGAACATCGTGCCGGGTGTGGCGAGCGTGGCGCGGACCCGCTGGCTGGCCGGGAGGAAGCCGTACTCGGGCCGCGAAGCCTCGGCGGCGTCGAGGCGGCCGACGATGCGGACCGAGCTGTTGCTGACGATCCGGCGTTCGACCTCGCTGGCGGTCTGCTGCGCGCCGATCAGGATGACGCCGAGGGAGCGGCCGCGCTCGGCGATGTCCAGCAGCACCTCCTTGATGGGGCTGCTGCCTTCCCGCGGCGCGTACTTGTTGAGCTCGTCCAGCATGGTGAACAGCAGCCCGCCCGGGCCGGCCGCTTCCTTGCGCGCGGTCTCCGCGGCGAGCGTCACGCCGACGACGAACCGCTGCGCGCGCTCGACGAGGTTGTGGATGTCCACCACGGTCACCTGCTGGTTCTCCGTGGACAGCGAGCGCGCCGGGTGGTCGGCGAGGTCGCCGCGGATGAGGCCGGACAGCGCCCGCTGGCTCGAGCGCAGGCGGCGGATGAAGGCGTTCACCGTGCCCGCGCCGGTGACCGCACCCGCCCAGCTCGCGCGGGTTTCCTCGTCGGTGACGCGCTCGCAGATGACGTCGACGAGCTCGGCGTAGGTGCGGCACAGGACGCCGTCGACGTTCGCGGCGCCGTCCTTGCCCGCCGGCGTGCTGTCCAGCCGCAGGCGGTTCGCGACCTGGTGGATGACCATCGTGTACTGGTTGCGCTCGTCCTCGGCGTCGGCGAAGACGTAGGGCAGCAGGTCACGGGCGCAGAACTCCGCGATGGTCCACCAGAACGCGCCGACGCCGGAGGTCCGCCCGGTGACGTAAGGCTTCCCCGTGGTGTCCGACGGCGTCGGCGGCGCGTAGAAGCCGACGGAGGCGAAGGGCTCGGCGGGCAGGCCCAGCTTGAGGTACTCGCCGGTGAGCTTTTCGTCGAGGTGGACGTTCGGGGTGTCGAGGAACAGCAGGTCCTCGCCCTTGACGGAGAAGACGAGGGCCTTGGCGTTGTGGGCGTTGGGCAGGGCGCCGCCGCGGAAGATCGAGTGCAGCAGGAACAACGCGAACGACGTCTTGGTGGCCACGCCGGAGACGCCGCTGATGCTGACGTGCGCGCCGCGGGTGCCGTCGAGGAAGTCCATGTTGAGGTAGACGGGTTCGCCGTCCCGGCCCAGCCCGACCGCCACCTGGCGGGTCATGTTGTCGAAGTACAGCGCCTGCGCGCGATCCTCCCCCACGGCCCGCTCGACCCGGCTGCCCGGCCGGGGCGGCACGTAGCACTCGGGCTCGACGCGGGTGGTGGCGATCTCGGCGATCTCCTGCACCTGGGCGGGCAGGACCCCGTCGGAGATCAGGAAGACGTCGCTGCCAAAGCTGGCGCCCTCGTGCCGCGCGCTCACCTGCGTCACGACGCCGTAGGAGGTGACCTGCCCCAGGCCCGGGAGTTCCCGCCGGGTCACGACCACGTCGTCGAGCTGCAGGTAGGCATCGGGATCGATGGCCACGCAGAACTGCAGCGGCGTCGAGTCCTCGGTGCCTGCCACCCGGCCGACCACGGTGGTGAGCGTCTCCTGGTCCACGGTTCTCCCTGTCTCACCCGGCGCTTTCCCCCGCCGCAGACTAGCCCGCCGGGACGACGGTCCCGCGCCCAACACGGCGTTGCCGCGGCCGGCGTCACCGCAGGCCACGACTGCGCCGAACGAGTGAGCTCACCCTTCGGGGATGATCTTTTGCCGCCGCAGGGCCTTTTCCGTGGCACGCCGGAGAGATCGTCCGCGACGGCTCCGGAGTCACCGCACCGTCGACCAGGCTTCCCGCCGCGCCGCCGGTCAAGGCCGCGATGGCCCCGGGCGGACCGCCGGCCGTGGTCGCGTCCCCTTGGTCCCACGGCGAAGTGGTGCGGCAGGCCCCACGATCGACGCCACCGCGTTCCGCCCGGTCGGGGTTGCGGCGAAGGAGACCTGCGCGCCCGGCCGTCCCGGGGACCGCCGCCGAGCCCGCCGCGACACCCCGCCGCCCCTGCCGCGGGACGCGCCGGGCGGCCCGCGTTCCCCCGGCCGCAGCGCGGGATCGGGCCCCGGGTGGCCTCGGCCACCCGCCGGGACCCCCGCTTCGGCGTGTCGCGCGAAAAGTTCTCCGAACGGGCCTCGGGTCCTATATGGACGACCACTGTGGACGGCTCTGCGACCCCATTTTGCCTGATCAGAGGCGTGGCGGGAGTGCGGTCCGCGTTCCGGTCGGCGTCCGGAGGGGGCCGCCGGAGGGCCGGAACCCGCCCCCGCACAAGGAAATATTTCGACCCCCGGTTGGATTTTGTGCGGTATTGGTAATACCGTGTGCAGTGTCGGCCGAGATGGGCCGTGACTAGTAGTTCCACTATGGAGGACTGGAATGACGAACAAGGCCCAGCTGATCGAGGCGCTGTCGGAGCGTCTGGGCGACAAGAAGGTGGCTTCGCAGGCCGTTGACGGTCTGGTCGACATCATCATCCGGACGGTCAACAAGGGCGAAAAGGTCAACATCACCGGCTTCGGGGTGTTCGAGAAGCGCGCCCGCGCCGCTCGCACCGCCCGCAACCCGCGCACCGGTGAGGCCGTCCGCGTCAAGAAGACCAACGTGCCCGCCTTCCGCGCCGGCACCACCTTCAAGGACGTCATCTCCGGCACCAAGAAGCTCCCGAAGGCGACCCCGGTCAAGCGCGCCACCACCGCGGCGACGACGAGCACCCGGTCCACCGCCACCAAGACGGCCGCGGCGGCGTCGTCGGCTCCGGCCAAGGCCACCACCTCGCGCACCACGCGCACGGCCGCGGCCAAGCCGGCCACCACGCGTTCGACCACCACGCGGACCCGCACGGCGGCCGCGAAGCCGGCCGCGAAGGCCACCGCCACCAAGGCGGCCCCGAAGACCACGGCGGCGAAGACCACCGCGGCCAAGGCCACCACGGCGAAGGCGACCACCTCGCGGGCCAAGACCGCCGCCGCCAAGCCGGCCGCGACCAAGACCGCTGCCGCCAAGAAGCCGGCCGCCGCCAAGGCCCCGGCCAAGCGCACCTCCGCCGCCAAGAAGAAGTAACACCGGCGACGATCGGAAGGGCCCCGCACCTGCCTGGTGCGGGGCCCTTCCGGCGTCTGGGGCCCCGAGCCGGTCCGGGCGGCGCCGCGCAGACCGGGCTGAGATCGCCGCTCCCGGCTCCCCGGCCGGTAAGGACCTTCCCCGGACCCCGACCGGCTCCGAAGCCCGCTCCGGGCACCTGAACGCCCTCCCCCGGCCCGCGCCGCCTTCTCGGGACGGGGAAGAGCCTCGCTCGACATCGGAAGTGCTCGCGCCCGCTCCGGCACCCGCCGTACGCGCCGACGCTCGACGCCACCGCCCGCCCGCTGCCATCGGCAAGCCCGCGCCCCCACCTCCGCCGCACACCACATCGGCAAACCCCGCGCCCGCACCGCCGCCGTAACCGACATCGGCGAGAGAACGCTCCGCCGCCCTTTCCCGCGTCGATTCCCCGCCTCGGCCCGCCCGCGGAACCGGTCCCGGTCACCGGCTCACCCGATCACCTCGCCGGACGTCGAAGAATTCACCGCCGCCACTCGTTGGGGTGACACCCGGGCGGCCTTTCCACGCCGGGCGCCGACGGTTGCGTTCGCGGCTTCGCGGGTAGCCGTGGCGGTACGGAACGCAATCCGACCGCAGGGAGTGGCGATGACGGCGAACGAAAACAACCCCGAACCGGACCTCGCGCACAGCAGGCAGCTCATCAAAGAGGCGAAAGAAGCCGCCGAGGAGGCCAAGCTGGCCGATCCCGCCGAAGGCGCCGCCGACGAGGCGCTCGCCACGGATCCGCCCTACCACCACGGCGAGCAGGGCTCCACGCCGTCCGGGACGTAGATTCCCGGCGGCATTCACGCCGGTATTGCCGCCCCGGGCCGCGGCCGCCGGGCGAAAGCCGCGACCGGCCGCGACCCGCCGCCGCGGCGGCGGCCCAGTCCTATCAGGACCACCCCGGGCCGCCGCCGTTCCGCGTTTCCGACAGGAAATTGCCGTACGTCTCCCCGGGTGGATACACTCCACCGAAGAACGCCGACCATTGTGCAACTTGTCACACGTCGCGTTCCCCGGACGCACATCCAGCTGAGGAGCATTCACGTGGCCCAGAAAGTCCTCGTCGAGATCCTGGACGACATCGACGGCAGCACCGCCGCCCAGACCGTTCAGTTCGGCCTCGACGGCGTCACCTACGAAATCGACCTTTCGGACGAGAACGCCACCGCCCTGCGCGACGAACTGGCCCGCTACATCGCGGCCGGCCGGCGCATCGGCGGCCGGAAGGTCCGGGTCGCGACCGGCCAGTCGACCACGACCAGCACCACCGACCGCGAGCGCAACCAGCAGATCCGCGCCTGGGCCAACGCGAACGGCTACGAGGTCTCCGAGCGGGGACGCCTGTCCTCCGAGGTGATCGCCGCCTACGAGCAGGCCCAGGCCGAAGAGGCCGAGACGCCCGCCGCGCCGCCGCGCAAGCGCGCTCCGCGCAAGAAGGTCGCGGCCGCCAAGAAGTAACGCGGTGGCCGTCGGATCGCTGGGGGAGAGATCACGGCAACGCCCGCGGCGAAGGAAGCGAACCTTCGCCGCGGGCATTCCGCGCCGGGCGTGGGAGGCATCACACCGCCGCCGTTGTCAGGAATTGTCAGCGCATTCATCGCCGCGTTTCCCGGAACTCACCCGCGCAGTGCCGGACCGACCCAGCGGCGGACCAGGGCGCGCAGCTCGTCGTCGCTGAGCGGCGGTGTCGACGGGTACTGCAGGAACGACAGGAACAGCCGCATCAGGACTTCGGCGAGGCCCCGGAGGTCTTCGTCTGTCGCGACACCGGCGGCGGCCCAGTCGACCGGCAGGTTGCGGAGGATCCGCGCCCCGTACGAGAACGCCGGCGGCGAGATGACCCCGTCGGTGAAGAAGTCCGCTTCGCCCGCCTGCAGCAGCAGGCCCATGTGGGGTTCGCCCGGGAGCGTCCGGACGGCGAACACCACCGATTCCACCGCCGCTTCGGCGGCCGTGCCGAACGCGGCCAGGTGCCGCTCCATCCGGCCGGCGAACTCTTCGACACCCGCCAGCGCGACCGCGCGCAGGATGTCCTTCAGGCCCGGGAAGTACCGGTAGACGGTCTGCCGGGTGACGCCCGCCTCCGCGGCGACGTCGGAGAGGCTCGTCTTGGCCAGGCCGGCCCGGTCCAGGCACACCGTCGCCGCTTCGACGATCCGGCGGCGTGCCTCGTCTTCGGTGCCGGGCGGGTTGCCCTGCCATCCGTGGTGCCCCATGCCGCCCATCTTCCCCGAGCGGGGCGTCAGCCCGGGACGGGGGCGCGGTCGCGCCGGTACAGCGCCAGCAACAGCAGTCCGGCCACGGCGAAGCAGGCGAGCGCGTACGGCCCGCTGCCGATCGGGGTGCCCTCCGCGGTGACACCGTCCTTCGCGGCCAGGTAGGACGGCAGGGCGCCGAGCCAGAACACCGCCATCGCACCCAGGTAGCCGGCCGGGTAGATCCGCGTGAAGGCCGGCAGCGGCTCCCCCGGCTCGCCCGATCGCAGGTGCGCCACGACGATCCAGGCGCCGCCCAGCCAGAGCAGGCCGAGTTCGACGCCGAGGATCCACGCCCGCGCGGTGCTGTCGTCGCCCGCGAGACCCGACGGGATCCCGGCGATCGCCATGGCCGGCGGGGTCAGGACGCCGGCCAGGAGAATGCGCAGGGGCAGCCGTCGCCGCGGCGGACCACCCGTCAGCAGCACGACGAGGTAGGTCATGGCGGCCATCGAAACCGAAGCGAACAGCAGCATGCTGTTCAGCGGCACCGACGCCAGCAACGGCCGGTTCACGAGCGTGTTGCCCGGGTTCCACGCCCACCACGCCAGCTGCGGGCCGAGGTGGTCGAAGACTTCGTAGAACACCTGGCAGGCGAAGGCCACCGCGACCGAACCCCGCAGCGCGCTCCGCCGGAAGAGCCCGAGCGAGCGGACGACCTCGTAGGCGAGCTGGCTGATCACCGGGTAGAACGCCACGATGTAGAGCGGCAACCGGTCGGCCATGAACTGCACGGTGAACCGGTTGTGGGCGAAGACGAAGCCGTAGAGCCGGTCGAGGCCGAACCACTCCGGGAAGTACAGCGGCGGCTCGGTGACGAAGAGGTAGACCAGCGAAGCCCACCACAGCGCCAGGTTCACCGGATCACCCGCGCGGCGGCGGCGCAGCGCGTGCACCAGAGCGAACACCGCGCCGCCGACGATCAGCACCTCCAGCAGCGGCATCGTCCAGTGGGCGAGCGCCCACGGCGGCCGGACCGAAACCACCGGCGAGACGTCGTGGCAGTCGAACCCCAGCCCGCGGGTGACGGCTTCGGCGTCCGGCCCGCACGCGGCGGTCATCGCGCGTTCGCCGCGTGCGGGCCGGGTGCCGAGTAGTCCGTGGCCGGCGGTTCGGCCCGCGGGTCGAAGCCGGACGGCACGCGGTGCCGGCCCAGCGCCGCGCGGACGCGGTAGCGCACCAAGCCCGCGAGCACGCGCGGGTTGCGCAACATCTGCCCCAGCGACTCGTCCAGGTTGAACACCTTGGCGAAGTGCTCGTCCACCACGGCGTCTTCCCGGGCCGCGCCGACGACGAGGCTGAACGCCGGCGCCGACACGGCCGCGACGAGGCGCCGCCGCCACTCCGGCAGCCGCTCGGTGCCGACCGCGCACGCGTAGCCCTGGTCACGGGCCATCGCCAGCCGCCACGGCACCCGCAGCAGACGGCGTTGCGCGGCGAAGAACCGTGCGGAGAACTCCGCGTCCAGCCGTCCGGCGCGGGCCAGGTGCTCGCGCAGCAGCAAGGCCGAAGCCGACGCGGAGCTGATCCCCTGGGCGTAGAAGGGGTTGAACGCGCAGATCGAGTCGCCGACGAAGACCAGCCGCCGCGGCGGGGTGCGCAGGCGGTCGTAGCGCCGCCACTTGTTGCCCGTGGAGCGGGTGAGGTGCACCGGTGAGGCAGGCGCGCAGCGGGCCATGGCTTCGGCGAACAACGGCGTCCGCACCCGGCGGGCCGTCTCCACGAAAGCGGCGGTGGTGCTGGGCATCTCCAGCCCCCACGAGCCCATGCAGGCGATGACGCGGTTGCCTTCGATCGGGAAGAAGTTGACCAGGAACTCGTGCTCGGCGGGGTGCTCGCCCTTGTCCGGCGTCGGCATGATCACCAGGTGCCGCCACCACCAGGAGGCGGGGCGTTCGGCGGGCAGGTCGTACCAGCGCGAGGTGTAGGTGACCTTGGCGTCGAGCGTCCGCACCGGCGGTTCGGGCCAGCCGGCCGCCGCCAGCCAGCCGGCGACCGGGGAACCGCGCCCCAGCGCGTCGACGACGAAGTCGGCGTCGACGTGCTCCTCGCCGCCGGCCGCGGAGAAGTCCACGCCGGTGATCTCCCCGGCCGCCGCCGTCAGGCCGCGCACCGCCACGCCTTCCCGGACGACGACTTCCGTCAGCTCGCGCACCTTGTCCCGCAGCACGCGCTCGATGAGGATCCGCGAGCCGTAGACCATCGTCATCGCGCTGCGCTTGCGAGCCGACCAGCCCGGCCCGTCGAGGTAGGCGGCGTCCATGGACGGCATCAGCAGCAGCCCGCCCGCCGCGATCAGTTCGTCCTCGAAGCCGGGGAACAGCGCGCCGATCGCGCGCCGGCCGGAGTTGAGCAGGAAGTGCGGGTGCTTGCTCTGCGGCACGCCCCGGCGGTGTTCCGCGCCGTCGGGCAGCTCGTCGCGTTCCAGCACCAGCACGCGGTCGAAGTGCGGGGCGAGCGCACCGGCCGCGCACAGACCGGCGACGCTCCCACCGAGGACGACGGCGGTCTGGCCGAGCCGCATGCGGATCAACTCCCGTCATTCATACAAAGAGACATCGAATGTATGAATGACAAGGTGCAGGTGTCAAGTCCCCCGGCCGGTCCACTGTGGACGTTTCCCGCCACGCGCGCCCGGGTACCACCGCTGCGACAGGAGGGCGGGCCATGACCGACGACGAGCCGTCCACGGCCGCGTACACGCAGGCGGTGGCCGCGGAGCTGGGTCTGCAGCCGGAGGACACGCGGGCGCACACCGGCGACTTCGCGGGCGGCCAGATCCGCTTCGCCGGCCAGGCGGGAGACCGCGAGCCGAGCGACTACCTGCTGCGCTGGACCCCCGGCGAAGGCTGGGAGCTGGCCACCGAGACCGGCGACCCGGCCCTGCAGGTCGTCGCCGCCCTGCCGGGCAAGCCGTCCCCGGAGGCGGTGGCCGACTTCGTGTTGAGCGCGTTGTCCGAGCGCGGCGAACGCCCGGTCCGGCGGTCGGACGAGCCGGGTCCGGAAACGCTTCCGCAGGACCGGAACCCGGCGCTCGGCTGACCCCGCCGGTTGCCGTCGGCGTCCGCCGGGCGGGCTGCGGCTGACCGGATCGGGCGTAACAAACCGCCGGGGACCGACGACCTGAGGACGTGATCCCGGCAGCTCGCAAAACGCGTACCGATCGGCGAAGGTGGTTCCGCGGATGAACGGATTCACCGTCGACCCGGCTGTCCTGCGGCAACTCGTCACCACGCTGCGGAGCATCGACGAACAACTCGGGCGGCTCGCGGTCGCCGAGCCGCTGAGCCGGGAGGAAACCGGGCACGCCCGGCTCGCGGACTCGGTCTCCGGGTTCGTGGGCCGGTGGGACGATGCGAGGCACCTGCTGGGGCAACGGATCAAGGACTGCACGGACCACCTGGACAGCGCCATCGCGGCGTACTGCGGCACCGAGGACGACGTCGTCCGGTCCTTCGGGGGGCACCGGTGAGCTATCCCGTGCTGGGCCGGGACCCGTCCCCCGGCGATCCCGACCGCGTCGACCGCACCGCCGAAGTGTTCCGTTCGGTCTCGCGTGACGCCAAGGACGCACGGAGTCGTCTCCAGGCGATCAGCGACTCCGGCATCGACACGGCCTGGACCGGAGACGCCGCGAAAGCGTTCGAACGATCGCTGCGCGAACTGTGCGGCGACCTCGACCGCCTGACGAACTCCTACGGGGAGGCGGGTGACGCCCTCGCCACCTACGCCGCGGAGCTCAGGCGGTGCAAGGCCGACGCGCGACAGGCGGAAACCCAGGCGGAAGCGGCGCAGCACGACCAGGAGGACTTCGATCGACGGCACCGGGAGGCGACGGAACGCTCGTCCGCCTACGCGGCACAGTCCCGCTCGGCGCAGGTCCGGGTCGGCTCCTCCCGGGTGCAGCAGACGGTGAGCACCGCGGCCGGTGACATCGCCGGCGCGACCACCGCGCAGAACCGGATCACCCAGGACCTCCGCATCAGCCACGAAGCGGACGCGGCCCGGTCCCAAGCGGACGGCGACGCACGTTACGCGGCCACGCAGGCAGATTCGGCCCGGCAGCGGCTGCTCGCCGCCCGGCGCCTGGCCGACCAGGTGGCCGAACTCCAGCACCACGCCGGCGACGCCGCGGCGGCGAAGATCGACGAGGCGGGCAAGGTCGCCGGCAAGTACCACCGCGGCACCTTCGAAGCCGCCTTGCAGGGCTTCACGGACATCGTTTCATCACCGGAGTTCGACGCGTTCCTGACCGGTCTGTCCCAGGTCGGTTCGCTGCTCACCACCGTGGCGCCGTTCGTGGCTTGCATCGCCCCGGAGGCGGCTGGCGTGCTGTACGCGGCGGGCGTCACCCTCACCGCAGCCGCCCTGCTCGGCCGGATCGCTCAGGCGGCTGTGGACCACAGCAAGGTGGGCGGAGTCTTCGAAGCCGGCTTGGACCTCGGCCTGGCGCTGATCGGCGGTGGCGGCAGCTACGCAAAGACCGCCAAGGAGCTTCCCGGCCTCGTGAAGCGGCTGGTCAGTCCGGCCGATCACGGGAGCCACGTGGTGCTCAACAGCGCGAAGCTCTCCGGGCCGCTCCGGAGTCTGACTCGGGGGTTCCACACCGCGGATGTGCCGCTGCGCATCCAGAACATCGCCCACGGCACGAACTTCACCGCGACCGTGAGAACGGTCGCCGCGCGCACTTATTTCACCGGACAGGTCCTGTCGAGTTCGGTCGAATTGGTCGCCAAGCCCATCGAATTGGTCTCCGAGGGCCGGCAGGTGGTCGCCGACCTGACCGGCCACGGCCAGTCCGAGCCCGACAAGCTCGGTGAAGCCGCGAAGAACGCCGACCGCGTCGCGGAAAGCTGGGATTTCCTGGCGGAGAAACTCGTGCGAGCGAAGAAGTGAGGACACCCCGGATGCCGCTCCGAACCCCCGCTCGTCAGATCAGCGTACGGCTGCCCGAGAACTGGCTGGAAATCGATCCCCGAGCCGAAGACCTCACCGCCGAACTCACCCGGACCGCTCGCGAACACCACGGCGACGGCGTCGACGACGACCTCCTCGCCCGGCTGGCCGGCCCGCTCGCACTCGAACTGCGCCGGCTCACCGCGAGCACCGACCTGATCCTGGCCGCGTTCTTCGCCGAGATCGTCGACACCGGCTCGCCCCAGCCGCTGCTGATCACCGCCAACCTCGCCATCGCCCTTTCGCCTCCCGTCGGTGACCTGAACCAGCTCCGGCGCCGGATCGAACAGGATGCGCGTGCCGCGGACGTCGAGATCACCACCCGGGAACTCCCCGCCGGGCTCGCGGTCTCCACCGCCGGGCACCTCGACGTCGAGCACGCCGGCTGGTCGGACACCGTGCGGGCGTTCACGCGCCGGTTCTACCTCCCGGTGCCCGGCCTCGGCCGCGTCGCCGCGCTGACCTTCGTCACCCCCAATCTGGACCTCGTCGACGAGTTCGACGAGGTGTTCGCCGCGATCGCGGGCACGCTCTCCTTCAGCGACTAGGGGCTGTCCTGTAAGTGGTTGAGCTGGACCTCTGGTGACTATGCGCGGTGGTTGATCGCGGTGAGTTGACGGACAAGGCATGGGCGGTGATCGAGCCGCTGCTGCCGCCGCAGCAAGGCGGTGGGCGGCGGTGGCGGGATCACCGCCGAGTCATCAACGCGATTCCGTGCCGCGGTCGACGGGCGTGGCCTGCCGATACGTTTCCTGCTCACCCCGGGCCAGGCGGGCGACAATCCGCAGCTGCTGCCGCTGCTGGACGGCATCAGCGTCGCCTGCCCCGGGCCGGGACGACCCCGGTGCCGGCCGGAGACGGTGATCGCGGGCAAGGCGTATTCGCATCCCTCGACCCGGGAGGCGATGCGGGATCGGCGGATCAGGTTTATCAGCCCAGAGCGCGAGGACCAGATCGCCCGCCGCGCGGCCAAATGCTCCCGCGGCGGGCGGCCACCGGCCTTCGATGCCGAGGTCTACAAGCAGCGCAACGTGGTCGAACGCTGCTTCAACCGGCTCAAACAGTTCCGCGACCTGGCCACTCGCTACGCCAAGCGTGCCGCCTACTACCAGGCCGAACTCACCATCGCCGCCATCGTGCTCTGGCTTCGATGGCTTACAGGGCAGCTCCTAGGAACTGTCCTGTAAGTCATCGAAGCCAGAGCAGTCCGTCGACTCATCTGGCAACCGCCGGGAACGACGGCCGGGACGGCAACGCAGGATCAGCAGCCTGGCCCAGCACTGCCTCGCCGTGCGACACGAAAAATCCCCGGCCCGGCGGGAAGTCGAACGTCGGGCGGGGGAAGTCGACGCCGAGCACTTCGCCGCGCTCCGGCCGCAGGACCATTCCGGCTTCGGCCTTGGCGAGCACCTTCACCAGTCCCTGGCCGAACGCCAGCTTGTCCGCGCGGCAGGCGCCCACGAGCACCGGGCTGCCGGGCTTGCCGAACTCGACCAGCCGCGGGTCCGGCAGCGCCAGGCCGTCCGCGTCGTCGACGAACAGCACCTCCACCCCGCGTCCCAGGACGTCGGCGAGGTCGCCGGGGCCCACGACGTCCACACCGCCGGCTGCCAGAGCGGAGTGCACCGCGTCTCTCCGCGGGGCCACCACGGCGACCCGGTGACCGCGGCCGGCCGCGGAGAGAGCTGCCGAGCACAAGGCCGTGCTGCGTCCCGACCGGCGGGGACCCGCGATCGTGACGACCCGCTCGGTGCCGAGGTCGACCCAGTGCGGGGCCAGCCGGTCGCCGCCGACGCCGAGCAGGACGGCCAATCCCGGCTGCGGGTTGTCGCCGGTGGCCACCGCGTCGGAAGTCGAAATCCTCGGCGGGAGCCGGTCGATCCGCAGCCGCTCGGACGGCGCGCTCCAGCGGCGTGCGGCGCTGTCGACCGCCGCGGCCCAAGCGGCTTGCTGGGCCGGCCCGGCCGGGTCGGGCGCCAGCAACGGCAACTGCACGAGTGTGGAGTCCACCTGGCACATCGCCCGCCCGGCCGGGAGCGCGGTGACGTCCGCACGAGGAGGGAAGCCCAGGAGCGCCAGACGGTCGTTGTCGGACTGGCGGAGGCTCAGCCGGTACTCGAACAGCCGCGCGAACGTCGTGCGGATCCCGGAACCCGTCGTCGTCACGCAGAAGGTCACGCCGGCCGCCGGTCCGCTCTCGAGCACCCGGCGGAGCAGGTCGGCGTGCTGCTCGCGTTCCAGGACCGGGTCGACGCCGTCAATCAGCACGACCAGGTGCGGCGGGGCATCCGGGGCCACTTCACGCAGCTCGTTCAGGTTGGCCACACCGGACTCGGCGAACAGTTCCCGGCGCGCCTCGAGCTCGGCCTCGAGCCGGACCAGCAACCGCTCCACCCGCCAGACCTCGCCGGCGTTCGTCACCACCCCCGCGTGGGGCGCCCTGTCGAGGTCGTCGAGCCCGTGACCGGAGTCGATGACGTGCAGCTGGACCGCATCCGGCCCCGCGCTCCGCAGGCAGCCGGCCGCGATCGCTCGCAGTGCACTGCTCCGGCCGGACTGCGGCGCGCCGACGAGCAGCACGTTGCCGGTGCCCAGGCGGGGCGCGTACCCGTGCTGCCGTTGTTCGTGCGGAACGTCCCGCAAGCCCAGCTGCAGCGAGGCATCCGCCGCCGGCAGCTCGTCGAGGGTGATCGCCGTGGGCAGGGGCGGCAGCCACGCCCGGTGCGGGGGCCGGAGCTCGTCCGCGGCCGCCGCTGCGGCGACCGCGTCGATCACGTCGTCGAGTTCGGTGCGCACCTGCTCGCCGGACGGAGCCGCCGGGGCGTCCGGGAGGTCCAGGTCCTCATCCCGCAGGGGAACCGCCCGCAACCCGACCACCTGGACGGCGCCGCTCGGCGCGCCGGACCAAGCGGTCTGCACCGTGCGCAGGGTGTCCGCCTGGCGCAGCACGGCCCGCCCCTTCTGCCGTTGCCCGATCTCACCGGCCAAGGGGCTGTCGAGCAGCATGTCACTGCCGGACCGGCTGACCTTCAGCGCGACGCGCAACGCCGAGTTGTCCTTGATGTTCTTCTTCACGTCCGCCTCGGTCTGCGTCGCGAGCAGCAGGTGCACGCCCAGTGCCCGTCCCACCCGGGCCAGGCCGACGAGGTCGTCCACCGCGCTCGGCAGCAGATCGTTGAGCTGGGCGAACTCGTCGACCGCCACGACGAGGCGGGACACCTTGGGCAGGTCCGCACTCCCCCGCCGGGTCTCGTAGTCGGCGAGCCCGTTCGCACCGGCCCGCTTGAACAACCGTTGACGGCGTTCCAGCTCGGCGCGCAACGACGACAGGAACCGCACGGGTGAGCCGTCGAGGTTGGTGACGGTGCCGAGGGCGTGCGGGAGCCGGTCGAGGTCCTTGAACGTCGCCCCGCCCTTGAAGTCGACGAACAGGAAGTTCAAGTCCTCGGGGGTGTTCGCCAGCGCGAGGGACGCCAGCAGGGTGACCAGGAATTCACTCTTCCCGGCCCCCGGCATGCCGACGATGACGCCGTTGGGGCCGTCCTTGGCGATGTCGACGAGCACCGGGCCGGCAACGTCCACTCCGACTGGGACCGACGTGCAGGCAGGCAGGAGCCGCCAAGCCGCCTGCACCGCCGCGGCGTCCACCGGCGGGACGAGTTCCGTCAGCCGCACCAGTTCCGGCAGTTCCGCCGCTCCGGCTGCCCCGACGACACGCAACGGCGCCAGCGTGCGTGCTGCTCGCTCGACGGCTTCGGCGGTGACCCGGTCGGGGGTGACGCCGACCGGGTCACCGCGATCGAGGCCGAGGCGATCACCGTCCGGGGACAGCTCCAGGACCGCGGTGCACACGTCGGGCAGTGCCGCCGCGGACTCGTCGGTGCAGACGAACCTGATCCCGGCGACGCGACCGCGCTGCAGCAGGTCCGCCACGTCCGGGCGGGCACAGAGCTCGCGCGCGCCCGACAGCACGACGAGGGTGTCGGCCGCGATCTCCCCCCGGTGCGGAGCTTCGAGCCGCGCCTGCGTCTGCTCGGTGAGCGCGGCCACGGCTGCCGCGACGGCGTTCTCCGTCCACGCCGCGAGAACTCCGCCGCTCGTGGCCCGCGCGTGCGGCAGCCACCGCACCCACAGCGGCGCGTCCCGGTGCGGGGCGAGCACCACGATCTTCAGCTCGTCCGGCCCGTGCAGGACGGCGGCTTGGAGGAGCACCCAGTCCAGCACGGCACGGGCGCCGGTGCCGGCGATGCCCAGCGCGCCCGCCGAGGCGAGGTCGACCCCGACCGGCGCGGCTTCAAGCCGCGGTGCGGCCCAGCCGTCGGCGGGAGCCGGGCCACGCAGCTGCACGCTCGCGGCACGCGACCGGCAGCCGAGCCGCAGGCGCAGCCAGTCGTCGTCGTCCCGGCGTCGCTGCCACAGGCCGGGTGCCGCGGCCTCCGCCCAGCTCGTCACGGTGGGCGGAGCCGGCCATTCGCGGCGCAGGTAGGCGTCCTCGTCGTCGACGGCGGCGTGGATGGCGATCTTCGCTTCGGTGAGCCGTCGTTCGTATTCCGCGGCGCTCCCTTCCCGCGCCTGACGCGCGGTGCGCCGGCTGCTCCACCACATGCCCGCCGTCATCAGCGGCGACAGGAGCGCGAACAGCAAGTAGAGGTACTGCCCGGTGAACAGCACCATCGCGGCGCTGAGCACGAGCGGTCCCGCGATCATGATCGCGATCGGGGTCCGGGCGGGAGTGTGCTGCTGGGGAAGCGGCGGAAGGGTCACTTCGGCTTCCGGCCGCCGCGGCCGGGTCCGGGGGGCCCGGTTGACGAGGGTCCCGCCACGCCCGTCGTCGTTCGCCGCGGGCCGCGCCGGCGGACCCTCGATCGCCAGCCGTGTGCCGCCCACCTGCAGGAGCTCACCCGGCGGCACCACCTGGGTCTCCTTCGCGTGCAGCACTTTCGCCTCGGCGAACCGGGCGTCGCGGCTGACCGACGTGCCGTTGCTGGAGCCGTGGTCGATCACTTCGACCCGTTCGCCGTCCCAGCGGAGGCTGCAGTGCACGCGAGAGACGTCGGGGTCGGTCAGGGACAGCTGAGCCGTGGAGCTCCGGCCGACGACGACGGTATCTCCGCGGGCCAGTTCCCGGGAAGCGCCCGCGTCCCGTCCGGAAACGACGCGCAGCAGGGGCCCCGAGCTGCGTCGCTGCCGTTCCCGCGAGGCCGTCGCGGCGCCGGCTTCGACGACCACGCCGTCCCGCAACGCGGATTCGCCGACGGGTTCGGAGCCGGTGACCGGCCGTCCGCCGACGTGGAAGACGCCCGCGAATCCGGTGGCGGCGCGAAGAACTCCGGCGACCTCGTCGATCGTGTTCTCCGGTACGCATTCGATACCGAAATCGCGTAACACGGAGTCCCGGGGATCGCGGACCGACAATCGAATACGCACGCTTTCTCCCACGGGTTTCGTAGTTGTCACAGAACTATCGCTGCCGGGGCCGCCATTGCTACGCTCCGGACGTGCATTTCGCGACGCGCGGCGAAGAAGTCCCCGAAATTCCCGGATTCTCGCGGCTGACCCCCTTGGCGAGCGGTGGCTTCGCCACCGTTTACCGCGCCGTGCAGGAAAACTTCGACCGGCCGGTCGCCGTCAAGGTCTTCCACGCTTCGGCGCTGGATCGCCGCGCCCGCGAATCGTTCCTCGACGAATGCCGGGCCATCGGCAGGCTGCCCAGCAGCCTGGACGTGATCACCATGTACGACAGCGGGCTGACGCCCGGCCGGGAAAGCCACCCGTACCTGGTGATGGAACTCTGCCGGGAGTCGCTGGCCACGCGGATCGCCGCGAACGGCCCGCTGCCGGCCGGCGAAGTGGCCCGGATCGGCCGTCGGATCGCGACCACGTTGAACGCGGTGCACGAAAGCAGGCTGCTCCACGGCGACATCACCCCGCCGAACATCCTCTTCCGCGGGGCCGACGACCCGGTCCTCACCGACTTCGGCTTGTCGCTGCTGGCCGACGCGGAAGGGGCGAGAGCGGAGTGCGCCACCTGGCAGCACGCCGCACCCGAGGTCTACCACGGCTCCTCGACGCTGCGATCCGACATCTACGGTCTGGGTTCGACCCTCTACACGGCGCTCACCGGGCAGCCACCGGTCCCGCGGCGGCCGGGCGAACCGCTCGGGGCCTACCGGTTGCGTGCGGTCGGCACGCCCGCGCCGAGGCTGGCCGACCACGTGGCCGGCCCCGGGTTCGCCGCGGTCCTGGCGAAAGCCCTGGCCGAAGACCCGGCCGAACGGCACTCGAGCGCCAACGAACTCGCGATGGAACTGGCCGCACTGACACCGGCCCGCTCGCCGGGCCCGGCCGCGGGCGCGGCGGGCTGGACGTCACCTCCGCTTCCCGCGTCGGTGTCCCAGCCGGCGACCGGCTTGCGACCCGAGTGGCGGCCGCACCCCGAACCCGGCGGAGCGGGCAGTGCGCCGGAATCGGCGGCCGCGACGTCCTTGCGTCCGTCCCGCACGGCCGCCGGACCGGCGGTCCGCCGGTCCACCTCGACCCGCTGGCTCGTGGCCGGCGCGGCGGCGCTGCTGGTCGTGGTGGGTGGCGGGGTCTTCTGGTTGACGACCGGATCCACCCCGGCCGCCTCCGTCGGCGCGGGTTCGGCCGTTCCGCAACAGGGAAACACCGGGCCGAGCGCCGAAGCGCCGGCCACCGCGCCGGTGCTGGCACCGCCGGAGGACCGCGGGCAGCAGGTCCGGCTGTCCTGGACCGGCGGTCCGGGATGGGACTACGCGGTCGTGATCGCCGAAGAAGGCGCCCCCTCGCCGACGGTCAAGCTCGCCGAACGCCGGACGACCTACACCGCCGACGTGACCGCCGGCAAGAAGTACTGCTTCCAGATCCAGGCCACCTGGGACGGCGGGAACCACACCGCGGCCAGCGAGAGCCTGGGAATCCGCCAGGCGCAGTGCGTGCACCAGGGCACCTGACGCACCGCAGAACGCCGAAGGAGCGCCCGGAACTCCGGGTGCCCCTTCGGCGTTTCGTCAGGCTCGGACGGGCAACAGGCTGCGCACCGTCAGCACGGCCGTGATCCGCTGCCGGAGAGTTCCCCGGACGGCGGCGCGGACGTCGTCGGACACCGACCACGCCCGGCGAGCCAGCTCCGGCGAGGCGTCCCGGCCCGACCAGAGCGCGACGTCGAGACAGCGGGAAAGTTCGCGGAGCCCTTCGACGACCGCCACCGGGTACGCGCTTCCGGCTTCGGCCGCGAGGTCGCGTGCGGTCATGCCCGGTACGACCGCGACGCCGCGGTCGCGCAGCCGGTCGCGGGCATCGAGCCACGCGCCGACCACGGCCTGCGCCGGTGTACCTCGGCGACGGCGGTGCCGCCGCACCGCCTTGACCGCCACCGGCGTGAGCGCGGCGAGCAGCAGCAGGGCCAGCGGGGCGACGGCGAGCCACACCCACCACGGCGTGCCGTCCGCCGCCGGCTGCGGCGGCACGGACGGCGCCGGCTGCGGCCGGGTGTCCGGCTGGGGCGGCAGGTTCTTGCGGGCGTCGTCGGTCGCCTGCGCCACGCTGCTCCGCTGTGGCCCGGCGTCCGCGGC
Organism: Amycolatopsis sp. lyj-23; assembly: GCF_046549135.1. NCBI lineage: Bacteria > Bacillati > Actinomycetota > Actinomycetes > Pseudonocardiales > Pseudonocardiaceae > Amycolatopsis > Amycolatopsis sp. lyj-23. Next base: position 135,396 of record NZ_JAJPWN010000009.1, on the reverse strand, counting down.
GGCGGTCCCGGTCGGGTCGAGCGGCACCCAGCCGACGCCACGCACCGCGACCTCCGGCCACGCCAGGACATCCCCGTTGTGCACCACCACCGAGCCGCCGGGACCGGCAGCCGGCGGACGGAAGCCCACCGCCACCCGGACCGGCAGACCCGCGGCACGGGCGAGGACCGCGTAGGCCGTGGCGAACTGCTCGCTCGTGCCGCGCTTGCTGGACACGAGGAAGAAACCGAGCTGCGCGTAACCGTGCCCGGTCGGGATGTCCTCCCCCGACGCCACCTTGTAGTTCTTGCGGAACCACTGTTCCAGGACGAACGCGGTCCGCAGCGACGGGCCGAGACCGCCGGTCGCTTCGCGCACGAGCGGGGCGATCTCCTTCGGCAGCGCCCCCACCGGCTCCAGGCCGGCCGCCGAAGCGTCCACATCGGAGGATCCCAGTGCCTTCGCGTCGACCGACGGCGGCCGCCAGGACAACCGGTAGGTCAAGCCGTCCGTGGCCTGCGTCGACAACAGGGTCCCGGTGACGGGGTCCACCAGCGGGGTGGTGCCTTCGACGTGGTCGGTGCGGTTCACCGTCGGCAACCACGCACCCGGTGCCGAAGCGAGCGTCAGGGTCGCGTCCGCGAGGGGGCCCGCGGGCGCCGCGCCCGCGGCGGCGGGCAAGGAACTGCCCAGCGGCCGGAACCGTGCGCTGCTCGTCCAGTTCACCCCGTCGAACCGGTCGAGCACCGAGACGGTCCAGCGGTCGACCGGCGCGGAGACGTGGCCGTGGAAGACCTCCGCTCCCGGCGTCGCCAGGCGTGAGCCGATCTCGTCGAGCGGGTTGGCCAGCACCGACGTGACCGTCGGCGACCGGTGGTGCGCGGGCAGCGAATAGGCGGGCCTGCTCAGCGGCGTCCAAGCGGTGAACGCCAGGCAGCCGGCCACGACGGCCGCGACCGTCACCGCCGCCGGTACCGCGTACCCCACCACGGAACCACGCGACAGCCCGGGCCGCCGACGTCCGGAGGAAGCCGTATCCCGGCCCTCCGCGGCTTTCGCCGCCGCGAGGACCACGACCGCGGCCACGGTGTAGGCGGCACCGAAGATGAGCGCGTTCCGGCCGTCGGCCACGGAAAACGCCTGGGACAACCCCACCAGCACGACGCTCGGCGTCAACGCCGCCAACGGACTGCGCTCCCGGCGCAGGCACTCCACCCCGAGCACGCCCGCCAGCAGGACCAGCACCGGCACGAACAGCAGGAGCGGTGGCTCCGGCCGCGCGGGCCAGGTGCTTTCGAGGGTGCGGAGCCAGCCGTGCAGGAGCCCGTCTCCCAGCGCCCGGACCGTCGCGGCCGTCGGCAGGGCTCCGTCCAGGGTGGGCCGCAGCACGGTGCCGGCGAGGGCCACCAGACCGAACAGCAGGGCCAGCGGCGGCCGCAGGAACCCCGCTGCGCGAACGCAAGCGACGTCGGCAGCCACGACCGCCACGCACACGGCGGCCACGGGCAGGACCAGTGCGGACCACGAGAACACCGGCTGGAACAGCAGTCCGCCGATTCCGGCCGCGACGACGACCGCGGTGCACGCCGCCAACCGGTTCACGCGGCCACCGCCCGGTTCCAGGCCGCCGCGGCCACGACGGCGTCGCGTTCCTTGATGACCGTCACGCCGGGCAGCGCGGGGGCCGGCCCGGCCGGCCCGAAGTCGAACAGGGTCACCTCGCGTGCCCGTCGGCGAAGCGCACCCACGAGGGCGGTGTCGAACCCGCCACCGAGCAGGACCAGGCTGGTTCCGCTGTCGCACCGGGAAACCAGCAGTTCGCGGTCCAGCTCCCCGCTTCCTTGCTCCACCGCGCACAGGGCGTCCTGGAGGACCCGGCTGCCGGTCAGCCCGCCGTGCGGGTGCAGGTCCAGGCCGGTCACCGTGAGCAGCCGGGTCTGCGTGCCCGCCGATGCGGAGGCGTGGGTGAGCGACGCCGCGATCTCCACGGCCGCCTCGAACCCGTCCTCGTCGAGCGCGTCCGCGCGGTCGTCGAGCAGCACGGTGAACCGGGGCTGCGCCGGGTCGACGTACTCGCGCACCATCATCCGGCCGGTCTTGGCCGTGGCCCGCCAGTGGACGTGCCGGAGTTCGTCGCCGATGACGTACTCGCGCACCGAGCGCAGGTCGGTCGACCCGGCCATGGGCCTCGGGGCGATGATGCCTTCGTGGTGGTGGCGCGGATGGGCACCCGGGCTGACACCCACGCGGTGACGCCGGGGGTGCACGAGGAGCGTCGAAGTGCCGCCGCCGCGGGCGTCCGCGGCCACGAGACCGAGCAGGTCGGTGCGGCGGACGGTCAGCGGGCCCACGGTGAGCAGGCCGCGCCGCCCGGTCGGGAGCCGGTAGGCACGTTCCGCCGACGCCCCGGGCGCCAGCGGCTGCACCGCCAGCCGGGCTTCCTCGGTCGGCGGGTCGATGGCGGTGAAACCGCCGGTGCGCCGCCTCGAGCGGTTCGTCAGCGTGAGCGTGGCCACGGCGGCATCGCCCCGTTCGACCCGGTCGGGTACCAGCTCCCGGTGCACGTCGACGCTCACCCGGCGGAGACAGCTCAGCACGGCCACGACGACCACGGCGACCGCCGCGCCCGCGATCAGCCGCAGGAGCGGGAAACCCAGCCCGAGGCCGGCGGCCAGGCACAGCGCGGCCGCGACCAGCAGCCCGGTGCCCCGGCGAGTCAGGCGAAGGCCGCGGGCAGCAGCAGTGGACGGCACCGGTCAGCCCCGGACCGTCGCGGAGCCGCCGGGCGCGGGAACCGCCCGCAGCACTTCGCCCAGCACGTCGGCGGCTTTGCGCCCGTTGAGCTCCGCTTCCGGGGTGAGCACGAGCCGGTGCTCCAGCACCGCGGGGGCGACCGCTTTCACGTCGTCGGGTGTCGTGTAGCCGCGGCCGTCGGTGGCCGCCCAGGCCCGGGCCGCCCGGACCAGGGCGACACTGCCCCGCGGGCTCGCGCCGAACCGGACCATCGGGTGCTGCCGGGTCGCCTCCGCCAGGCTCACCGCGTACGAGCAGACCGCGGGGTGCGCCTGGATCTGCCGCACCGAGGCGATCACCCCGGCCAGCGCCTCCTGGCTCAGCACCGCCCCCAGCTGGGCGGGCGAAGCACCGGCCATGTCACCGAGCACGACCTGGACCTCCGCGTCGTGGGCGGGGTAGCCGACGGTGAGGCGCACGAGGAACCGGTCGAGCTGGGCCTCCGGCAGCCGGTAGGTGCCTTCGAGTTCGATCGGGTTCTGCGTCGCCAGCACGAGGAACGGCCGCGGCACCGGGTAGCGCTGCCCGTCGACGGTGACGGCCGACTCGGCCATCACCTCCAGCAGGGCCGACTGCGTCTTCGGCGTCCCGCGGTTGATCTCGTCGGCCAGCACGATGTTCGCGAAGATGGCTCCCGGGTGGAACTCGAGCCGCTCGCTGCTCTGGTGGTAGATCGACGCGCCGGTGATGTCGCCGGGCAGCAGGTCCGGGGTGAACTGGATCCGGTTCAGCGTGCCTTCGACGCTGGCCGCCAGGCAGCGGGCCAGCGTGGTCTTGCCGAGGCCGGGCACGTCTTCCAGCAGCACGTGCCCCTCGGCGAACACGGCGACGACCGCCATCCGCACGACATCGGGCTTGCCCTGCACGACACGCTGCACGTTGGCGGAGATCAGGCTGTAGGCGTCGCCCGGGCTCAGCTGGGGGTTCATCTGTTTCTCCTCGTTGGCGGGAACCGGGTCACCAGGTCAGGTGGTTGGACTCGACGGAACCGACGACGGCCCAGACCTGCTTGCCCCGGTAGCCGAAGAAGCAGACGGAGCTGTCGAACGCACCGGAACCGTTCGTCCGCGCCGAGTACGTGTAGTAGGTCCCGTCCACAGTCGACACGCAGGACACGGAGTAACTCGTGTTGGCGGCGAAGTTGCGGGCCGAGACGGTGACGTAGGCACAGCTCGGGTCGGTGCACGCCGAGCCGGAGTAGCGGCCGCCCTTGGCCACCGAAACCGACGGCGGCGGGGGCGGCGGGTCGTTGGTGCGCGCCGACCCGTGGGAACCGGTGGGCCCACGGCCGAAGCCGTTTTCGCCGGTGACGTAGATGTCGTAGGTCGTCGCGTAGCTCAGCCCGCCGACGGTGATCGAATTGCCGCTCGCGCAGCCGCCCGTCCAGCGTTCGGCGCCGTTCAGCACCACGTGGCAGGTCACCGCGCCGCTGCTGTAGTCGGCAACGCCGACGGTGAGGGTGATCTGCCGGTCACCGCTGCTCGCCGCTCCGGTCACGTCGACCTTCGGCGCCCGCCCCGGCGTGGCCGACGCGGTCGCCGGCGCACCGTCGACCGTGGCGCCGGTCGTGCCGCGCTGGCGGGTCGTCGCCCGCACCGTGAAGGTGTACTTCGTGCCGTTCGACAACCCGGTGAAGGTGGCCTTCGGCGCGGTGACCGTCTGGGGGCTCAGCCCGTCCGCCTCCACCCGGTACCCGGCCAGGTCGCCGCCGTTGAGCTCGGGCGCGGTCCAGGTCAGGCTCACCGTGGAGTCGTCGGCAGCGGCGTTCAGGCTCCCGACCGCAGCCGCCGGCGAATAGGGCGACACCACGCCGCTCGACGGCGAGTCCGCGCTCGACAACCCCAGCTCGTTGGCGGCGGTCACGGTGAACGTGTAGGCGGTGCCGAGCGTCAGTGCGCCGGCCGCGGTGGTCAGGGAGGCGTCCGCCGACGTGCCCGCCGCGGTCGCGCTGCCGTCGGCACCGTGCGCAGTCACGGTGTAGTTCCTGATCTGGTGGCCCTGCCCGTCGGCCGGGGCCCAGGTGAGCTTGACCGTTCCGTCGTCGGCCGCGGTCGCCGCCGGCACCCCCGGCGCTCCGGGCACCTCCGAACTGGGCGTGACCGGCTGCGAGTCCGCGCCGGGGCCGGGACCGACCGAGTTCACGGCCGTGACGGTGAAGACGTAGGTCGCGCCGTTGCGCAGGCCGGGTACCTCGGTCCGCAGCTGGTTGCCGCCGACGCCGAGCGCACCGTCGGTGCCCCCGCCCGCGGTCGAGCGCCAGCCGACCCGGTATTCGGTGACGGCGGCGCCGTTCGCGTCCGCCTCGTTCCACGACAGCTTCACCGTGGCGTTGCCGGGCTGCGCGTCCACGGCACCCGGGGCTCCCGGTGCCTTCGGGGGCACCTTCGCGGGGTCTTTCGCTCCCTTGCCGGAGGGCGGCGGGGTCTTGCCGGGCGGGACGACGGAGGGGGTCACCGGCGGCTGCGGCGTCTTCGGGGTGTCCGGGGACGGCACGTCCGCCTTGCCGATGCCGACCGTCGTCACCGAGCCGTCGTGGTCGACGACGACGGTGTGGGCGCCGTCCTGCGCATCGACGTACACCCGCCCGTCCTGCCCGCGCGTCATCCGCGCTTGGCCGGCCCCTTCCGGCAAGGACGTCGTCGCCTTCTGCCTGCCCTCGGGGGTGAACGTCAGCACCCGCTTCCCGGCGCGGTCGAGCACCGCCACGGCATCGGTGGAGGTGACGGGCGCGGCGAAATCACCGGCGCCCAGCCCGACGGTGATCGGCGGTGACGCGGGGTGCTCCCCACCGAGACCGTCGAGGGCGGCCAGGATCAGCCGGTTGCCCCGGGGATCGACCAGCGGGAGCTTGCGGGCGACCGCGACGGTGGCCGTGCGCGCGTCCCCGAGGTCGCGGACCCCGAGGTTCGCCGCGGTCCCGGCACCGCTTTCCCCGAACGGGGTGACCGTTCCGGCGGCCGGGTCGACGAACACGGCCTGGTCACCGGTGGCCACGACGTCGCCCTGCCGGCCCGCGGTGTTCACCGGGCAAAGGACATCGCCGGCGTCGCGCTTGACCCGGCACAAGGCGCCGTTGTCGACGCGCTGGAACCAGATCGTGCCGTCGGCCAGCGGCGCCGGTTCACCGACGGTGCCCCCGGCCCGCAGGGTGACCGGCGGCAGCTGCGCGAACCGCACCACGGTGCCGGCCTGCTTGTAGACGTAGTACGGCCCGCCGGGCACCTCGAGGCTCACCGGGACGTCCCCGCCGCCGGAAGCGGCGAACGTGGCGGCCACCGCGAGATCGGACTTGCCGAACACGATCGCCTTGCCGCCGCCGACCGCGCTCAGCTGCCGGTCGCCCTGGCCCAGCGCGACAGCACCGGTGAGCTCGACCTTCCCGGTGCGGGCGTCGACCTGCTTCGTGCCGCCGTTGACGTGGAATGCGGCTTGCTCGGCCGGGTTGTAGACCCAATGGCCTTCCTGCTGGAAGTTCAGGTCCGGGCGGGCGTCGCTGCCGGCCGCGATCACCACGAAGGTCGTCGCCGCGAGGAAAACCCCCGCCCAAACCGCGACCGCCGCACGCGTTCGCCTCTGCCCTGGCACCCGGCCTCCAGAATCGCTGGGAAACGGCGGCCACGATCGGTCCATCGCCGCGGCCACGAACCTCTAAAGCGGCCGGCGAACCGATTCCGTTACAGCGAAAGCCGGTTTTCCGTCCGGAAAACAAGCAACCCGGCGGCTCAGGAAAATGGTGACCGTCGCCGCATCGCGGAAACAACCGCGACCGTTACACCGCCGTCCGGCGAGATCTTCTGCGTGGCGCGGGAGCTGCCGGCTTCCTTTACCCGGCAACCAGTTCGTCACCGCGCCAGGTGTTTACGGACGTCTTCGGCCACCGCTGCGCGGCCGTTCATCCGGTACTTCGCCAAGATGCTCCGGACGTGCGTCTTGACCGTGTGCAGGCTGACCCCCAGCTCGCGCGCGATCTCGTCGTTCGGCATGTTGCTCGCGAGCAGGACCACCACGCCCTGCTCGGCCGCCGTGAGGGAGATGAAGCGTTCCTCCGGGCCGTTGTCGATGTCGAGGGTCAGTTCCACCAGGTCCGACTGGAGCTGCTGGCAGTCGGTGACGATGCGGTGCAGGGCTTCGCGCATCGAGTCCCGCTCCGGCGTCGCCAGTGCGTCCTGGGCCCGCTGCCGGACGCCGGCCACGCGCGAGGACAGCAGCTCGACGATGTGGTCGGCGGTGACCACCGGCGGCGCGTCGCCGACACCGGCCGGCAGGCGGCGGAGGGCGTCGACGTCCTCGGCCTCCTTCGTCAGGACCCGGGCGACCAGGTCGGCCAGCCATTCGAAGGCCCGCACCGAGTTGTCGTCGAACGTGTCCGGGCGGTAGCTCTGCATGGACATCATGCCGAACACCGTGGGCTCGCCGTCGCGGCCGCGGCGGAACAGCGGGGTGGTGACCGCGTCGGCGGAGGCCCGGCTGGTGTCCCCCGACGCGACGCCGGCGTTGAGCGCGGCGCCGTTGTCGTACTGCATCCGGTAGGTCTGGCGGTGCTTCAGGAGCCACGCGGCTTGCCCGTGCGGCCCGTAGATGTGGGATTCCGGATCGGTGTACACGCCGCTGTCGTAGCCGTAGGGGTAGCGGACGCGGTTGGCGCCGTGGAAGAAGCCGATGTAGAAGTGGTCCAGGGCCACGATCTTGCTCATGACGGCGCGGGCGTAGTCGTACAGGCCGTAGTGGTCGTTGCGGTAGTGGGCGTCGATCTTGTGGAACGCCTCCCGCAGGACCAGCGTCGTCTCCGCGTTCACCCGAAGCCGGCCGCCCCGCCCCGGCTCGCCAGAAGGCACCTTTCCCTCCTCCGCAGCTCCCGCTTCAGCCGGTTCTGACGGACAGCCGCTCCGCGGGATGAGGCCGCCGTCGGATCCCGTCACTCCGAGAGCGATGGAGGCCCGTCCGCGCCACTGCCACGGTGGACCCTGCCGACGAGAGACGGAGGGGTCCCATGGAGACGCACTGACGTCGCAGAGGCGTGGCAAAGGCCCGCGTTCCGGCCGTGTCCTCAGAGGACAGAACCCAGGGGGCGCGCGCTGGTGGCCCGAGACGGAACAAGCCTCGTTGACCGAGGTCAACGAGGCTTGTGCGAGTACCCCCGATGGGATTCGAACCCACGCTACCGGCGTGAGAGGCCGGCGTCCTAGGCCGCTAGACGACGGGGGCTTAGGATCTTCCCTGGTTTCCCAGGGGCTTTTCTGTTTTTCTTGCTGGAGAGAACCTACCAGAAGCGATTTCCCGCCCTGCAGGGGGGTCACTCTCCGCAGCTGGGGTACCAGGACTCGAACCTAGACTAACTGGACCAGAACCAGTCGTGCTGCCAATTACACCATACCCCAGTGAGGTACTGCTCCGGCTGGCCGGTTCAGCACCGCACGAGGAGAAATACTAGAGCACGCCGTTCCGGACCGTGAAGGCGGGGGTCCCACTGCTGCGCTGGGCCGGGACGCCGATCGTCGCGTACTCCGAAACCAGCAGCTCAGGCAGCTCCGCCAGGCCCGCCACCGTGTGGACGCCTTCGGGGGCGCGCTCGCCGATGCCGTCGCGGTCGAGCCAGACCGCGCCCAGGCCCGCGTCGCGGGCGCCGATCGCGTCCGTGTCCAGTTTGTCGCCGACGTGGACCGCCTGGGCCGGGGCGCAGCCCAGGCCCAGGCACACCGTGTGGAACATCACCGGGTCGGGCTTGGCCACACCGAGCTCGCCCGCGATGGCGACGTGGTCGAAGAACGGGGCCAGGCCGAGGTCGGCGATCTTCTTCCGCTGGTGGACACCCGAGGCGTTCGTCACCGCGGCCAGCAGCAGGCCTGCGGCGCGCAGCCACTCCAGGCAGTCGAGGACGTCGTCGAACAGCTGCCAGGAGTGGTCGAGCAGTTCCCGGCGGCGACGCTCGAAGGAGCGCACCTGCTCGGCGTCGGCGAGGATGCCGATTTCGGCGAGGAAGCAGCCGGTGCGGCGCTGGTGCATCGTCGCGTAGTCGAGTTCGCCGGCGACGACGAGGGCGACGTGCTCTTCGGTGATCAGGTCCCACAGCGGCCAGAGGTCGCCCCGGCCGGTGAGGATGTGGAGGCTGCGGCGGATCGCGGCGGTGCAGTCGATGAGCGTGTCGTCGATGTCCAGGCACACCAGCCGCAGCTCGGGCGGCGCCCAGGGCTCGGACGCCGCCGCGGCGGGCGGGGCGGTTCGCGAAGGGGTCCGGGGTGCCGCGGCGAAATCCACCCAGTGAGGCTAGGGCAACCGCCGCGTTCGCGACGCTGCCAAAGAGGTGATTGCGGCTCGCCTGTTCCGGCGCACCGGGTCTACTCCCAGTTGGCGGACCGTCCCCGTTCGGTTATCCGCACGCACGCTCACGACGGCCGGTCCCGGTCGCGCGACCGGCGGTTCTCGGCGAAAACCCTTGTCCGGTCAGGGATTCGACTCCGTCCACAAGGGCGCCTCCGCATTCCGCCGCGAGCGCGGCGCCGAACTCCGGTCAGGTTCGACCAACTGTCGCGTTTGGACGGTTTCCGGTCACCACGGCGCCGGTCCGCGGCCATCGCCCGATCAGCGTATCTCCGGCCACACCCCTTGACGCCGACGCCGGACGGGTGCATCCTCGTCTTATTCAACAAGTGATGAATAAGGGAGATGGTCGAGATGACCGAGCGCACGACCTGCGTCGTCATCGGGGGCGGCCCGGCCGGGATGGTCACCGGACTGCTGCTGGCCCGGGCCGGCGTCGAGGTGACGGTGCTGGAGAAGCACGCCGACTTCCTGCGCGACTTCCGCGGGGACACGGTGCACCCGTCGACGCTGACGCTGCTCGACGAACTGGGCCTCGGCGAGAAGTTCCACGCCCTGCCGCACAGCGAGCTCAGTTCGGCCGGGTTCCCGCAGGAAAACGGCGAAATCATGAAGCTCGCCGACTTCAGCCGGCTCGACGTGGCGCACCCCTACATCGCGATGGTGCCGCAGTGGGACTTCCTCGACCTGCTCGCCGAAAGCGCGCGCGAGGAACCGACGTTCGTCCAGCGCATGGAGACCGAGTGCACGGGCCTGGTCCGCGAGCACGGCCGGGTCGAGGGCATCACCTACCGCACCAGCGCGGGCGAGACCGGCGAAATCCGCGCCGACCTGGTGATCGCCGCCGACGGACGCTGGTCACTGGCCCGCCGGGAAGCCGGCCTGGTGCCGCGGGAGTACGACTGCCCGTTCGACGTCTGGTGGTTCCGGCTCTCGCGCGGCGACGGCGAAGCCGGGAACATGCTGCTGCCGAAGATGCGGGACCGCCGGTTCGCCGTGCCGCTCCCCCGGCCGGACTTCTACCAGGTCGCCTACCTCGCGCCGAAGGGTGCCGACCTGCGCGCCCGCGGCATCGAGGCGTTCCGGGAGAACGTCGCGCAGATCTGTCCCGAATTCGCCGGCCGGGTGCACGAGCTCGAGACGATGGCCGACGTGAAGTTCCTCGACGTGCGGCTCAACCTGCTGCGCCGCTGGCACATCGACGGGCTGCTGTGCATCGGTGACGCGGCGCACGCGATGTCGCCGATCGGCGGGGTGGGCATCAACCTGGCGGTGCAGGACGCGGTCGCGGCGGCGACGCTGCTGGCCGAGCCGCTGCGCCGGGGCCGTCCGGCGGAAGCCGACCTGGCGAAGGTGCGCGCCCGCCGGCTCGCCCCGACGCTGCTGGTGCAGGGGCTGCAGCGCCTGCTGCACCGGACGGTCGTGCGCGGGGTGATGAACGGACGGCGCAACGGCCCGCCGCAGCCGATGATCCGGGCGTTCACGCGCTTCCCGCGGCTGTCGTACGTCCCGGCCCGGCTCCTCGGCCTGGGACTGCGCCCGGAGCACGCCCCGGCGTTCGCCCGGCGGCCGATGGAGCCGGCGGCGCGGGGTTAGGGCGTGTCTGACAAACAGTCCGGTTGGTTGCTGGGGTGCTGCTGGTTGTGTCGCGGTTTCGGTTGCTGTCGGATGATCAGTGGGCGTTGATCGAGGATCTGCTGCCGGCTCGTACGAATAGGCGTGGTCGTCCGTTTCGGAGGCGCGGGCGACGGTGGAGGGGATCATCTACCGGTATCGGTGCGGGATCCCGTGGCGGGAGGTGTGCCGGCGGCGTTCGGTCCGCGGCAGATGTTCACGCACCTCATGCGGCATCTGCGCATCCCTCGAGCCGGACGTGGTCGAGCGCGGACCCGGCCCGACCGGGTCCGCGGCGACAAGGCCTACTCCTCGCGCGCGATCCGCGGATATTTGCGGCGACTGCGGCATCACCGCCGTGATCCCCGAGTCCGCTGATCAGGCCGGGCACCGCAAACGCCGCGGGTCCCGCGGCGGTCGACCACCCGCCTACCGATCAGAGGTCGTCCTGCATGCCGTGATCACCTGGACCAAGGCATTGTCAGACACGCCCTAGACGTCCTCGACGGGGTTGGTCAGCGTGCCGATGCCCTCGATCGTGATCGAGACGCGCTGGCCGCCCTCGATCGGGCCGACGCCCTCGGGCGTGCCGGTGAGGATGACGTCGCCGGGCAGGAGCGTCATGATGCCGGAGACGAACTCGACCAGCTCGGGGATCTTGTGGACGAGGTCCGAAGTACGCCCGTCCTGCTTGAGCTCGCCGTCGACCTCGGACTTCAGCGCGAGGTCGGCGGGGTCGAGCGCGGTCTCGATCCACGGGCCGATCGGGCAGAACGTGTCGAAGCCCTTGGCGCGGCCCCACTGGCCGTCGGCCTTCTGCAGGTCGCGGGCGCTGACGTCGTTGGCGATCGTGTAGCCGAGGATCGCGCTCGCGGCGCGGGCCGCCGGCACGTTCTTCACCGGCTGCCCGATGACGATGGCCAGCTCGCCTTCGAAGTCGACGCGGCCGATGCCGGACGGGCGGCGGATGGCCGCGTTGGGCCCGACGACCGTGGTCGACGGCTTGAGGAACAGCATCGGGGCGCTGGGCACCTCGTTGCCGAACTCGGCCGCGTGCTTGGCGTAGTTGCGGCCGACGGCGATCACCTTCGACGGCAGGATCGGCGCGAGCAGCCGGACGTCGGCCAGCGGCCACCGCTTGCCGGTGAAGTTCGGCTGGCCGAAGGGGTGTTCGGCGATTTCCAGGACCTGGGCGTCGTCGCCGTCGCCTTCGATCGAGGCGAACGCGACACCACCGGGATGAGCAATTCGGGCTAGGCGCACGCGGCCATTCTACGTGCGCCCCACCCACCGCTTCAGGCCACGGTCGTGCTCTTGTGCACCAGCGCGTCGCACAGCGCCAGCCAGCTGGCCTCGACGATGTTGCCGTGCACCCCGACCGTGGTCCACTCGCGTTCGCCGTCGGTGCTCTCGACCAGCACGCGCGTCACCGCGTCGGTGCCGGGGTGGCCCTGGAGGATGCGCACCTTGTAGTCGGCCAGCTCCACACTGTCCAACCAGGACAGGTGCGGGGACAGCGCCTTCCGCAGGGCGGCGTCGAGGGCGTGCACCGGCCCGATGCCCTCGGCGGTGGCGATGACGCGCTGCCCGCCGACGTGCACCTTGACCGTGGCCTCGGCCACCACCTCGCCGTCGGAGCGGTGGTCGAGCACCACCCGGTAGGACTCCAGCGCGAACGGCGATTCCGCCGGGACGTCGGCCTCCTGGCGCAGCAGCAGCTCCAGGGAGGCGTCGGCGGCCTCGAAGGACCAGCCTTCCGCCTCGAGCCGCTTGACCTTCGTGATGGCGCTCGTCAGCGCTTCGGGCCGGCCGGCAAGGTCGACCCCGAGCTCACGTCCCTTGAGCTCGAGGCTGGCCCTGCCGGCCATCTCGGTGACCAGTACCCGCATGTCGTTGCCGACGGAGGATGGATCGATGTGGTTGTACAGCAACGGATCCACCTTGATCGCGCTCGCGTGCAGTCCCGCCTTGTGGGCGAAGGCCGACGCCCCTACGTAAGCCTGGTGGGTGTAGGGGGCGATGTTCGCGATTTCGGCAAGGGCATGGGAGACCCGGGTCAGCTCGGCCGCTCCTCCGGTCGGGAGGACGTCCATGCCGAGCTTGGTCACGAGGTTTCCCGTCACGGCGAAGAGGTCGGCGTTGCCGGCCCGTTCGCCGTAACCGTTGGCGGTGCACTGGACGTGCGTCACGCCGGCCTGCACCGCGGCGACGGAGTTCGCCACGGCGCAGGAAGTGTCGTCTTGGCAGTGGATCCCGAGGCGGAACCCGGTTTTCTCCTTGATGGTGCGGACGGTCTCGGCCAGGCCGAGCGGCAGCTGGCCGCCGTTGGTGTCGCAGAGCACGAGGACGTCGGCACCCGCGTGGGCGGCGGCGTCGAGGACCCGGAGGGAGGTCTCGGGGGAATGCGCGTAGCCGTCGAAGAAGTGCTCGGCGTCGAGGAACACCCGCCGGCCTTCCTTCGTGAGGAACTCGACGGTGTCCTTCACCATCGCGCAGGCTTCGTCGACGTCGACGCGGAGAGCGCGTTCGATGTGCCGGAGGTCGGACTTCGCGACGAGCGTGATGACCGGGGCTTCGCTGTCGAGCAGGGCCCGGACCTGCGGATCGGCGTCGGCGGTGGTGCCGGCCTTCCGGGTGGCCCCGAAGGCGACGAGGGCCGCGTGGTTGAGCTTCAGCTCGCCCTTCGCGGCACGGGCGAAGAACTCCGTGTCCTTGGGGAGCGCCCCGGGCCAGCCGCCTTCGATGAACCCGACACCGAGCTCGTCCAGCAGCCGCGCGACGGCGAGCTTGTCCTGGACGGAGTAGGAGATGCCCTCCCGCTGGGCACCGTCGCGCAGGGTGGTGTCGTAGAGGTGGAAGGCGTCGCCCAGCGGCGTATCGGCGGGCTCCTGGCGGGTCACGGGCTTCTCCTAGCGTTTCAAGGCAACAAAAAAACCTCCCGCAGGGGTGCGAGAGGTTGCGCGCCGGGGGCTCTTGTGGAGCTATCGTCCGGCGCGCTCGTCGATAATGATCGCGAAGCTGGTCACAGCCGCATCATGCCACAGCGCCGCCGGACGAGTCCAGGAACTGGGCGAAGCTCCCACCATCCGGGAACACCGGAAACGCGAAAAAGCCCCGCGCAGCTGCGCGGGGCTTTCCCGAAAACCTCAGCCGGCCGTCCGCACGTTGGACGACACCAGTGCCGCCAGCCGGTCGCCGATGGCCTGCGTGGCCCCCGGCGAAGACTGGTCCCGCGTCGCCAGGTCGAACGCCACCGACGCCTCGATCCGCCGGGCCGCTTCCTTCTGGCCCAGGTGGTCCAGCAGCAGCGCCACCGACAGCACGGCCGCCGTCGGGTCGGCCAGGCCCTGGCCCGCGATGTCCGGCGCCGAGCCGTGCACCGGCTCGAACATGCTCGGGTTGCGGCGGGTCATGTCCAGGTTGCCGCTGGCCGCCAGGCCGATGCCGCCGGTCACCGCGGCCGCGAGGTCGGTGATGATGTCGCCGAACAGGTTGTCCGTCACGATCACGTCGAACCGCGACGGGTCCGTGACCAGGTGGATGGTCGCCGCGTCCACGTGGGAGTACGCGACCGTCACCTCCGGGTGCTCCAGCGAAACCTCTTCGACGATCCGCGACCACAGCGAGCCCGCGAACGAGAGCACGTTGGTCTTGTGCACCAGCGTCAGGTGCTTGCGCGGCCGCGCCTCGGCGCGGTTGAACGCGTCCGCGACCACGCGCCGGACGCCGAACGCCGTGTTGACGCTGACCTCGGTCGCGATCTCGTGCTCGGTGTCCTTGCGGATCAGGCCACCCGTTCCCGCGTACGGGCCTTCGGTGCCTTCGCGCACGACGACCATGTCGACGTCGCCGGCGTCGGCCAGCGGTCCCCGGACACCCGGGTACAGCCGCGCCGGGCGCAGGTTGACGTGGTGGTCCATCTCGAACCGCAGGCGCAGCAGCAGGCCGCGCTCCAGGATCCCGCTCGGCACCGACGGGTCGCCGACCGCGCCCAGCAGGATCGCGTCGTGCTGGCGGAGCTCGCCGAGGACCGACTCCGGGAGCAGCTCACCGGTCGAGTGCCACCGGGCCGCGCCGAGGTCGTAGTTCGTGATCTCCGCCGTCGGTACTACCTCGCCGAGCACCTTCAGCGCCTCGGAGACCACCTCGGGCCCGATCCCGTCTCCTGGGATCACCGCGAGCCGCATCCACACACCTCCGTCGACCGGACCACCGGCCGCACCGATGGTCCATCGCAACAAAACGCCAGCAGCGGGAAGGTTACCGGCCGTAGACAAACCGCCGTAGCCGCACCACCCTTATGCCGCATCCTCCCACGGGGTGAGACACCCAATCGGGTGAATGCGCGAGGGGCGCCCCCGGCGGAAAACCACCGGGAACGCCCCTGGTCCTGCACGGATCGATCTTGCGCCCGCCTAGCGGTGACCAGCCCCGATCGGCTGACGCTCGTTCCCCGGCCGGGCGCCCTGCGCCGCGTCCACCTTGACCACGTTCGCCCGGTTGCCCGCGGCGTTGTGGTGCTCGACGGCCAGCAGCCCGAGGGCGTTGTCGGCCGCGGCCGAGGCCGCGTTCCGGGTGACGACCAGGGCCGTTCCCGGCTTCGCGACGTAGCCCAGCGCGGCGTCGCCGCCGCCCTGCACCGCGTAGCCCGGCGCGAGCGCGTCGAACGAAAGCGGCGTGCCGACGTAGTCGACCAGCCCGTTCGTGCTGCCCGGCGCGACGTAGAACCCGCTGACGCCCACCGTGTAGGAGATGCGGTGGCTGTCGGCGTTCGCGTCGATGCCCAGTGCCGCCAGGGAAACCGGCAGGGTGACCACGTTCGTGTCGAACACGTTGGTGTCGACGTCGCCGAGCTGGCCGTTGACGGCCTGGACGTCGACGGTCGGGAAGCCGGGCTTGAGGGCGACTGTGGTGGCCAGGAGCACGTCGGTCGACGTCGCCTTGGTCACGTAGGTCTCGAAGTCCGGCTGCCCGTCGCCGGTCGTGTCGATGTCGACGAACGGCGAGGTGTTGCTGCCGATGTTCGCCCAGTCACCCCAGGTCGACAGGCCGAACGCGAGGATCGCGTTCTCCGGCTCGCCCTGGGCCTTCGCCAGCGGAGCGGTCGAAGCCGCGCCGATGTAGCGGAGGTCGCCGCCCTTGGCCGTGTTGTTCAGCGTGCAGTCGGTGACCACGTCCGCGTCGCACTCGGGCAGCTGCGGGGACTCCGCCTGCAGCTCGAAGACGCTGATCAGCGAGCGGTAGCGCTGCGCGCCCGTCCCCTGGTCGACGCCCTTGCCGCCGAGGTTCAGCACGGCCTGGGTCGCGTCCGGGGCGAACTTCACCGACGGCGGCGTCGAAATCGTCGACACCGGCTTCGGCGCGGAGTAGACCGAGACCCGCAGTGGCACCTTCGCTCCGCTGACCGGCGTGAAGGCGACGCGCCCGGAGGCGTCCGCGACGAACTGGCGGGCCAGGCCGGCCTGGGTGGCCGCCATGGTCGGGTCCATCACCTTGCGCAGCGCCTTCGGGTCGGCGATCCGCAGCGTGACGCGCACCTTCGCGGTGCCGCGCGGGGTCAGCTTCACCGACTGCTTGTCCACTGTGTACTCGACACCCGGCAGCGAGGTGACCGCCTGGTAGGCCACGGTGTACTCGGCGGGCGTGACGCCCTTGTTGACCAGCTTGACCGTCTTCGACAGCGTGACCGGGCCGGCCGCCTCGACCGTGCCGAAGCTGACGCTCACCGCGCCCGGGTCGTCCTGCACGTAGGCGAGCACCTGGTTGTCCAGCGCCGCCTTGGCGTCGATCCGGCCGCTGCCGACGCGCTGCGGCGCGTAGGTGTGGCCGGCGCCGTCGGAGACGTCGTGGCCGGCGGTGCCGATGACCGACGCCTTGACCTCCTCGACCGACCAGTCCGGGTGGGCCTGGCGGACGAGCGCGGTGATGCCCGTGGTGTGCGGGGCGGCCATCGACGTGCCGGAGAGCACCGTGCGGCCGTTGCCGCTGCCGCGGAACGCCGAGGTGATCGTGTCACCGGGGGCGGCGACGTCCGGCTTGAGGGCCGGCCCGCGGGTGCCGCGCGAGGTGAACGAGCTCGGGGTGTCGACGATCGTCTTGTCGTAGGTCTGGACCGAGGCGCGGCCGGCACCGTAGAGCCGGACCTGCAGCGTGCCCGCGGTCAGCGCCGCGCGCAGCGTCTTCGTGGCGGAACCGGTGAACTGGAACATCGGGATCGCCGCGTTGCCCGCGATGCCCGCGCTGAAGTGCTCCAAAGTGGACGACAGCAGCGCACCCTTGGCCCCGGCGGCCTGCGCGTTGTTGGCGCGCGCGGCCGAACCGCAGGCGCGGGTCGAGTCGTTGTCGTCCCACTCCAGCCAGACGAACTTGCCGGCCGCCTTCGCCTTGTCCTCGGCGGAGTACGGCGCGCAACCGGCGCTGTTCGACGCGGACAGCGTGACGACCGGCGCGGTCACGTCCAGGGTGTCGTAGCCGGTGTAGTTCTGGCTGTACTGGCCGGTCTTCTGCCCGGCGGTGGGGGCCTTGACCTCGGCGGCGTCGCGCAGGACGCCCGCGTCGCGCGTGCTGGCGACGGTGAGCGCCTCGGGGGTGTTGCCCGGGGAGCCGGCGATGTCGTTGACGTCGCCGCCGTTGCCCGCGGAGATCACCGGGAGCACGTTGTTCGCGGCGAGCTTGCGCACGAACAGCGAGTCCGGGTCGTCCGGCGCGCCGAAGTCGGAGCCGAGCGAGAGGTTGACGATGTCGAGGTGGTCGGTGAAGTCGCCGTCGCCGTCGGGGTCGAGCGCCCAGTCCAGGGCCTGCGAGGTGACGTTGGTCGAGCCGGTGCAGCCGAACACCTTGATCGCGTACAGCAGCGACTTGGGCGCGGTGCCCGGGCCGATCTGCATCGCGTCGACCTTCTTGCCGTCGAGCTTCTTGTAGTCGCCCTTGAAGGTCTTGCCGTCGGCGGTGACGCCGAAGCCGCCGATGGTGCCGGCGACGTGCGTGCCGTGCTCCCCGCAGGCGAGCGGGTTCGGGTCCGGCTTCGGGGTGGCCTTGGCGGCCGTCGCGGCGTCGTAGTCGTCGCCGACGAGGTCGGTGCCGCCGACGACCTTGGCGCTCGGGAAGAGCGGGGTCGGCTTGGCGGGATCCACGCTCTTGTAGGCGGCCTGCGTGCCGGGGCCGCCGAAGTCGGCGTGGGTGTAGTCGATGCCGTCGTCGATGACGCCGATGCGGACGCCGTCACCGAACCTGCCGGTCTGCTGCCAGGCGGCGAGGGTGTTGGTGAGCTGCTCGGCGCTGGCGTTGGTGCGGGTCTTCGGCACGACCGTGCGCACCGCGACGACGTCCGCCCGCTTCGCGACTTCGCGCAGCTTCGCGGCGTCGGCGGTGACGACCACACCGGGAACGGCGTTGGCCGTCTCGGTGACGACCTGCGGCTGGGCATGGCCCGCACGCAGCTGGTTCACGACCGAGTCCACGGCGGCGGCGGTGTCGGCCTTCGCGGCCTTGGCGGCCCGCTTGGCCTGTTCCTTGCCCTGCGGCTGCGTGGCGGTGAACGCGTCGACGGCCGGCTGCTTGGCCAGTTCGACGAACGCGGTGACCCGGCCCTGCACGGCCTCCAGCCGCGGCGACAGCTTCCCCTGCAGCTTGGCGTCGTCGATCTTGGCCGGTGCGACGCCGTCGGCGAGCGGGGCATCCGCCGCGCTCGCCACCGGCGCCCCGAGCGCGGCCGCCAGAACGACGGCGAAGGCCGCCGTCGTGGCGCGCGCGGGGAGGCGGGATCTGTTCATGAGTCGGCCCCTTACCCGAGGTCTGGACCCGAACCTGCCCGCCGCTCCGGACACCCCCGACGGTGAAGCGCGGCGCAGCGCCGTCCCTCGACGGCGCGTGGTTCGACCTCGCGGAAGGAACCTAATGCCCCAAAACACCTACTTAGGTAGGCAAAGGACTCCGTTACGTGAATGTGATTGCGCACGAAGGCCCCCTGTCGAGTGACAGGGGGCCTTCGAAAGCGTTACGTCAGTTGAAGTCCACCGCACGGATCGTGTGCGCGCCGACCGCGGCACCGATCGGCTCCAGCAGGTGCGCGTCGATGTGGCGGTCCACGCGCAGGAGCATCACCGCGTCCGAGCCGTCGGTCGTCTGGCTGATCTGGGCGGCGTCGATGTTGATGCCGGCTTCGCCCAGCAGCGTCCCGACGCGGCCCATCACGCCCGGGCGGTCCGGGTACTCGACCAGCAGCACCGTGCCTTCGGCGCGCAGGTCGAAGCCGCGGCCGTTGACCTCGACCAGCTTCTCGACCTCGTCCTTGCCGGTGACCGAACCGGACACGGTCAGCGCCTGGCCGTCGGCGTGCACCGCGCGCACCGTGACCAGGCTGCGGAACTTGGGGCTCTCCGGCTCGGTCGTCAGCTCGACCTGGACGCCGAGCTTCTCCGCCAGCTGCGGCGCGTTGACGAACGTGACCTGGTCCTCGACCACGCCGGTGAACACCCCGCGCAGCGCCGCCAGCTGCAGCACGCCGGTGTCCTCGCTGGTCAGCTCGCCCTTGACCTGCACCGTCACCGACGTCGGCGACGTCGGGTTGAGCGCCGTCAGGAGCTGGCCGAGCTTCTGGGTCAGCGACAGGTACGGGCGGACGTGCTCGCCGACCGCGCCGCCGCCGGAGACGTTCACCGCGTCCGGCACGAAGTCGCCGCGCAGGGCCAGCAGCACCGACTTCGCGACGTCGGTGCCCGCGCGGTCCTGCGCCTCGGCCGTCGAAGCACCCAGGTGCGGCGTCACGACGACGTTCTCCAGCTCGAACAGCGGGCTGGAGGTGGTCGGCTCCGAGACGAAGACGTCGACGCCGGCGCCGCCGACGTGGCCCGAACGCAGCGCGTCGGCCAGGTCCTCCTCGACGATCAGCCCGCCGCGGGCGGCGTTCACGATGATGACGCCCGGCTTGGTCTTCTTCAGCGCCTCGGCGTCGATGAGGCCCTTGGTCTCCGGCGTCTTCGGCAGGTGGATGGAGATGGCGTCGGCGCGGGTCAGCAGCTCGTCGAGGGTGACGAGCTCGATGCCCAGCTGCGCGGCGCGCGCGGCCGAGACGTAGGGGTCGTACGCGATGAGCTTCGTGTCGAAGGCGGCGAGGCGCTGGGCGAACAGCTGGCCGATCTTGCCCAGGCCGACCACGCCGATGGTCTTGCCCTGCAGCTCGACGCCGGAGAACGAGCTGCGCTTCCACTCGCCGCCGCGCAGGCTCTGGTCGGCGGCCGGCACCCGGCGCGCGACCGACAGCAGCAGGGCGACGGCGTGCTCGGCGGCGGAGACGATGTTCGACGTCGGCGCGTTGACGACCAGGACCCCGCGCGCGGTCGCGGCGGGCACCTCGACGTTGTCCAGGCCGACGCCGGCCCGGGCGACGACCTTGAGCTGCGTGGTGGCCGCGAAGACCTCGGCGTCCACCTGGGTGGCGGAGCGGACCAGGAGCGCGTCGGCGCTCTTCACCGCCTCGAGCAGCGCGGACCGGTCCGTGCCGTCGACGTGCCGGACCTCCACCTCGTCACCGAAGACACTCAGCACGGAGGGGGCGAGCTTCTCCGCGATGAGGACGACGGGTTTGCTGGGCTTGCTCACGATGCGGCTCCCACTATCTGGTCATTTCCAGGACGCTCTGTGTCGACAAACGGTCTCAGCACGTCGTTGTGCCCCGGTCGTGGCGGAGTTTATCGCGCGGGCCTGACCCGTGGCGTCTTCTGGTGTTAACTCGCTCGCAATCCCTCGAAAACAAGAGCCAGCAGCCGCTGCATGCCCCCGCCGCCGGGTAGGTGCCCACCCGCCCAGGATGCCGCGTGCAGCAACAGAAGCAGCTCGTGCGCCGTCACGTCCGCCCGCAGTTCGCCCGCCTGCTTCGCGCGTTCCACCAGCTGGGAACCGACCTCCCGCATCGCGTGACAGGATTCGTACAACCGGGACGTTTCGTCGTTGAGCGCGTCGGCGGTGAGCTCGACGAGGCCGCGGAAGGTGCCGGTCGCGTCGCCGAGGCCGGCGAGCCACATCTGCAGGGCCACCAGCGGCTCGGGGTGGCCGAGCAGCTCGCGCCCCCGCTCGGCCTGCGCGTCGAAGCGGGCCCGCAGGAGCGCCTCCAGCAGCGCGTCCCGGGTCGGGAAGTGCCGGTACAGCGTGCCGATGCCGACCCCGGCGCAACGCGCGATGTCCTCCAGGGACGCCTCGACGCCGTGCTCGGCGAAGGCGCGTTGTGCCTCTTCGAGGAGGCGCTCGTAATTGCGGCGGGCGTCCGCGCGCATCGGTTTCACGTCGGTCATCGCGCTCCCGAGCGTACCGGGTAGCCAATCGGAGGCTACCTCCGTATATTAACCGGAGGCAGCCTCAGCTTATTGGAGGGAACTCGAGGATGACCCTGATCGACGACACCCGCGCGCGGCTCGGCGCGATCGGCGCCTGGTTGCCCAGTGCGCCCCTGCAACCACCCCCGGACGTCGAACGCGCGGCCACGCGGCGGCTCGCCGACGCCGGCTACCGCTCGGTCTGGAGCGGCGAAGGCCCCGGCTCCCGGGAGGTGTTCGCCCACTTCGGCGACCTCCTGGCCACGGTTCCGGACGTGGTGCTCGGCGCCGGCATCGCCAACGCCTGGCTGCGGCGCGCAACGACTGCGTACAAGGGCGGGGCGACGCTCGCCCAGGCCCACCCGGGCCGGTTCGTGCTCGGCATCGGCGTCGGGCACGCGGTCCAGGCGGCGCAGCTCGGCGAGGACTACCGGCCGATCGACCGGATGCGGGCCTACCTGTCCGAAATGGACACCGCCGCCGCCGGAAACCCGTCGACGGTGGCGTTCCCGCGCGTGCTGGCCGCCGTCGGGCCGAAGATGCTGGAGCTCTCCCGCGACCACGCCGACGGCGCGCACCCGTTCGCCCAGCCCGTCTCGCACACGCCGTACGCCCGCGGAATCCTCGGGCCGGACAAGCTGCTGATCCCGCAGCAGACCGTGCTGCTCGGCAGCCGCGAGGACGCCCGCGAGAGCGTCCGGCGGCGGGTGGCGCAGTTGCGGGAATACTCCGTCACCGTCTACCTCGCGGGCTGGAAGCGGCTGGGCTACACCGACGCCGACATCGCCGGGCCGAGCGATCGGTTCGTCGACGACCTGGTGCTCTGGGGCGACGCCGCCACGATCGCGAAACGCGTCGGCGAGATCCTGGACGCGGGCGCGGACCACGTGCTGCTGACGCCGTCCGCGGTGACGTTCGAATCCACTGTGGACGCACTGGCGGAGCTGGCGCCGGCGGTGCTCCGGTGAGCGTCGGGATCTGGCGGTTCTTCGACGGCGCCCCCGTCGGCGTGCTGCGGGAGACGGCCGCCGAAGTCGAGGAGCTGGGCTTCGACGCCGTCTGGTTCGGCGAATACGCCGGCCGGGAGGCCTTCACGCAGGCGGCCTTGCTGCTCGCGGCGACTTCGAAACTGACCGTCGCCACCGGGGTCGCGCGGTTCGACCAGCGTTCGCCGCTCGCCGCGGAAGGCGCCGTCCGCGCCTTGGGCGAGGCGTACCCGGGCCGGTTCGTCGCCGGGCTGGGCGGGCACCGGCCGGGCGCGCGGCCGCTGACGGCGTTGCGCGAGTACCTCGACGGCATGGACGCGGCCGAGCTGCCGGGCCTGCCGCAGCCGTCGCCCCGCCCGAAGCGGGTGCTCGCGGCCCTGGGTCCGAAGCTGCTGGACCTGGCGGCCGAACGCGCCGACGGCGCCCACCCGTACTTCGTCCCGCCGGAGCACACCGCGATGGCGCGCGAACGGCTCGGGCCGGGCAAGTACCTCGCGGTCGAGCAGGCGGTGGTGCTCGACGCGGCCCCCGAAGCGGCCCGCGAGCACGTGGACCTCTACGTCCGGCAGGCCCCGCACCACCAGGCGAACCTGCGGCGGCTCGGCTTCACCGACGCCGACCTGGCCGACGGCGGCAGCGACCGCCTGGTCGAGGCCATCGTCGCGACCGGCGAACAGGCGGTGGCGGATCGGATCCGCGCCCACCTCGACGCGGGCGCCGACCACGTCTGCGTCCAGGTCCTGGCCCGCACTCCGGATTCCTACCGCAGGCTCGCCGACCTCCTGCCGTGATCGGCGGGGCACCACGCGTGTCCCAAGGGGCATCACCTGTGCTCGGCGAGGCATCACCCGAGATGCCCCCTCAATCACGGCTGATGCCCCTCCAATCACGCGAGATCCGGGTTCAATCACGCGAGATCCGGCCTCGATCACGCGAGTTCCGGCGGGAAACACGCGAGATCCGGGTTCCGGGGTAGGGTGGCGGGACGCGGCGGGGGCCGCGTCCCGTCCGCGGAAAGGGCCGAGCCCACCCCGGCAGTACCGCACCACCAGCTCCGCACCTTCTTTCCTGCCCGGTGCCGGCGGACCACGGGCGACGAGGAAAGGAGGCACGCCAGTGCCCGGCGAACTCGATCTCGAACAGCTGCGCAAACGCGCGAAAGAACGCGCGCGCACCGAAGGCGTCAAGCTCACCGAAGCGCAGTTCCGGATCGCGCGGGACCACGGGTTCCCGAGCTGGCCGAAGCTGCAGGCGTACGTCCGGCGCGTCACCGAGCACGGCGAAACCCTGCAGCACCCGTACCACCAGGACGTCGAGTACTACGCGGGACGCGCACTCGGCCTGCTCGCTTCGGCCGAGGACGACACACCCGGCGCGAAAGAACCGTTCGACCGCTGGAACCAGCCACTCACCCGCGACGGCGCCCGCGTGGTCGTCGCCCGCGAGCACGGTTTCGTTTCCTGGAGGGCACTTCGCGACCACGTGAAGTCCCTTGTGGACAGCGGCGAGCCGTTCGCCCGCGCGTACCGGGCGATCGAGGCGCGGGATCCGGCACAGCTCGAGACGCTGCTGGGCGAGTTCCCCGGCCTGGTCTCCGCCCGCGGCACGAACGGCAACGACCTGCTCGGCATGGCCGGTGCCACCGGCGACGAGCGGCTCAGCCGCCTGCTCCTCGACCACGGCGCCGATCCGGCGCGCGGCAACGTCCACGGCTGGACGCCGTTGCACCAGGCCGCCTACAGCAACCAGCCGGGCTTGCTCGGCATGCTGCTCGAAGCGGGCGCGCCCACCGACGTCTCCGCACGCGGCGACGGCGGCACCCCGCTGGTCGTCGCCCTGTTCTGGGGCCACCGCACGGCCGCGAAGATGCTGGCGGAGCACAGCCGGGCGCCGGGCAACCTGCGGGTCGCGGCCGGGCTCGGCGACGCGGACCTGCTCCGCGAGCTGCTCCGGCCGGGCCACCCGGCGGCCGGTGCCCACCGCGGGTTCTACCGCCCGCACAGCGGTTTCCCGCACTGGCAGCCGACGGACGACCCCGCCGAGGTCCGGAACGAAGCCCTCTCCTGGGCCGCGCGCAACGACCGCGTCGCCGCCGTCGGCATCCTGGTCGAGCACGGCGCCGACGTGGACGCCGACGTGTACCGCGGCACGGCGCTGACCTGGGCCGCGGCGCGCGGCCGCAGCGCCGCCGTCCGGACGCTGCTGGAGCTCGGCGCCGACGTGAACCGGGCCGGCACGTTCGGCGGCCCGACGCACGGCGAAGGCGTCACGGCCCTGCACCTGGCCGCCGAGAACGGGCGCCTCGACGTCATCCGGATCCTCGTCGCAGCCGGCGCCGACCTCGGCGCGCGAGACGCCCGTTACGGCAGCACCCCGGAGGTCTGGGCGGAGGTCGGCGACCAGCCGGCCGCCCGGGACCTCCTCCGCTCCCTGTAGACAACCGGAGTCAGCAGTCCGTATCGTCACAGACGGACTGCTGACTCCGGTTTGCCCTCTGGGAGGATTCATGACCCCACCACGCGACGTCTTCGCGGCGTTGTCCGACGGCATCAGCGAAGGACGCTTCGCCGAGCTGTCCGCGCTCTACGCCGAAGACACCGTCGTCGAACACCCGCAAGCGGTTCCCCGGCCCACCCGTCTGGTCGGCCGCGAAGCGGTCCACGAGCGGTTCACCGGCGCCCTCGCCGGAGCGCTGCGGCTCAAGCGCAAGAACGTCGTCGTCCACGAAACGACCGATCCCGAGGTGATCGTCGCCGAATACGACTACGACGCCGAGTCGCTCGAAACCGGCAAGACCACGACGACGGCCAACATCCAGGTCCTGCGCGTGCGCGACGGCCTCATCGTCCACTCCCGCGACTACCACGACTACCTGCGGCTCGCCGCGCTCCGCGACGGCGTCGACCAGCTCGCCCAGGCGTACGCGCAGGCGCCGCCGCGCGCACTGTCGCCGGTCACGCCGGAGAGCGCCGACACGGTGTTCGAGCGGCTCGTGCACGGCGTCGCCGGCGGGCGCTGGGACGAACTGCCGGAGCTCTACGCGGAGGAAACGCACGTCACGCACCCGTTCCTGCCGGGCTCCGGAGTGGTGCGCACCCGCGACGAGCTGCGAGCGCACTTCGCGGCGGGCAAGGCGATGAACCACGGGTTCGCCGTCGCGGACGTGGTCACCTACCGCGGCGCCGATCCGGAAGTGCTGATCGGCGAGTTCGCCTATCAGGGCGAGTACGGCGGGAACCCGGTGCGGATCGCCAACATCTTCTCGATGCGGGTGCGCGACGGGCTCGTCGTCGAATCGCGCGACTACGGCGACCACCTGGGCATCGCGGGCGACCTCGGCCGGATCCCCGAGCTGGCCGCGAAGCTCTAAGCCTCGGCGAGGTCCTCGGGCAGGTCGAACTCGCCGTCGCGGACGCCCTTGACGAACGCGTCCCACTCCCCCGGCGTGAAGACGAGGATGACGCCGTCGGGCTTCGCCGACTGCCGCATCGCCGTGTAGGTGACGCCGTCGGTGTGCTCGATGAAGGCGTACTCGACGCAGTCGTCGAGGGTGACGCCTTCGGGCTCCGCGCGGATCCACTCGGCCTTCGTGAAGTCGAGGTGGTGCCGGATGTGCGCCTTGTCGTCGACCGGCTGATCGCTCATGTGACCAGCGTAGCGAAACGACCACAGAACGCACCGAAGGGGACGCCCGGCACCGGGCGTCCCCTTCAGGCGACGGGAATCAGGCGGTCTCGGTGATCGGCCGGTCCACCCACGACATCAGGTCGCGCAGCTTCTTGCCGGTCGCTTCGATCGGGTGCTGGTTGCCCTGCTCCTCGAGCTTGGTGAAGTTCGGCCGGCCGGCCTCGTCCTCGGCGACCCATTCGCGGGCGAACGTGCCGTCCTGGATCTCGCCGAGGATCTTCTTCATCTCTTCCTTGACCGCCGGCGAGATGACGCGCGGACCGCGGGTCAGGTCGCCGTACTCGGCGGTGTCGGAGATCGAGTAGCGCTGGCGCGCGATGCCGCCCTCGTACATGAGGTCGACGATCAGCTTGAGCTCGTGCAGCACCTCGAAGTAGGCGATCTCCGGGGCGTAGCCGGCCTCGGTGAGCACCTCGAAACCGGTCTGCACCAGCGCGGACGCACCACCGCAGAGCACGGCCTGCTCGCCGAAGAGGTCGGTCTCGGTCTCCTCGGTGAACGTCGTCTTGATGACGCCGGCGCGGGCGCCACCGATGGCGGCCGCGTAGGAGAGCGCGAGCGCCTGGGCGTTGCCGGTGGCGTCCTGCTCCACGGCGATGAGCGCCGGGACGCCCTTGCCGTCGACGAACTGGCGGCGGACGAGGTGGCCCGGGCCCTTCGGGGCGACCATCGCGACGTCGACGTTCGACGGCGGCTTGATCAGGTCGTAGCGGATGTTGAAGCCGTGCCCGAAGAACAGCGCGTCGCCGTCCTTGAGGTTGGGGGCGATGTCCTGCTCGTAGATGAAGCGCTGCTTGGTGTCCGGCGCCAGGATCATGATCAGGTCGGCCTCGGCCGACGCCTCGGCCGGGGTGAGCACGCGCAGGCCCTGCTCCTCGGCCTTCGCCCGCGACTTGGACCCCTCGGGCAGGCCGATGCGGACGTCGACGCCGGAGTCGCGCAGGCTCAGCGAGTGGGCGTGGCCCTGGCTGCCGTAGCCGATGACAGCGACCTTGCGCCCCTGGATGATCGAGAGGTCGGCGTCGTCGTCGTAGAAGATTTCCACTGCCATGGGGGTACTGCTTCCTTTCCTGACTTACTTCGTTAGCGCGGTGAGGTGGCGGTGATCGAACGGGCGCCGCGACCCACCGCGACCATGCCGGACTGCACGAGCTCGCGGATGCCATACGGCTCCAGCATCCGCAGCAGCGCACCGATCTTGTCGGACGTCCCGGTCGCCTCGACGGTGAGCGCCTCCGGGGACACGTCCACCACCTTCGCACGGAAGAGCTGGACGGTTTCGAGGACCTGGCTGCGCACGGTGTTGTCGGCGCGCACCTTCACGAGCAGCAGTTCGCGCTGCACGGCGGTCGACTGCTCCAGCTCGACGATCTTGATCACGTTGACCAGCTTGTTGAGCTGCTTCGTCACCTGTTCGAGCGGTAGCTCTTCCACGGCGACCACGATCGTCATGCGGGACACCTCGGGGTTTTCCGTGGGCCCGACGGCGAGGGACTCGATGTTGAACCCGCGGCGGGAGAACAGGCCCGAGACGCGCGCGAGCACACCGGGCTTGTTCTCGACCAGGACACTCAGCGTGTGGACGCTCATCTTCAGCGCTCACCCTCTCCGGCGGCTTCCGCGGCGGCCTCGGTCGTCTCGACCGAAACCTCGTCGTCGTCGAACAGCGGCCGGATGCCCCGGACCGCCATGATCTCGTCGTTGCCGGTGCCGGCCGCGACCATCGGCCACACCTGGGCATCCTTCCCCACGACGAAGTCGATCACGACGGGGCGGTCGTTGATTTCCATCGCGCGGCGGATGGTGGCGTCGACGTCTTCCTTGGTCTCGCACCGCAGGCCGGCACAGCCGAGCGCCTCGGCCAGCAGCACGAAGTCCGGGATGCGATGCTTGTGCGTGCCGAGGTCGGTGTTGGAGTACCGCTCCGAGTAGAAGAGGTTCTGCCACTGCCGGACCATGCCCAGGTTGCCGTTGTTGATGACGGCGACCTTGATCGGCGCGCCTTCGATCGCGCAGGTGGCCAGCTCCTGGTTGGTCATCTGGAAGCAGCCGTCGCCGTCGATCGCCCACACCTGCGTGCCCGGGACGCCGAACTGCGCGCCCATCGCGGCCGGCACGGCGTACCCCATGGTGCCGAGGCCACCGGAGTTGATCCAGGTGCGCGGGTTCTCGTACTTGACGAACTGCGCGGCCCACATCTGGTGCTGGCCGACCCCGGCGGCGTAGACGGCGTCCGGGCCGACGAGCTGCCCGATCCGCTCGATGACGTACTGCGGCGACAGCGAACCGTCGTCCGGCCACTCGTAACCGGCCGGGTAGGTCTTGCGCCAGTCGTCGGCCTGGGTCCACCAGTCGGCGAGGTCGGGCTTGCCGCTGTGGTCGAACTCGGTCTGCACGGCGGTGATCAGCTCGCCGATGATCTCCTTGCAGTCGCCCACGATCGGAACGTCGGCCTTGCGGTTCTTGGAGATCTCGGCCGGGTCGATGTCGGCGTGCACGACGGCGGCGTCCGGCGCGAAGGAGGACAGCTGGCCGGTGACCCGGTCGTCGAACCGGGCGCCGAGCGCGATCAGCAGGTCGGCGCGCTGCATGGCGGCGACCGCGGCGACCGTGCCGTGCATGCCCGGCATGCCGAGGTGCTGCGGGTGCGAGTCGGGGAACGCGCCGCGCGCCATCAGCGTGGTGACGACGGGGATGTTCGTCAGCTCGGCGAGCTCCTTCAGCTGCGCGTGCGCTTCGGCCTTGATGACACCGCCGCCGACGTAGAGCACCGGGCGCCGCGACTTCGCGATCAGCTTCGCGGCTTCGCGGACCTGCTTGCCGTGCGGGCGCAGCGTCGGGCGGTAACCCGGCAGCCGCAGCTCGGTCGGCCAGGAGAACGAGGTCATCTCCTGCAGCACGTCCTTGGGGATGTCCACCAGGACCGGGCCGGGGCGGCCGGTCGCGGCCAGGTGGAACGCCTCGGCGATGGTCCGCGGGATGTCCGCGGGGTCGGTGACGAGGAAGTTGTGCTTGGTGATCGGCATGGTGATGCCGCAGATGTCGGCTTCCTGGAACGCGTCGGTGCCGATCAGCGCGCGCGACTGCTGGCCGGTGATGGCCACGACCGGGACCGAGTCCATGTTCGCGTCGGCGAGCGGGGTGACCAGGTTGGTCGCGCCCGGGCCGGAGGTCGCCATGCAGACGCCGACCTTGCCGGTGGCCTGCGCGTACCCGGTGGCGGCGTGACCGGCGCCCTGCTCGTGGCGGACCAGGACGTGGCGGACCTTCGTCGAGTCGAGCAGCGGGTCGTAGGCGGGCAGGATGGTGCCGCCCGGAATCCCGAAGACCACCTCGGCGCCGACGGCCTCGAGCGAGCGCACGAGGGACTGGGCGCCGGTGACGCGCACCGGCGTTCCCGCCGGTGGGGCCGGCTTCGGACGTGCTCCGGGCGTTCCGGGCGTCGGCCCGGGCTTCGCGTCGCTGCGCGACGTCGCACTGGTCATCGGATCTGCCTCGTGGGTCTCGGTGTCACTCGTTCGGGTCTGTTTTGGGCTCGTTTTGTGCGGTGGGGCCGGGAATCTCTTCCCTTGGGCAACAAAAAACCCTCGCCGACCGTAAGGTCGCACGAGGGTTCGCGCGTCGACGCAGCGGAAAGTCTTCCCTAAGCGTCGACGCGCTTGGGAAGTACGAGGCCGGTCAGCGGTGTCACGGCGATGACGCTAGACCGAACGCCCCGCGGGTGTCAACTCTGCGGGATGACGTGTCCGCATCGTGGACGTGGGTCACACCGGCGCGACCCGGGTCCGGGCCCGGCGTGCGCGCGGTGCACCATTTCCGGGTGGCCGAAAAGCAGCAGGAAGAAGGTCGGAAGGCCGTCTTCCGCATCCCCCGCACGTCGTTCATGGCGATCGCCCTCCTGACGATCTGCGTGACCCCCATCGCCCTGGGGGAGATCCCGTACCTGCAGTGGCTCTACCTCTTCCCGATCGCGCTGGCGGTGTTCGTGGTCCGCCACCGCACGATCGCGACGCGCTCGGGGCTGGCGGTCCGCACGGTGTTCGGCCACCGCGACATCCCGTGGTCGGCGCTGAAGGGGCTCGCGATCACCAAGAAGTCGCGGGTGCAGGCGGTGCTGCAGGACGACACGAAGGTGCCGCTGCCGACCGTGCGGACCCGGCACCTGCCGGTGCTTTCACTGGTCAGCGAGGGACTGGTCGCCGACCCGAGCGGGCTGCTCGACGCCGAGGACATCAGCCCCGGGACGCCGGAGGCTTCCGCGTCGGAGTGACCCGGCCCCCACCCGCACCGGACCGGTTGGGCCGGGCAGCGTAAATTGGTCCTACCAGTTTGCCCGGCCCGCCTTTGACCTGGGAGTTCCCGTGCCGCCTCTCCGTTCCCGGACCACCACCCACGGCCGCAACGCGGCGGGCGCGCGCTCGCTCTGGCGCGCCACGGGCATGACCGACAGCGACTTCGGCAAGCCGATCGTCGCGATCGCCAACTCCTATACACAGTTCGTGCCGGGCCACGTGCACCTCAAGGACCTCGGCGAGATCGTCGCCGAGGCGGTCAAGGAAGCGGGCGGCGTCGCGCGCGAGTTCCACACGATCGCCGTCGACGACGGCATCGCGATGGGCCACTCCGGCATGCTCTACTCGCTGCCCTCGCGCGAGATCATCGCCGACTCGGTGGAGTACATGGTGAACGCGCACCAGGCCGACGCGCTGGTGTGCATCTCCAACTGCGACAAGATCACCCCGGGCATGCTCAACGCGGCGATGCGCCTGAACATCCCGGTGGTGTTCGTCTCCGGCGGCCCGATGGAGGCCGGCAAGGCCGTGGTCGTCGGCGGCGTCGCGCAGGCCCCGACCGACCTCATCACGGCGATCGCGGCGTCGGCCAGCCCCGACGTCGACGAGGACGGGCTCTCGATCGTCGAGCGTTCGGCCTGCCCGACCTGCGGTTCGTGCTCGGGCATGTTCACCGCGAACTCGATGAACTGCCTCACCGAGGCGCTCGGTCTGTCGCTGCCGGGCAACGGCTCGACGCTGGCGACGCACGCCGCGCGCCGCGCGCTGTTCGAGGAGGCCGGGCGGACGGTCGTCGAGCTGTGCCGCCGCTGGTACGAAAACGACGACGCCTCGGTGCTGCCGCGGTCGATCGCGTCGAAGGCGGCGTTCGAGAACGCGATGGCCCTCGACATGGCGATGGGCGGTTCGACGAACACGGTGCTGCACATCCTCGCCGCCGCGCAGGAGGGCGAGGTCGACTTCACGATCGCCGACATCGACGCGATCGGCCGCCGCGTGCCGTGCCTGTCGAAGGTGGCGCCGAACTCCGACTACCACATGGAAGACGTCCACCGGGCGGGCGGCATCCCGGCGATCCTGGGCGAGCTGCACCGCGGCGGCCTGCTGAACACCGACGTCTGGTCGGTGCACTCCCCCGACCTGGACTCGTGGCTCGCGGCGTGGGACATCCGGGCTTCGTCGCCCTCGCCCGCGGCGGTCGAGCTGTTCCACGCGGCGCCGGGCGGAGTCCGCACGACGCAGGCGTTCTCGACGTCGAACCGCTGGTCGTCCCTGGACACGGACGCGGCGGAGGGCTGCATCCGCGACGTCGAGCACGCATACACGAAGGACGGCGGCCTGGCGATCCTGCGCGGCAACCTGGCGGAGAACGGCGCGGTCATCAAGTCCGCGGGCATCGACGAGGACCTGTGGCACTTCGAAGGTCCGGCGCGGGTCCTCGAGAGCCAGGAGGAAGCGGTCTCGGCGATCCTGAAGAAGGAGATCCAGCCGGGCGAGGTCCTGGTGATCCGCTACGAGGGCCCGGCGGGCGGCCCGGGCATGCAGGAGATGCTGCACCCGACGGCGTTCCTCAAGGGCTCGGGCCTGGGCAAGAAGTGCGCGCTGATCACGGACGGCCGCTTCTCGGGCGGCTCATCGGGCATCTCGGTGGGCCACATCTCCCCGGAGGCGGCGGCGGGCGGCCTGATCGGCCTGGTGGAGAACGGCGACCGGATCCTCCTGGACGTCCACGAGCGCCGGCTGGAGCTGCTGGTGGACGCATCGGTGCTGGCGGAGCGGCGGGCGAAGATGGAGGCGTCGGAGCGGCCGTGGCAGCCGAAGGACCGCCAGCGCCCGGTGACGGCGGCCCTGCGCGCGTACGCCCGGATGGCGACATCGGCGGACACTGGTGCGGTGCGGGACGTGAACAAGTAAGTCAGGGTCGAGCGGAGAAGGCCGTCCCGGGGTTCCCCGGGGCGGCTTTTTCCTTGCCACGACACCCCTGGGCCCTCGGGGGACCCCCGGTTTCAACGTTACTCGCGCCCACCGACAATCCCGGCCCCGCGAACCCCAGTTGTCCACAACCGCACCCGAACCCGCCGAGTTGTCCCCAGCCTTGGCGGGTCAAAACAATGACCACCACAGCCGCCGCGCATTCACCGTTCCCAGGTGGCTCGCAGACAGCCACCCTCGGCTCCCCTACGTGGTCGCGACTCGCGAAGACCGGTGAGCGTGGCTGCGTCCAGTCAAATTCAAACCGCCACCGAAGATTTACCCGGCGTGAAGCCTCGTCGAGACGCGAATCAACATGCCGATCACTTGGCCACCGAAGCACTGCTGCGGGCACAAACACCCCCGGCCCTCGGGGGACCCCCGGTTTCAACGTTACTCGCGCCCACCGACAATCCCGGCCCCGCAAACCCCAGTTGTCCACAACCGCACCCGAACCCGCCGAGTTGTCCCCAGCCCTACCGCGTCAAAACAATGACCACCACAGCCGCCGCGGCCGCCAGCAGCAGCGACACCAGCCCCAGCGGCAACGGCCGCTTCCGCCAAGGCGTGTTCCGCTCCAGCGAAATCGTCCCGGACCCGGTGAACAGCAGCCCCAGCGCCACCGCCCCCAGCAGCAGCTCCAGCTCGAACCCCTGCCCCGAACCCTCGAAGAACCCACCGTGGAACTTCGCGTACACCGCGTTCGCCGCCACCCCGAGCAACCCGGCCGCCGCCAGCGGGGTGAACAGCCCGACGATCACCAGCACGCCGCCGCCGACCTCGGTGATGCCGGTGATCCACGACAGCAGCGTCGGCTGCTTGTGGTAGCCGAACGTCTCCAGCACCCGCGCGAACCCGCCGACGCCCGGCCCGCCGAACAGGCCGAACAGGTGCTGCAGCCCGTGCGCGCCCATGGTCACGCCGAGCGCCAGCCGCAGGATCAGCAGGCCGAAACCGAGCCCTGCCTGGCGCGGCGTGTCGTCCGGCCGATCGTCCTCGACACCCGACAGGACGCTGGTGGGCTGCTGCGAAAAGTCGTCTCCACTGCTCACCCGCGCAGGTTAGGGGAATCCCGCGGGCATGGCGAACCCGGTGAGGCGTGTCCAGCCGTCCGCCACCGGCCTGACCGGAACCAGCATCAGTATTCGCCGTGGACGAGGTTGTCCGGCAGCTCACCACCGGCGTACCGCGCGATCTCGGCCGCGGCGACGGCGTACGAACGGCCACGGACCCCGCGCACGGCCCCGCCGACGTGCGGGGTCAGCAGCAGCCCCGGCGCCGTCCACAGCGGGTGCCCGGGCGGCGGCGGCTCGGGGTCCGTCACGTCCAAAGCGGCCCGCAACCGGCCCGTGGTCAATTCGGCGACCAGGGCGTCGGTGTCCACGACGGCGCCGCGCGAGACGTTCACCAGCACCGCGCCGTCGCGCATCCGGGCCAGGAACTCCGCGTCGGCCATCCCGCGCGTGCGGGACGTCAGCGGCACCATCAGCACGACCACGTCGTGCAGCTCCAGCAGCCCGGGCAGCTCCCGCACGCCGTGCACGCCCTCCCGCGCGGTCATCCCGACCATCGTGCAGCGCGCGTCGAACGGCTCGAGCCGCCGCCGCAGGTGCCGCCCGAGGTCGCCCGCGCCGACGACGAGCACGCGCTTGCCCTGCAGCGTGTCCGCCGTTTGCCGCTCCCACCGGCCTTCGCGCTGGGCCACCGCGAAGACGTCCAGCTTCCGGTACATCGACAGCAGCGCGGCGACGACCCACTCGGCGGTGCTCCCGCCGTGCGCGCCGCGGCAGGTGGAGAGCAGGACGCCGTCGGGCACCTTGCCGATCCAGTCTTCGGCGCCGGCGGACAGCAGCTGGATCAGCTTCAGCTTCGGCAGCGTGCGCCACAGCTGCTCCCCCGGCGGGTGCTTGCCGGGGATGAGCACCTCGGCCTTGGCGGCCTCGGGTGGTACCGGCTCGCCCCACTGGTAGCGCACGGGCAGGACCCGCGGGACCTCGGCGAGCACGTTCATGCCCTCGTCGTCGGGCACCAGCACGGTCAGCGTCATGATCCCCAACGTAATCGAGGAGTGCTCACCCGTGGTTCACGCACCGGCCCTTAGGCTGGGGGATCATGCGCACCCGCTACCGCTCGGCCCTGCTGGCGATCTTGGCCTGCGGCGTCCTGCTGCCCGCCGGGTGCGCGCGGTTCGACGACACCGCGGCCGGCCAGACGTTCAGCCCCGCGCCCGTGCCGAGCCCCGAGTCGCCGCCCGAGGTCCAGGGCCCCGGTGCGGACTCCGGCAGCGGCCCCAAGCAGGCGCGGCCCGGCCAGTCGGCCACACCGGTACCGCCGCCGCAGGGCTGCAAGGACTTCGACCCGGCGGTCATCGCGACCTGCCTGGACACCGTCGCCGCGGTGGCCGGCCTCCCGGGCGACGGCTCGACGCCGAGCGCGCTGGCCGGCGAGCGCAAGAGCGGCCGCGTCCTGCTGGCCACCGGCGGCAAGGACGCGACGGACTTCGCGAAGCTCGATGTCCAGACCGACGGCGACGGCGGCCTGACCGGCCTCGCGCTGTCGCCGTCGTACGTCGAGGACCAGCTGGTGTTCGCCTACGTCACGACGGCGACCGACAACCGCGTCGTGCGCTTCGCCAAGGGCCAGGCGCCCAAGCCGGTGCTGACCGGGATCCCGAAGGGTGCGTCCGGCAACCGCGGCTCGATCGGCACCGACAACCGTGGCGCGCTGCTGGTCGCCACCGGTGACGCGGGAAATCCCAACGCCGCGGCCGACCCGAACTCCCTCGCCGGGAAGCTGCTGCGGATCGACACCTCCGGCAAAGCCGCGGCGGGCAACCCGAACGGCTCGCTCGTCGTGGCGGCCGGGCTGCACGCGCCGGGAGGGGTGTGCGCGTCGGCCGACGGCGGTCGCGTCTGGGTCACCGACCGCCTCGCCGACAAGGACGCCCTGTACCGGATCCGGTCCGGGCAGCCGCTGTCGACGCCGGCGTGGACGTGGCCGGACAAACCGGGGGTCGCGGGCTGCGCCGACTTCGTCGACGCCAACGGTTCGCTGTCGGTGGGCACGTCGCTGACCGGCACCCTGCAGAACCTGCCGGTGACCCCGGACGGCGCGATCAGCGGCAAGCCGACGACGAGCCTCGACGGCAAGAGCGGCAAGCCGCCGCTGACGTACGGGCGGCTGGCCGGCATGAGCATGATCAACCCGCAGCTGGCGGTGGCGGGCACGGTCAACAAGGACGGCGGCGCCCCGGTCTCGAGCGACGACCGCGTAGTGCTCATCACCCCGGCGACGTCCGGCGGCGGCAACGGCAAGGACTGACCCGTCCGGCGCAACCGGTCCCACTCTCGGTCGCCCTGGGTGACGACGATCATCCCCTTCTGGCGCACGATTCGGCGATCTTCGTCCTGTTAAGGTCACGTCCGGGCGGATCCTCACAGTGATCCGCCGAGGGGGATTTCCGGATGTTCACGGCTTTTCGCGCTGCCCGCACGACGGCTGACGGCCCGCCGTCGGCGGGCTGACGCCTTCCGGTCGTTTCCCACGCCCGAGCACCGGACGGTGTGGCGCCGGTGCGCGTCTACGGAAAGAGAGCCATGAGACCGGTGAAAAGAATTCAGCGGCTCCGGCGCGGCGGCCTGGTCGTCGCGCTCGTCGCCGCATTGACCGCCCAAACGGTGCAACAGGCCACCGCAACCCCGACGGCGGCGCCACGGGCCACCGCCACGGCAACCGCCGGCACGCTTTCCCCGCGCGCCAAGGTCCTCACGATCTGGCGCAGCGCGGGCTCACAGGTCAAGGCCGAGGCCGAAAAAGCCCTGATCGGCTCGGACGCCGACATCGCGGCGTTCCTGAACGACAAGCTGGGCCGCCTCGCCGCGCTGGACGACCGCCTGTCGGTCAACCAGATCCTCAACGCCGGCGGCCCGGCGGTGAAGACCGCGGCGCAGCAGGCCCTCGACGCCGCCGACACCGATCCGAACGCGCTGCGCACCTTCATCAACGAAACCTGGGCGCCCGCGTCGGACACGGACCTGCGCGTCCGGGTCAACCAGATCATGGCGGCGGGTGGCCCGCAGGTCAAAAAGGCCGCGCAGGCCGCCCTCGACGACGGCAGCTACGACGCTCTCCACCGGTTCCTCGACACGACCGCGGCCACCGCCGAGGCGACCGACCTGCGCCTCCGGGTCAACCAGATCCTCGCGATCAGCGGCCCCGAAGCGAAGGCCGCGGCACAGGCGGCGCTCGACGACGGGACCCCGAACCGGCTGCGCCTGTTCGTCGACCGCGAGTGGGAGGTCGCCGCCGCCCGCGACCAGGAAACGGCGAGCATCCAGCAGCTGGTCGACGCGGCGAAGATCGCCGGCGCCCAGGCTGCCCAGGAGACTCAGGAAGCCAAGGACGCCGCCGATCGCGCGGTGAAGGAAGCCGACCTCGCGCGGCAGGCGAGCGAACTGGCCGCCCAGGCCGCGGCGGCGGCCAAGGACAACGCCGCCGGTGCGGCGGAAGCGGCGGGCCGTGCCGCAACCGCGGCCGATCGTGCGGCGAGCGCCGCGGTCACCGCGATCGGCGCGGCCAACGCCGCGACGTCCGCGGCCCGGGTGGCCGCCAGTGCGGCGACGCGCGCCGCCGCGGCCGCGTCGAAGGCCGGCCGGGCGTCGACCGCCGCGTGGAACGCCGCCGCGGCCGCGCGCGTGGACCGGGGCAAAGCCGGGGACGCGTCCAAGGCGGCCATCGACGCGGCCGCCGCGTCGACCAGCGCGCAGCAGGCGGTCGAGGCGATCGACCAGGCGAAGGTGGCACTGGGGCACGCCAAGGAAGCCATCGACGCGGCGAACTCGGCCGGCACCAACGCCTCGAACTCGGCGGCTGCGGCACGCGAAGCCGTCAAGTGGGCGAAGGCGGCCGGCGCTGACGCACGGCAGGCCGAGGCCGCGGCGGCGACCGCCCAGCGGCAGGCCGACCGGGCGAACCGGGCGGCGGCGTCGGCCCGCGCGTACGCGGTCGAAGCCGCGGACGCGGCCGGGCAGGCACGCGAGCTGGCCTCCCGCGCGGCGGCGGACGCCGCTGTGGCCGCCGCGGCGGCGAAGGACGCGGCGGACCACGCGGTCAACGCCGACCAGGCGGCCCAGCTCGCCACCGACCACGCGAACGCGGCCAGCTCGGCCGCGCAGATCGCGATCGACTCGGCCAAGCAGGCCCAGCGGATCTACGACGCGGCCCGCAAGGCCGACGCGGACCGGATCGCACTGCAGGCCGACCAGGCCACCGAAGCCGCGCAGCAGGCCCTCGGCGTGCACGACCAGCTGGGTCTGACCCGGAAGTGGAGCGCGGCGCAGGAAGTCCAGCGCGACGCGGAAGCGAACCGGCTGCTGGCCGAGGCGAACGCGCCGGGCGCCGATCCGGCACTGGTCACCCTCGACGGCCGCAAGGTCGCGCTGCGGCTGCTGACCACCGGCGGCCCGTGGACGAAGTCGGCCGCCGAAGGCGCGCTTTCCGGCGCCGATCGTGAGGTCCAGGAGTTCGTCCACACCGGCGTCGCGCGGGCGGCGGCACTGGA
This sequence comes from Amycolatopsis sp. lyj-23, assembly GCF_046549135.1. Classification (NCBI taxonomy): domain Bacteria; kingdom Bacillati; phylum Actinomycetota; class Actinomycetes; order Pseudonocardiales; family Pseudonocardiaceae; genus Amycolatopsis; species Amycolatopsis sp. lyj-23. The sequence continues at coordinate 97,886 of NZ_JAJPWN010000009.1, read as the reverse complement.
CGACCGCGAGACCCTGCAGGAGATCGTCGACGACGCGAACCCGGCGAAGAAGGCCGCCGGCCAGCAGGCCCTCGCGGGCAGCGACGCCGACGTCAAGCGGTTCCTGGCGTCGCCGGACTACCCGACCGAGGGCAGCGACCTCCGGTTGCAGGTCAACCAGGTCCAGGCGACCGCGCGCGCCGAGAACAACGCCGTCGTCGTGTCGGAAGCGCAGAAAGCACTCGACGCCGGAACCGTGGCCGCGTACCGGCAGTTCCTGGACACCGGGCAGAACATCGCCCGGGAGAAGGACGACCGCCTCGCGCTGAACCAGCTCATCGCCGACACCGCGACCGGGCCCGAAGCCCGGATGCTGGCCCAGGCGGCGCTGGCCGGGCCGCCCGACATGATCCGCATGTACCGGCTCAACGGCCAGTACGTCGCGGCTCGCCACGACCGGGAGTCCGCAGCGCACAACGCGGTCGTCGCGGGACTGGTCAACGAAGCGACTTCGGTCGCGGCCACGGCGTCCCAGAACGCCGCGCTGGCGCAGTCCGTCGCCGCCAACGCCCGCCACGCGGCCGCGGACGCACTCGAGTACGCCAAGCAGGCCGACGCCTACGCCGAAAGCGCCATCAACTCGGCGCAGGACGCGGCGAAGTCGGCGCAGGACGCGCGGGATTCGGCGATCCGGGCCGCGCAGTCGGCCGACACCGCGCAGCAAGCCGCGGCCCGGGCTTCCCAGGCGGCCGTCCGGGCGACGCAGTCGGCGCTGTCGGCGCGGCATTCGGCCAACCTGGCCAACCAGTACGCACAGAGCGCCATCGCGGCGGCTCACCAGGCGTACCAGGACGCGATCGACGCCGGCAAGGACGCCGACGCCGCCGTCACGGCCGCGAACGACGCCCGGGACAAGGCGATCGCCAAAGCGAACGCCGAGATCGACGCGGCGAAGAAGAAGTTCGCCGACGACGTCAACGGCGCGTGCAACGCCGTTCCGGCGGGGCCGGCGCACGACGACTGCGTCGCCCGCGCGACCCGGTTGATCAACGACCCGAAGGGCGAGTCCGAGCGCAACGTCGCGGTCTGCAACCAGCTCAAGCAGTACAGCGAGCAGACGTTCAACGACTGCCTCAAGGGCGCGTACAACCCGGCGCTGACCTACATCATCGACAAGGCGATCGCCGACGCCAAGCAGAAGGCCGAGGACGAGGCCGACTCCGAACGCTGGTGGTCGATCGCCGGCACGATCGTCGCGGGCGCGGTGATCGTCGGGGCGGGCATCTTCTGCGCGGAGGTCTGCACGGCTCCGCTGGTGGGCGCACTGGCCGGAGCGGAAGCGGGCTTCCTCGCCGAAGCGGCGGGCGCGGGCATCGAGCTCACGATCGGCGCGGAGTTCGTCACCGGCATCGCGAGCGACTCGTTCCTCGCGTCGCGGTTGAGCGCCCTGAGCTCAGAGGAATTCCTTTCCAGCATCGCGGTCCGCAACACCCTCGGCGACCTCGCCCGCACCATCGCCTCGAAGATCGGCGGGGCGTGCATCCCCGGCTTCGCGGCGGCCCACCGCGCCGCGGCGGCCGCGGGCTTCTGTCTCAACGCCATCCCGTACGAGCGCTGGGGCAGCGAGCTGGCCGACAAGGCGTACGAACTGCGCCGGACGATGGGCCTGCTCAACAAGCCGGGGATCAACGTCTCGGTGGCGAAGATCCCCGGTTACACGGATCCCGTCCTCGGCGAGGGCTACATCGGCGCGATCAGCGGCAGCGGCAAGCACGCCGAAGAACGCATCATCGACACCCTGCGGCAGAAGGGGTTCGACACGAAGACGATCGAGCGCCTGTTCACCGAGCGGAGCCCGTGCATCGACCGGTGCGCGCCGCTGCTGGGTGAGGCTTTGGCGAACGGGACGACGGTGGACTTCGCGGTCTACTACCTGAAGCAGAGCCGGCAGGAAATCGCCTCCCTGAAGGCGCTGCTCGCCCAGCGCGGCCAGGGTTATCGCTGACCGATCGACCGCCGGTGGTGGCCGTGCGCTGCGGCGCCGGTCACCACCGGCCCGGTGTTAAGGTGCCGAAGTGACCGACCCGTTCCGTTACGAAAAGGCCGCGCTCGTCGCGGACGACCCCATGTTCCGCGCCCCGGACGAAGCCGTGGCCGCCTGGCGGGAGCTGGCCGAAGCGGTGCGCGCGGAGCTCACCCGCATGGGGTTCGCCGCCGCGGTCCTCGACCGGTTCAGCCCCGACCCGTGGCCGGCCGGCGCCCAGGTCCTCGTCAACGACATCCAGCCGTTCGGCGTCACGCTGGACTGGCGCGCCCCGGTCGAGGACACCGAGTCCTACCGCGCGCACCTGCTCGCGCAGGACTCCGACGACCCGTTCGTCGGCTACGTGCTCACGGCGAACGAACTGATCGTCCGCACACTGCTGGAAGTCGTGCGAGCGGCCGGTTTCCGGACGCTCGTCGACCACGAAGAACGCCAGACGTACCACTACCGCGTGCTCGAAGCCCCGCAGTTCCCGCAATCCTGAACTAAGCCAGGGGCTTCAGCTCCACCCGCCGTCCCTCCGCCGACGACGTCAACCCGGCCTCCGCCACCTGCAGCCCGCGGGCGGCGGACAAGAAGTCGTACCGGTGCCGGCGGCCGGCGACGACGTCCCGGACGAATTCCTCCCACTGCGCCTTGAAGCCGTTGTCGAACTCGGCGTTGTCCGGCACCTCCTGCCACTGGTCGCGGAACGGCTCGGTGGCCGGCAGGTCCGGGTTCCAGACGGGCTTCGGCGTCGCCGAGCGGTGCTGGACGCGGCAGCGCCGCAAGCCGGCGACCGCGCTGCCTTCGGTGCCGTCGACCTGGAATTCGACCAGCTCGTCGCGGAAGACCCGCGTCGACCAGGACGAGTTGATCTGCGCGATGACCCCGGAGTCCAGTTCGAAGATCCCGTACGCGGCGTCGTCCGCCGTCGCCGCGTACGGCTCGCCCTGCTCGTCCCAGCGGCGCGGGACGTGCGTCACCGCCTTCGCCGTCACCGCCGAGACGCGGCCGAAGAGGTTCTCGAGCACGTAGGTCCAGTGGCAGAACATGTCGAGCACGATCCCGCCGCCGTCCTCGGCGCGGTAGTTCCAGCTCGGGCGCTGCGCCTCCTGCCAGTCGCCTTCGAAGACCCAGTAGCCGAACTCGCCGCGCACCGACAGGACCCGTCCGAAGAAGCCGCCGTCGATCAGCCGCCGCAGTTTCAGCAGGCCGGGCAGGAACAGCTTGTCGTGCACGACGCCGTGGCAGATCCCGGCGTCCCGCGCGAGCCCGGCCAGCTCCAGCGCCGATGTCAGGTTTTCGGCAAGGGGCTTCTCGGCGTAGACGTGCTTGCCCGCGGCGATCGCCGCCCGCACCGACGGCTCGCGCGCCGACGTCAGCTGCGCGTCGAAGTAGACGTCGACGTCCTGCAGCGCGGAGCCGGCGTCGGTGGTCCACGCGGTCAGGCCGTGCCGGTCGGCGAGGTCCTTGAGCTTCGCGGCGCTGCGGCCGGCGAGGATCGGCTCGAGCTGCACGCGGCTGCCGTCCGGCAGGGCGACCCCACCCTGTTCGCGGATCGCCAGGACCGACCGGAGCAGGTGCTGCCGGTAGCCCATCCGGCCGGTCACCCCGTTGAGCAGCACTCCGATGCTGGACTGGTTCGTCACGGCAAGCCTTCCTGGTCGAGCGGGATGTCGTATTCGGTGCGGCGGCCGCACATGCCGTAGCCGTCGGGGTTCGACGGCGTCGCGACCCGCAGGCCGGACCGGTCGAGGTGGCTCCCGTCGCCGTCGGCGAGCGCCTTCAGGTGGGCGCCGGTCAGTTCGGCGGCCCGCAACGCCCCGGTCTGCCAGCGCGGTACCCACTCTGCGACCTTCGGCGCGACGAGCGCGACGGCCGCACGGTGGAACGCCCGCAGCGGTTCCGGATCGCCGTCCCGCAGAGCGGCACGCAGCGGCAGGTACCCGCGAATCGCCAGGTCACGGCGGTGTCGCGCGGCTTGGTCGGTTTTCGGCAACGCCGCGGCCTCGGCGTAGGCGGCGGCGTCGGCGAGCACTTCGGGCGGGAAGGTGAAGACGGCGTCCCCGGCCTCCGGCAGCCCGCTGTTCTGCATGAGGACCGTGACGCGCAGACCGTCCTCCGGCACCATCCGGTGCACGGTGCCGGGCGCGAACCACGCGATCACGCCGGCTTCCAGCGGCGTCTCGGCGTAGCCGCCGGTGCTCAGGGTCTGGACGACGCCCCGGCCGCCGGTGACGACGTAGGCCTCGGTGCAGGCGAGGTGGACGTGCGGGCTACCGCCGCGGACGCCGTCCTCGGCCGCCCAGTCGTAGGCGCGCAGGTGCGAGACGCCGATGGCGCCCGGGAGCGGAAAATCGGTCATGACCACCCGTGCCCATCGAGGTAGCAGGTCACCCGGTCGCGGTCCCAAGCCCCGTCGGCGACGACGATCCGGTACCGGTAGGCGAAGCTCTCGCCCGGCGGCAGGTCGAACTCATCGAAAAACGCCCACGAGAAGGCGACCATGGGTGCTTCCCGGGCGCGGACGAACCAGTGCGACTCGTGGATAGCCTTGTCGTTCTCGGGCGCGTGGGCGAAGACGAGCGTCGAATGCGCGTCGACGTCGTCGTGCTCGCCGACGAACGCGAGCCACGGCGCCTGCGCGCCCATCATCGCCTCGCCCTCGAGGTCGCTGGGGCCCAGCACCTGGCCACCGCCGAAGTCGCGCGGCCCCCGCCAGTGCAGGCCGGTGTACCCGGCGCGCTCGCGGCCGGCGGTGGTCGGGCTGCCGAACACGAGCGGGACGTCACGGATGTTGGTCAGCTCGATCGCCCAGTCGAGCGCCCAAGCCCCTTCACCGGGCTCGACCGAGTGGACGACGATGTCCCGCCGCTCGCGCGCCCACTCGTCGCCGTCGTTGGCGACCCAGGTGAGGTCTTCGGTCAGGCTCAGCCGGTCGCGTTCGACGGTGAAGCCGGCGAATCCGTCGTGCCGCATGGAGCCGATGCGGTCGGGCAGCTCCTGGTACCAGTCGCCGGGGACGAAGGTGTGCCCGCCCCAGAAGTTCTGCCCGGAGAGGTGACTCGACGTCATCTGCAGGCCCTTGTGCCACCGGTGGTCGGCAGGCCGGTAGCCGCTGACGTGCCGTCCGCCGAGGGTCCGCAGCGGGTGGGCGTAGGGCTTGCGGGACTCGAAGGCCACGGGGTCGGGCCGGTACACGTAGGACATCAGCCGGACGCCGCCCGCCTCGACGGCCACGTGCTCGCCGTGCCGGTGGGTCACGGTGATCGTCGCGCTCATCCGCCCTCTCCTGTCCGAATTCCGGCCATCGAGCGGTAGAAGGGGTCACCGGGCCCGATCTCCCCGCGTCGCACACCGGCGCCGGTGGCCGCGGACTTGTACAGCGCGGCGACGAACTCGAGCACCCGCCGCCCGTCGTCCCCGCTGCACGGCGGCCGCCGCCGGGCCCGGTAGGCGGCGAGGATGGGCGCGAAAGCGGCGGCGTGCGAGCTGCCGACGTCGTCGGCCGGGGAGTGCCACCGCTCGACGGCGTCCCCGTCGACGTGCGGCGCCGGCGTGTAGCGCCAGTCCTTGACGCCGTATCCGTAGAGATGGGTGAGCTCCGCGGTGGCGAGTTCGCAGTCGACCCGGATCCGGCTCACCTCGTCCGGTGAGAGGACGCTGTTGACGACCGTCGCCAGCGCCCCCGACTCGAACCGGACGAGCGTGGTGGAGACGTCTTCGGTCTCGACGTCGTGCACCAGCCGCGCGGTCATCGCGCGCACCTCGGCCCAGTCGCCGAGCAGGTGGAGCAGCAGATCCATCTGGTGGATACCGTGGCCCATGGCCGGCCCGCCGCCCTCGGTGTCCCAGCGCCCGCGCCACGGCACCGCGTAGTAGGCGGCATCGCGGTACCAGGTGGTCTGGCAGTGCGCGACGAGCGGCCGTCCCAGCTCGCCACCGGCGAGCAGCTCCCGAAAGTGCGCGGCACCCGAGCCGGACCGCTGCTGGTAAACGAAGGCGGCGTACGGACCGCCCTTCCGCTCGGCGACGGTCATCTCGTCATACTCGGCGAGCGATCGGCATGGTGGCTTTTCGCACCAGACCCAGGCACCGCTTTCGAGCGCCTGTTTCGTGTGCTCGACGTGCAGGCCCGGCGGCGTGCAGATCGAGATGAGGTCAGGTTCCTGCTCGGCGAGCAGGGTGCCCAGATCACGGTAGGGCCGGGCGCCACCGGCCTCGGCGCAGAAGGCGGCAACGCGCGCCTCGTCGACGTCGGCGGCGGCCACGATCTCGACGTCCTCACGGTGAACCTCGAAGGCGACCCAGTGGCTTTCCGCAATGGCCCCGGTCCCGACGACGGCGACCCGTAAGCGCTTTCTCTCAGCCACCTCGAGCCTCCTTCGTTCGGCTCCGCGCCCCCGCAGCGTCGATCTCGCACCGCGCCCACCCACGGGACGGCGACCTCCACGCCCGGGCTGCGCCTCACCGACCGTTCCAGAAAGCGCTTTCTCATGCAACGCTCGCCCGTGATGACAACGTTGTCGGCGCCCGCGATCCACCGGTCGGACGACTCCGCGATCCCGACGGAAGTTCTCCGCAGCAGGACTCTTATCGAGCGACCGCGCGACACCCGCGAAGGTCAGCGGATCTTGCTGCGCGCCTTCCGCGGCTGCCGGCTCTCAGCCCGCATGGCCCGCACATCCAGAAATGCGACAACGCAGGACACGAGCGCGGCGAACAACCCGAGGAACCGGCCGAGCCCGGGCCCGATGGCGATCCCGGCCGCCTCGAAGATGCCCCGCTGGTCGGCGTCGAACTCCCAGTCCAGGGTGAACCAGCCCAGCGCCATCAGCAGCAGCGACGCCGCGGCGACCACCAGCCACAGGTGCGGCAGCCCGCTGATCCGCAGGTTCCGGATTCGCCCGAAAACGACCACGACCAGCCCGGCCAGCAACAGCGGCAACGGCGGACACCAGGCGAAGAAGCTCGAGTGCCAGGCATCGCGCACGACGTCTCCGTGCGGCAGCTGCGTCAGGATGTCTTCGATGTCCGGCCTGGTCGCGGTCAGCGTGGTCCACGGCAGGAACGTCGAGCCCAGCGCGAGCAGCCCGGCCGCCAGGCCGAGCCACTCGCGCCAGGTGACGCTCTTGACGAAATTCGGCAACGTCAGGAACCGACGCGTTCGATGATCAGCTCACGCACCCGCTTGGCGTCGGCCTGCCCCTTGGTCGCCTTCATGACCGCGCCGACGATGGCCCCCGCGGCGGCGACCTTCCCGCCGCGGATCTTCTCCGCGACGTCCGGCTGCGCCGCCAAGGCCTCGTCGATCGCCGCGAGGAGGGCCGAGTCGTCCGAGACCACCTTCAGCCCCCACTTCTCGACGACCTCGCGAGGCTCGCCCTCGCCGGCGAGCACGCCCTGGACGACCTCCTTGGCGAGCTTGTTCGTCAGCTCACCGGACGACACCAGCCCGATCACCTCGGCCACCTGCTTCGGCGTGATCGCCAGGTCCGTCAGCTCGACCTCGCGCGCGTTCGCCTCCTGGGCGAGGGTGTTGACCCACCAGCCGCGCGCCTCGTCCGGCGTGGCGCCGGCCTCGACCGTGGCCGCGACGAGGTCGACGGCACCGACGTTCAGCAGGTCACGCAGGGCTTCGTCGGAAAGCGACCATTCCTGCTGGATCCGCTTCCGCCGCTCCGACGGCATCTCCGGCAGGGTCCCGCGCAGCTGTTCGACCCACTCCCGCGACGGCGCGATCGGGACCAGATCGGGCTCCGGGAAGTACCGGTAGTCCTCCGCGGTCTCCTTCGTCCGCCCGGACGACGTGGTGCCGTCGGCCTCCTGGAAGTGCCGCGTCTCCTGCTTGATCGAGCCACCCTCGGCGAGGATCGCCGCCTGCCGCGTCATCTCATACCGGACGGCGCGCTCGACGCTGCGCAGCGAGTTGACGTTCTTCGTCTCGGTGCGCGTCCCGAACTCCGTCGCGTCCTTCGCCATCAGCGAGACGTTCGCGTCGCACCGCAGCGAACCCTGGTCCATCCGGACGTCGGAGACGTCGAGCGCGCGCAGCAGGTCGCGCAGCGCCGAGACGTAGGCCCGGGCGACCTCGGGCGCACGCGAGCCGGTGCCCGTGATCGGCTTCGTCACGATTTCGATCAACGGCACGCCGGCCCGGTTGTAGTCGAGCAGCGAGTGCTCGGCACCGTGGATCCGCCCGGTGGCGCCGCCGACGTGCAGCGACTTGCCGGTGTCCTCCTCCATGTGCGCGCGCTCGATCTCGACGCGCACGACCTCGCCGTCGTCGAGCGTGACGTCGAGGTAGCCGTTGAAGGCGATCGGCTCGTCGTACTGCGACGTCTGGAAGTTCTTCGGCATGTCCGGGTAGAAGTAGTTCTTCCGCGCGAACCGGCACCACTCGGCGATCTCGCAGTTCAGCGCGAGCCCGATCCGGATGGCACCCTCGACGGCCTTGCCGTTGACGGCCGGCAGCGCCCCGGGCAGGCCGAGGCAGGTCGGGCAGACCTTCGTGTTCGGCTCGCCGCCGAACTCGTTCGGGCAGCCGCAGAACATCTTCGTGTTCGTGTTCAGCTCGACGTGCACCTCGAGCCCGAGCACCGGGTCGAACCGCTCGACGACGTCGGCGTAGTCCATCAACTCGGCCACGGCAGTCACTTCGTTCCTCCCAGCTCCGGGACCTTGTGGATGAGCGCCCCGCCGGCGGCGGCGTCACGGGCGGCCTCGTAGGCGGCGCCGACCCGGTAGAGCCGGTCGTCGGCGAGCGCCGGGGCCATGATCTGCAGGCCGACGGGCAGCCCGTCCTCGTCCGACAGCCCGCTCGGCACGCTCATGGCGGCGTTCCCGGCGAGGTTCGACGGGATCGTGCACAGGTCGGCGAGGTACATGGCCATCGGGTCGTCGACGCGTTCGCCGATCTTGAACGCCGTGGTCGGCGTCGTGGGCGAAACGAGGACATCGACCTGCTCGAAGGCGGCGTCGAAGTCCCGCGTGATCAGCGTGCGCACCTTCTGCGCCGACCCGTAGTAGGCGTCGTAGTAGCCGGACGACAACGCGTAGGTGCCCAGCATGATCCGCCGCTTGACCTCGGCGCCGAAGCCCTTTTCCCGCGTCAGCGACATGACCTCTTCGGCGCTGTGCGTGCCGTCGTCGGCGACGCGCATGCCGTAACGCATGGCGTCGAACCGCGCGAGGTTCGACGAGCACTCGCTGGGCGCGATCAGGTAGTAGGCAGGCAACGCGTAGACGAAATTCGGACACGACACCTCGACGACGTCGGCGCCGAGCGCCCGCAGCTGCTCGACCGCGGCCTGGAACGACCGCAGCACCCCCGCCTGGTAGCCGTCGCCGCCGAACTCCTTGACGACCCCGACCTTGACGCCCTTCAGGTCACCGTTGGCACCCTGCCGCGCCGCGGCGACGACCGGCGGCACCGGCGCGTCGATGGACGTCGAGTCCCGCGGGTCGTACCCGGCGATGACCTCGTGCAGCAGGGCGGCGTCGAGCACCGTCCGCGCGCAGGGCCCGGCCTGGTCGAGCGAGGACGAAAAAGCGACAAGGCCGTAGCGCGACACCCCGCCGTAGGTCGGCTTGACCCCGACGGTCCCGGTGACGGCCCCCGGCTGCCGGATCGAGCCGCCGGTGTCGGTACCGATGGCGATGGCGGCCTCGAACGCCGCGATCGACGCCGACGAGCCACCGCCCGACCCGCCCGGGATCCGGGCGTGGTCCCACGGGTTGTGCGTCGGGCCGTACGCCGAGTTCTCGGTCGACGACCCCATGGCGAACTCGTCCATGTTCGTCTTGCCGAGAATCACGACACCGGCTTCGCGCAGCTTGCGCGTCACCGTCGCGTCGTACGGCGGGATCCAGCCTTCGAGCGTTTTCGAACCACAGGTCGTCGGCACGCCCTCGGTGGTCAGGACGTCCTTGAGCGCGAGCGGCACGCCGGCCAGCGGCGACGCGGGCGCGTTGCCCTCGGCGATCCCCTCGTCGACCTTCTTGGCCGCGGCGAGCGCGCCCTCGGTGTCGACGTGCAGGAACGCGTGGATGTGGTCGTCGACCTCGGCGATCCGGTCCAGGTGCGCCTGCGTGACCTCGACCGACGACACCTCGCGCGCGTGGATCTTCGCCGCCAGCTCGGCGGCGGTCAGCTTGATGAGCTCGCTCACTGCTCTTCCCCCAGAATCCGCGGCACCCGGAAACGCCCGTCCTCGGCGGCCGGCGCACCGGCCAGTGCCTGCTGCTGCGTGAGCCCGGGGACCACGACGTCCTGTCGGAAGACGTTCGTCAGCGGCACGGCGTGCGACGTGGGCGGCACGTCGGCGGCGGCGACCTCGCTCACCTTGGCCACCGAGTCCAGGATCTGGTCGAGCTGGCCGGCGAAGACGTCGATTTCGTCGTCGGTCACGGCCAGCCTGGCCAGCTTCGCGAGGTGCGCGACCTCGTCTCGGGAAATGTTGGGCACGCGGGTGACTCCCGGGTTGTGCTGTGCGGGTTGTCTCGGAAGCTGCAAGTCTATGGTGGCGGCGCGGGCGGACTCGACTGGGTTACGCCCGGCGCAGGCCGGCTGCCGTCCGGCGACGCTCACATCCCGCCCGGCGGACAGCAGGTCCCGCGAGCCGGGTGGGTCTGTCACAATCGGCGACCGGCATCGAGCGTCCCACGGCAAGGCTGGGACGCCAGAGGTGAGAGGGGCGCGTGGTGTCGTTCCTGATCCGGGTCCTCCTTCCGGACAGCCCGGGGACCCTCGGCGCGGTAGCCACGGCGCTCGGCACGGTAGGCGCCGACATCCTCAGCGTGGACGTCGTCGAGCGCGGCACCGGGGTCGCAGTCGACGACCTGGTGGTCGAGCTCCCGTCGGGCCGCTTGCCCGACGCGCTGATCACGGCGGCGGAGAGCGTCGAGGGCGTCGAAGTCGACGCGGTCCGTCCGTACGCGGGTGTCCTGGACACGCACCGCGAGCTCGAACTGGTCGAAGAGATCGCCGCGCAGCCGAAGTCCGGCCTGGACATCCTCGCCGAGGGTGTCCCCCGCATCGTGCGCGCCGGCTGGGCGATGATCGTCGAGCATTCGGAGACCGGCGCGGTCCGGCTGGCCTCGTCCAGCGCGGCTCCGGAGACGCCGATCACCGACCTGCCGTGGCTGCCGCTCGAACGCGCCACGGTCCTCGACAGCGAAGAAGCCTGGATCCCGGAGACGTGGAAAGAGCTCGGCACCGAGCTGGCCGCAACTCCGCTCGGCAAGCCGGGCAAGGCGCTGCTCGTCGCCCGCCCCGGCGGCCCGAACTTCCGCGCCGCCGAAGTCGCCCGGCTCGCCCACCTCGCCGGCATCGTCGCGGTGGTCCTCGACGGCTAGCGTCGAAACGGCGGAAAGGGACGAGCCCACCCGGGTTCGTCCCTTTCCCGACAACGCCCAGGTCAGACGTCGATCTGGTAGGCGATCAGCGTGATGTGCGGAAACGGCCGCCAGTCCCGCTCGGCCAGGCGCGCGAACCCGAGACGCTCGTAGAGCCGATGCGCGCTGTGCATCCGTTCCAGGCTGCTGAGCACGACCTTCCGGAGCCCCAGACTGCGAGCGCGGTCGAACACGGCTCGGGTCAGGGCCTCGCCGATACCGCGCCCACGCGCGGACGGCGCCACCGCCAACATCCGGAACTTGAGCTCACCCGGACGCGAAATCTCGGCGTATGGCGACCCCGGCCGCACGATGGTCACGGTCCCGACCACCTCCCCCGCACCGTCGACGGCGACGAGGACCTCGGCCTCCTCCACCCGACTGGCGACGTCACGCAGCACGGCGTCGTAGCCGACGTCGTGCGCCAGATGGCCGTCGGCCTCGTAGGCCTGGACTGTGACCTCGCCCGCCGCGGCGTACTCCTCGGGCCGCGGCGGCCGGATCTCGACATCACCCATCCGTTCCCCCGGTCTCGTCCTCGGCGGTCTCGTCGCCGGCGGGCAGCGCCACCTCCCGCGCCGCGTCGGGGCCCTGCTCCAGCAGAACGCGGAAGCCCGCTTCGTCGAGCACCGGAACCTTGAGCTGAACCGCCTTGTCGTATTTCGAACCAGGCGAATCCCCGACGACCACGAACGCTGTCTTCTTCGAGACCGACCCGGCGGCCTTGCCGCCACGCGCCATGATGACTTCCTTGGCCTCGTCGCGGGAGAAGCCGTCGAGCGAGCCCGTCACCACGATCGACAGGCCTTCGAGGTTGCGCGGGATCGAGTCGTCGCGTTCCTCCTCCATCCGCACGCCGGCGCGTCGCCACTTTTCGACGATCTCCCGGTGCCAGCCGACCTCGAACCACTCCCGCGTCGCGCGGGCGATGGTCGGGCCGACGCCGTCGACGTCCGCGAGCTCTTCCTCGGTCGCCTGCTCGATGCGCTCGATCGAGCCGAACTCCCGCGCCAGGGCCTGCGCCGCGGTCGGCCCGACGTGGCGGATCGACAAAGCGACCAGCACCTTCCACAGCGGCCGGTCCTTCGCCACATCGAGGTTGGCAAGCAGCTTTCGCGCGTTCGCCGACAAGTCGCCAGCTTTGGTCCGGAACAGTTCGACCTCGGCGAGGCTGTCTTCGTCGAGGTCGAAGACATCGCCCTCGTCGGCGATCACCCGCGCGTCGAGCAGCGCGGCCGCCGCCTCGTATCCGAGGACCTCGATGTCGAAAGCGCCGCGCCCGGCCAGGCTGAACAGGCGTTCCCGCAGCTGCGCGGGGCAGAAGCGGCTGTTCGGGCAGCGGATGTCCTTGTCGCCTTCCTTCTGGTAGGCGAGTTCGGTGCCGCAGGCCGGGCAGTGAGTGGGCATGACGAACTCGCGTTCGTCACCGGTGCGCGCGTCCACCACCGGCCCGAGGACCTCGGGGATGACGTCGCCGGCCTTCCGGATGACGATCCGGTCGCCGATGAGCACGCCCTTGCGCTTGACCTCCTCCTGGTTGTGGAGGGTGGCCCGCGCGACGGTCGACCCCGCGACCTTGACCGGCTCGGTGACGGCGAACGGCGTCACCCGCCCGGTCCGGCCGACGTTGACCTGGATGTCCAGCAGCGTCGTGATGGCTTCTTCCGGCGGGTACTTGTAGGCGATCGCCCACCGCGGCGCGCGCGACGTCGTGCCCAGCCGCCGCTGCAGCGCCACCCGGTCGACCTTGATTACGACACCGTCGATCTCGTGCTCGGCGTCATGCCGGTGCTCACCCCAGTAGGTGATGTGCGCGGTGAGTTCGTCGGCCGACGTCAGAACCTTGCTGTGCGGCGACACCGGAAGCCCCCACGCCGCCAGGGCGTCATACGCCTCCGACTGACGCTGTGGCTCGAAGCCCTCGCGCTTGCCCAATCCGTGGCAGATCAGCCGCAGCCGCCGCTCGCGGGTGATCTTCGGGTCCTTCTGCCGCAGCGAGCCGGCCGCCGTGTTGCGCGGGTTCGCGTACGGCGGCTTGCCCGCCTCGACCATCTTGGCGTTCAGCTCGAGGAAGTCCTCGACGCGGAAGTAAACCTCGCCGCGCACCTCGACGAGCGCAGGCACGGGGAACTGGTCGGTCCCGGTCAGCGTCTCCGGGATCTGGTCGAGAGTGCGGACGTTGAGCGTGACGTCCTCGCCGGTCCGGCCGTCGCCGCGGGTGAGCGCCCGGGTGAGGTGGCCGTTTTCGTACAGGAGGTTGATCGCCAGGCCGTCGATCTTCAGCTCGGCCAGGAACTCGGTCTGCCCGACCTCCTTTTCGACACGCTCGACCCAGGCAAGAAACTCCTCGGTGTCGAACACGTTGTCCAGGCTCAGCATGCGTTCGAGGTGGTCGTACGCGGTGAACTCGGTCGAGAAAGTGCCGCCGACCCGTTGGGTCGGCGATTCGGGCGTCACCAGGCCCGGGTATTCGTCCTCGATCTGCTGCAGTTCGCCCAGCAGCTCGTCGAACTGCCCGTCGGAGATGATCGGCGAGTCCAGAACGTAGTACCGGAACTGGTGGTTGCGCAGTTCCTCGGCGAGGGCGCCGTGCCGCTCGCGCACGTCGGCCGGGACGTCGGTCACGTCCTCCGCGGCCGCCACGACCTGGTCCTGGGGAAGTTCGGTGCTGCTCACGGGTGGTAACCCTAGCCGGAGGTACCGACATTTTCGTCCGGTCCGGGGGCCAGTCCGCGGACCAGCTCACGGAACTCCAGAAGGGTGATGGCGCCGGTCGGCTCGGCCTCCGCGGTCTCGACGCGCCGTAACCGTTCGGCGGCGAGCCGTTCACCCAATGTCGCATCGAGCGGCAAGAAGGTCATCGTCCGCCGGGTCGCGTCGTCGAGCTCACCGAAGCGCGGGTGGAAGACGGCGACGTCGACCACGTGCTCGTCGTCGTCCACCTGAGCGACGACCCGGACATCGGCCAGCGCGATCCGGTGCTCGCCGAGGTTCACCGTCACCTCGGTCGGATCGGGCACCGGCGGCACGGAGTCGTGGTACTCCCAGATCGCGTCGTCGGGCGGCGCGGCAGCACGCCAGGCGTCGGTGAACGGCCGCACGTCGGGGTCTTCCTGACCGGTCACGACCAGGGCGTAGATCGCTTGGCGACCACGCTCGAGCGAGAAGTGCAGCCGCGGGTGCAGGGCCTCCACCAGCTGGCAGAGCTCGTGCTCGACCCGGTGCGGCTCACCTTCGCCCAGCGCCGCGCTGACCATCGGCAGCAGCTCGAACCAGCCGTGCCAGAACGCCTCCGCAGCGGCCGCCGGATCGGCAGGCACGGGCTGCTCGGACCACGCCGTGCGCGGATCGGGCGGATCGGCGGCGGTGCTCTTGCGGCGGAACAGGCGCATGGTCTCGGGTGGTCCTCGTTCGGTCGGCTACCCCGCCAACGCTACTTGCCGGCCGCGGCGCACGTCGGCGAGTTGCCCGATTCCGTCACCAGCCTTCCGGCGGTTCGACGAAGGCCTTGCCGAGGTCCCGCGTCAAGGACAGGGCCCGGCGCATCCATTCCGGCGTCGCGCCGGCGAGGCCGCAAGCGGGTGTCGGCACCGCGCGTTCGGCGAGGACGCTGCGATTGAAGCCGAGCCGATCGGCCAACCGGAACGCCGGCTCGCCGACGTCCTTCAAACTCGGCGAAGCGCCGGACGACGTTGTCGGGACCGCACCCAGGAACAGCGTGGCCCCGCCGTCCCACACTTCCCCGATCTCGTCGAGGAACGCGGCGGAGGCACCATCGAGCGCGGCGAGGTCGAAGGCCAGGGCGTCCGCACCCGCCTCACGCAGCAGGCCCAGAGGCGGTTTCGCTGCGCAGCAGTGCACGATCACCGGGCGGCCGGTGATCCGCCGGGCACCGTCGATCACGGTGTCGAGCAGCTGGCGCGCTTCGGGCTCAGGAACCGCCGGGACGTTCCCGTAGCCGGACGGGGTCGACAGATTCCCAGCCAGCACCGCGGGCAACGACGGTTCGTCGAACTGGACCACCACCGGCGCACCGGTCCTGGCCTGCACTTCCGCGACGTGTTCGACGAGGCCGTCCAGTAGGGACGACGTGAAGTCCCGCAGGGCCCCGCGATCGGTGAGTACCCGGTGCCCGCGGGGTAGTTCGATCCCGGCGCCGAGCGTCCACGGCCCCGCCAGCTGGATTTTGAAGACCGGCGGGGTGGCTCCGGCCTTCTCCCGCGCCTCCTGCACGGCGTCAAGGTCCCACTGGAGCAGGTCGACGGCCCGGCGGTGCTCGTGCCCGGGCCGGGACGCAACTCGGTAGCCGCTCGGCACCACGTCGACGGCCAGGTCGACGAGCAGCGCGGCAGTCCGGCCGAGCATGTCGGCCCCCACGCCGCGGGCCGGCAGTTCAGGCAGGTGCGGGAAGTCGGGCAACTCGCCGAACACGACCGCGGCCGCTTCGGCAGGATCGGTGCCCGGCATCGAGCCGATCGCCGTCGCAGCTCCGCTGGGCCAGATTCGCTCACTCACGAACACCGATTCTGGTGGACATCCCGGCGCGGGCACCGGCCGGGGCGCCGGGATGCGGACATTCACCGCATATCCCTTGGCCGACGCCATCAGCGGGTCCACGGAGATAGGCTGACCGGCCATGACGAGTTCGCCACCGCAGCCGGGCTGGTACCCGGACGCGCGGGACCCCCGTCTGCACCGATGGTGGGACGGCCGGGCCTGGACCGCCGACACCCGGCCGGCGCACCAATCGCCGCCACCGAGTGATTCCGTGCCGATCGAGCTGGACATCGAACGCGCCCACGACCCGGCCCGAATCCAGCACCAGGTCAATCGCGCAACACGCGGCCGGGGCGGCGCGCGGGCCGGGGGCGGCACCCTCTTCACCGAGCCGGTCCTCGTGGTCAACCAGCGCGCCAAGCTGATCGAGATGGCGAACGAGTTCGGCGTCTTCGACCAGCACGGCAACCAGCTCGGTGGGGTCGTCGAGGTCGGCCAGAGCACGCTGAAGAAGGCGATCCGGCTCCTGACCAACTACGACCAGTTCCTGACCCACAAGTTCGAGGTTCGCGACGCCAACCACAGCACCGTGCTGAAGGTGACCCGGCCGGCGAAGGTGTTCAAGTCCCGGTTCCTCGTCACCCGGGCGGACGAGACGCCGATCGGCGAGATCGTCCAAGAGAACGTTTTCGGCAAGATCCGGTTCGGCTTCGTCGTCGACGGCCGGTCGGTCGGCGGCATCTTCGCGGAGAACTGGCGCGCCTGGAACTTCTCGATCCGCGATCACGCCGACACCGAGGTCGCCCGCGTGACCAAGACATGGGGCGGCTTGCTCAAAGCCGCCTTCACCACGGCCGACAACTACGTGGTGGAGATCCCGCACCCGCTCCCGGATCCGCTCGCCAGCATGGTCGTCGCCGCGGCCCTGACGATCGACACCGCCCTGAAGCAGGACACCGACTGAGCGAGTGACCGGCGTCTCATCTCCTCCTGGTGGACAGCGGCCCCGGCACGGCTCAAGGTGAAGAAAGGCCGGGACGCCGCAGTCTCGCCGGGACGGAGGTCACCGTGGAACCGTTGCCGGAAAGCAGCGACAGGAACTGGACCGAGCCCGGGATCTACGAGGTCTCGACCGGCGTCTACCGGATCCCGTTGCCGCTGCCCAACGACGCTTTGCGGGCGGTCAACGTCTACGCGGTCACCGACGGCCAGACGCTGGTCCTGGTCGACTCCGGCTGGGCGCTGACCGTGGCCCGGAAACAGCTCGCGGACGCCCTGGGCGGGATCGGCGCCCAACTCGCCGACGTCAGCGAGTTCCTGGTCACCCACGTACACCGGGATCACTATTCGCAAGCGGTGGTCCTCCGTCGTGACTTCGGTTCGAAGATCGCGCTCGGCCAGGACGAAGAGCCGTCGCTCAAGGCGTCGAACAATCCCGACCGGCTGCCGATGGAGGCCCAGATCGACCTGTTGTTCCAGGCCGGGGCCGGCGAAGTCGTGGAAGAGCTTGGCCGCCAGTTCGGCACCAACCGGCGGCACACGGAAGCCGACCTTTGGGAAGCGCCCGACGAATGGCTTACGCCGGGCCCACGGTCGATCCTGCCCGGGCGCGAATTCGAAGTCGTCGCCACTCCGGGCCACACGTCCGGGCATGTCGTTTTCGTCGACGACACTGCCGACCTGCTGTTCTCCGGCGACCACGTGCTGCCGCACATCACGCCCTCCATCGGGTTCCAGCCGGTGCCGGCCGAACTGCCGCTCAACGACTTCATCGACTCGCTCCGCCTGGTGCGCGCCATGCCGGATCGCCGCATGCTTCCCGCGCACGGTCCGGTGTCGGAAAGCGTGCACACTCGGGTCGACGAACTGCTGGAACACCACCGTCAGCGCCTCGAGACGATCGCCGCCCAAATCGAAGCCGGAGCAACCTGCGCGTACGAGGCAGCACATCGGATCGGCTGGACCCGGCGCAACCGCAAACTGTCCGAAATGGACTCGTTCAACCAGATACTCGCAGTGCTCGAAACCGCCGCACATCTCGATCTTCTGGTGTCACAAGGCAAATTGAGCGCCCAAGTTGTCGACGGAGTCCGCCGCTACACGGTGGCGTGACGCTGGCGCGGCCAGCACTGCCGGTAGCCACATCGTTGCGGTCAGATCCTTCGTGCTGCCTCCTGCATACTGGATGAAATGGAGGTCATCAGACGTGCCCGCACAACGGACATCGAGGCGCTCGTGCGCCTGTTCGCGGCGCCGGGCGCGCCGTTGGCGGCCGCACTCCGCGAACTCACGAACACCCCGAACGTCACGTTGGTCGTGGCCGAGGACGACAACGGCGTCGCCGGCACCGCACAGCTGACGGTGCTCCGAGGCCTCGCGTGGGACGGCGCGCCCCGCGGCCTGCTCGAAGGCATCCGAGCCGCGCGGCGCGGAGTGACGAGCGCACTCCTGACCTGGGGCATCGACGAAGCCCGCCGCCGAGGCTGCACGCGCCTTCACCTCGATTCGGGCCTCAACCGCGGCGACCTGCGGGACTTCTACGCCCGCTTCGGGTTCGAGTACAGCTACCAAGGGTTCACCCGCCTCCTGTGATACTGACGGCGTGGCCGACTACGCAATTCGCCGGGCACGGCGCGAAGACATCGATGCGATCGTGCGCATGCTGGCGGACGACCAGCTCGGCGCCACGCGGGACGATCCCGACGACCTCGAGCCGTACCTGCGCGCCTTCGACGAGATCGACGCGGATCCGCACCAGCTTCTGGTGGTCGTCGCGGATGGCGACAAGCCGGTCGGCACCCTGCAGCTGACGATCATTCCGGGTCTGGCCCGACGTGGCGCGCTTCGGGGTCAGATCGAGGCGGTGCGGATCCACGCCGACCACCGGGGTGCCGGGCTGGGTGCCGAGCTCATGCGCTGGGCGATCGACGAGTCACGGCGGCGCGGGTGCGCCCTCGTGCAACTGACGTCGGACACCTCCAGGACTGAGGCACACCGGTTCTACGAGCGCCTCGGGTTCGTCCCGAGTCACACGGGGTTCAAACTGAAGATCTGAGCAGCTAGCGCTGCAAAAGCGCGATTTTTAGCGTCCATTTAGGACAACGCTCCTTTCTGATGTCGACCACGATACACACTGGTACCGTCCCGAAATACTTGCGCCAAGTCAAGCGAACGTCACGAAAGGACCGTTCGTGACGTTTTGCTGACTTTTGTCGTCCGCCGTCGTACGGTCGAACACATGACACATTCACAACCGGTCCGCCAGCTCGTTCCTGCGACTTCCCGAGGCATCGACGACTTCCCGTCCAGCGTGCGATCCTTCCGCGCCGACCCGAACTCGTTGCAGCACATGAAAGACGACCAGGTCATCGGCCTGATCCGCGATACCGACGGCGAGATTTCGAAGCTGCAAGCGCTGCAGCTCCGGGCGATCGCGGACCTGAGCGTGCGCCGGAGACGCGCGCCCAGCGCCTCCTCGGAAGTCGCAATGGCTTTGTCCACAACGGAACACCGTGCCAGCGCCATCGTTTCCGCGGCCAACGCGTTGATCGCCCGCCTCCCGCGCATGCTCAACCTGATGGACGACGGCCGGCTCGACCTGCATCGAGTCATGAAGGTCACCGATGCGACAGCATGGCTGTCGGGAGACGACGTACGTGTCGTAGACGCGACCCTCGAAGACCGGGTCCCGGGAAAGAACGCCACCCAGGTCCGCCGGGCGGCGACCTATGCGGCCGCGCAAGTCGATCCGGAGGGCGCAGCGCTCCGCACCGAACGAAAGCTCGTCGAGCGACGCCTCACCCTGCACCACCAGGACACCGGAGTGACCCACCTGTCGGTCAACAACGCAGCCACCGAAAAGGCAGCAGCCGCCTACGCCCGCGTCGACCAGGCCGCCCGGGCGTTGAAGACGCCGGACGAACCGCGCACGCTCGACCAGCTCCGGGCGGACGTGGCCATCGACCTGCTGCTCAGCGGCAAGGGCGGCCCGAGCGAACGCACCGAAGTGTTCCTGCACATCGACCTGGCCACCTACATCGGCCTCAACCAGACCCCGGCGGCACTGGCCGGCCGCGGGCCCATCGGGGCCAAGCTGGCTCGTCACATCATCGGCGGGTCCAACACGACGCTGCGCCGAGTTCTCACCGACCCGCGAACGGGGCACGCCGTCGAACTGTCTCCGACTCGCTATCCGCTCGATCAGGACGAGTTCGTCCGGGTTCGCGACCAGGAATGCCGACAGCCCGGCTGCACCCGTCCGGCACAGAGTTGCCAAGTCAAGCCGATTCGCACGAAGGGCGGAGGTGATGCGGATCAGGCCGCCACGTTCTGCTCACGACACAGCAAGCTCGAGGGGCAGCCTGGTTGGAACTACGAAGTCACGCCGGACGGCACTGTCAACGTCGCGACACCGTCAGGGCAGGTGCATTCGACGACACCACCGTCGATGCACCCCGGCCGCCGACGGACGAACCGGCTCCGAAAGAAGCCGCGGAAGTGACCGACGTTTAGCGGGTGCCCGAGATCTTTGCGCTGCCGAGGACGACGTCTCCGCCTTCGGCATCAGGGCGGTAAAGCACGACGACCTGGCCCGGAGCGACCCCGCGCAGCGGCTCACGCAAGTGCACCGTCATGGTGTCGGAATCCACGTCGGCGACCGCATCCACGATGCCTCCGTGGGCCCGGACCTGGACCACGCATTCGGTCGGCTCGGTCAGCGGCCGGCCGCTGGGCCAGATCGCCCGATCCGCCTCGATGACCTTGACGCCGAGATCAGCCACGGAGCCGACCTTGACGGAACCAGACACCGGTTCGAGCGATAGCACGTACCGAGGACGGCCATCGGGCGCCGGAGCATCGATGCCCAGCCCCTTGCGCTGGCCGACCGTGAACCCGTGCACTCCGGTGTGCCGGCCGAGGACTGCGCCCGTTTCCGCGTCGACGAGCTCGCCGGGGCGCTGGCCCAGCCGGTTCTCCAGGAACTTCTTGGTGTCGCCGTCGGGGATGAAGCAGATGTCGTGGCTGTCGGGCTTGTTGGCGACGGACAGACCTCGTCGCTCCGCCTCGGCTCGCACGTCGCTCTTCCACGAATCCCCGAGGGGGAACATGGCGTGGCTGAGCTGTTCGGAGGTCAAAGAAGCGAGCACGTACGACTGGTCCTTGCCCGTGTCCGCGCTACGACGCAACTCGGGGACACCGTCTTCCACGGAGAGGCGTGCGTAGTGGCCTGTGGCAACCGCGTCGAATCCGAGTGCCATCGCCTTCTCGAGAAGTGCTTCGAACTTGATCTTCTCGTTGCAGGTGACGCACGGGTTCGGGGTACGCCCCGCGGCGTATTCGCCGACGAAGGTCTCAACGACTTCTTCAGTGAAGCGCTCCGCGAAATCCCAAATATAGAAAGGAATTCCGAGGATGTCGGCGGCCCGCCGGGCGTCGTGCGAGTCCTCGATCGTGCAGCACCCACGCGAGCCGGTCCGCAGCGTGCCCGGCTTGGCGGACAGAGCCAGATGCACGCCGACGACGTCGTGCCCGGCGTCGACCGCGCGCGCCGCGGCGACCGCCGAGTCCACTCCTCCGCTCATCGCGGCCAAAACCCGCATTGTTCTACACCTCTTGCTTCTGGGTCTGCTTGCGCATTCCGGCCAGGCCGGCCTGCCGGGCGCGCAGAACGACACCGCCGATTTCCGCAGCCACGGCCTCGACATCGGCGGCGGTGGATGTGTGGCCGAGGGAGAAACGGAGGGAACCGCGAGCCGCCGCCGGATCGGCTCCCATGGCGAGCAGGACGTGACTCGGCTGGGCGACGCCTGCTGTGCACGCAGACCCGGTCGAGCATTCGATGCCCTTGGCGTCGAGCAGCATCAGAAGGCTGTCGCCGGCGCATCCGGGGAAGGTGAAGTGGGCATGGCTGGGAAGCCGCTCGCCATCCCCACCGTTGAGGACGGCATCGGGTACCTCGCGTCGGACGGCCTCGACGAGCCCATCCCGGAGTTCCTCGACCCGCTTCGCGTACTCGGCCCGGGTCGCGACGCTGCTTCGGACAGCAGTCGCGAAACTGACGATCGCCGGGACGTCCAGGGTGCCGGAGCGGACATTGCGCTCCTGACCTCCGCCATGCAGCAGGGGCGTGCAGGGAACGTCGCGCCCGAGCAGAAGCGCTCCCACTCCGAATGGGCCACCCAGCTTGTGTCCGGTCAGAGTGAGCGCAGCGGCCCCACTGGCCCCGAAGTCGACCGGAGCAGCCCCGACGGCCTGGACCGCGTCGGTGTGGAGCGGGACGTCGAACTCGGCGCACACCGCCGCGAGCTCGGCGATCGGGTTGATCGTGCCGACCTCGTTGTTCGCCCACATCACAGTGGCGAGCGCTACGGTCTCAGGATCCGCCGCGATGGCGGTCCTGAGGACCTCCGGCGACACCCGGCCCTGGCTGTCCACGTCCAGCAAAGTGACCTCGGCGCCGCTGTGGGCTTCGAGCCACTCGACGGTGTCCAGGACGGCGTGGTGTTCCGCGGCTCCGCACAGGATGCGACGACGCTTGTCCTGCTCGCCGCGGCGGGCCCAGTAGATGCCCTTGATCGCGAGGTTGTCGCTCTCGGTCCCCCCGCCGGTGAAGATCACCTCGGAGGGACGGGCGCCCAGCGCCTCGGCGATGGTTTCGCGGGCTTCCTCGACCATCCGGCGGGCTCGGCGGCCGGAAGAGTGCAGCGCCGAGGCGTTGCCCACGGTGGACAGCGCCTCGGTCATCGCCGCTATGGCTTCGGGCAACATCGGAGTGGTCGCCGCGTGGTCGAGATAGGTCATCGCTCTTCCAGGGTAGTCCGCTCCAGCGCGTGACGAAGCCCACCCTGGCCCTGGAAGTGGGCTGTCACACCTTTGACGGCCACCGCCCGGTCAGCCGGACGCCCACCATCGCGAGTGTCACCAAGACGACGGTGAGCAGGGCCATCGCCGGCGAGGGGTCGAGCACCGAGCCGATCGCGCCGAGCAGGACACCGC
The DNA here is from genome assembly GCF_046549135.1 of Amycolatopsis sp. lyj-23. Classification (NCBI taxonomy): domain Bacteria; kingdom Bacillati; phylum Actinomycetota; class Actinomycetes; order Pseudonocardiales; family Pseudonocardiaceae; genus Amycolatopsis; species Amycolatopsis sp. lyj-23. Next base: position 74,992 of record NZ_JAJPWN010000009.1, on the reverse strand, counting down.
CCAGGCCGATGAGGAGGGCGGACCCGACCCAGTCCGCGAGCTGCACCGCGGAGGTGTTGAAGCCGCGCTCGCCTTCGGGTGAGTAGCGCAACAGGAGGACGGAGATGGCGGGCATGGCGATCCCCATGCCGGCCCCACTGACCGCACAGGCCACGAACGCGACCCACCCGGGAAACCACGGCTGCGAAACCAAGCCGAAGCCGACCAAGCCTGCCGCGACCAGCCAGAACCCGGCGCGCAGCGAGGCCTCCCGCGACCAGCCGAGGTATCGCCCTTGTGCTGCCGACGCCGCGGACCAGCCCAAAGCGGTGATCGTCAACGGCAGGCCGGCGAGGGCGGGGCTGTAGCCGTGGACCGCGCTCATCGTCAGCGGGAGGTATGCCTCCATTCCCGCGTACGCACCGGCGATCAGGGCTCGGGAAGCGACGACCGTCGGCAGGCCGGGACGGGAAGTCAACGTGCCGGCCGGCAGCAGCGCCCGGAGTGCGTAGCCCAGGGCGATGAGTCCGACCGCGCCGTAAGCGAGCGCGAGCAGCGACTGGTGTTGGGCCGCCCACGTCAACGCCGCGACGCCCAGTGCGGCGACGATCGCCTGGGGCACGCTTGCTTGACGACCGCCGACGGCCGGTTCGTGGGAGGGCAAGCGCTGGACGACCACGACCAGCATGACGACCCCGGCGACTACGAACGGAAGCAAACCGAGGAAGACCCAGCGCCAGCCGACGCTCACCGTCACGACCCCGGCCACTGAAGGCCCGATGACCGCAGGCAGGACCCAGGCAGCGGCGTTCGCGGCGTAGATGACCGGACGTTCGTGGTCGGTGAACGTCAGCGCGATCAAGAGGGAAACCGAGACCAGCAGCAGCCCCGAGCCGAAGCCCTGGAGTGCGCGGCCGAGGAGGAACATCGGCATCCCGCTCGCCGTCCCGGCGACCACGAGGCCCGCCGCGAACAACAACGGGCCGGCCAGCAGGGCCGGTGCCGGGCCGCGGCGGTCGCCGATCCGGCCCGAGAGCACCGTCGCGACCACGCTGGAGATCAGGAAGATCGTGAACGGCCACGAATAGAGCGACAACCCGTGCAGGTCGGCGACCAGAGTGGGCATCGCCGTCGCCACACCCATGCTCTCGAACGCGACCAACGTGACCACCAGCAGCAGGGCAATCGTGGTCAGGCGGTGTTCCGCGCTCCAGAGCACACTTCGGCGACGAGGTGCCGAATCGATCGTCGAGGCCATGATCAGCAGCGTGCAACCTCGAGCCCGCTGGAGGTCAAGGCGGTTTCAGGCGGAACGGTGTGTCACCGGTTCCAGCGGCAGGTCGCGGGCCAGCGCGGCCGCCTCGCCTCGGGAGCTCACGCCCAGCTTCTCCAGGATGTTGCGGACGTGGAACTTCACCGTGTGCTCGCTGAGCTGCAGCTGTCCGGCGATCTGCCGGTTGCGCAGGCCTTGGGAGATGCCGGACAGCACCTCCAGCTCGCGCGGGTTGAGGCGGTCGAGCGGACGCAGTTTCGGCGGTTCGGCCACGCCGAGCGGGAGAGCCGCGGTGACCGTCGTGCCCCAGCCCGGCACCGCGTCGACCTCCCAGTGGCCGCCGAGGGCCGTGAGCCGCTCGGTCAGGCGCCGGGGCGGGATCGCGTCGGCGACCTCGGGACAGTCGTCGCGGACCGTGATCCGCAGCAGTGAGCCCTCCGCGCGCCAGGACGCCCGCAGACGCGTCGTCGCCGGACGGTCCAAAGCGGCGAGCACCAGGCCACGGGTCAGCGTGCGAGCCGTGTGGGCGATGTCCTGAGGGAGGGACGCGTCGCCGACCGGATCGGGGAGGTCGACGTCCACCTCGGTATGCCGCACGAGGTCGGCGAGCTGGGTCTTGAGGACGGCGAACGCCGCGTCCGCCTGCTCCGCGGACAGGACCTGGTCGCGGTCGACGACGCCTTTGAGCTCGAGCAGCGCGTCGGCGGCGAGATCGACCGCTGTGCGGCGGGCCACGGCGTCCGAGAGGCGGCCGGAGCGGAGCACCGACAGGAGCGTCACCAAGGTCGCCGCGTGCGTTTGGCCGAGGTCGGTGATGACCTGGGCGCGGGCGGACGCGGCGGCCAGGCTGCCGGCCAGGACGTCCGGGCCCGGGTCCGTCGCTCGCTGGCCCGCGTCGGTGCTGACGATGTGCCACAGCTGAGCCGCCAGCTCCAGGTCCGCGACCGGTGGCTCCGCGGCCTCCGGTACCACGGCGATCACCGCGCCCTGGCCGACCGCCGGTGTCGAAGCGAGCAGGATCAAGCGGCGCTCGACGCCACCGAGCACGCCGTCGATCACCACGGCTTTGCCCGGCTCACTGCGGTCGACCAGCCGCTGCAGCTCGACGCTCGTCACCGCCTGCGTGATCGCTTCGTCGCCGATGACCTTGATCGGGCTGCGGGGACAGTCGCCCGTCTGCATCGCGGCCGCGCGGTGCGGGACCAGGCGGCCCAGCTCGGCGGTGAACCGGCTGAGGAACTCGGGCCGCGGTGCCGACAGGAGCCGCTCGACGACGTCCAGCACGTGCCGCGGATCCGACCAGGAAGCGTCCATGGCGTCCAAGGTAGGCGCGTCCAGGAACCGTCGGCCTGCTCGTCCGGCTAGTGAACACTGCTCTTCCGGGCGGTTCGGCAGCTCCGCCGGGCGAGTTGACTCGCGGAGGAGGACATTCGAACGGTCACGAACCAAGGAGCGAGAACCACCATGCGAGCGATCACCTTCTCCGCATACGGCGGACCGGAAGTCCTGCAGCTGTCCGACGTTCCGCTGCCGGAGCCGGGCCCGGGACAGGTGCGGCTGGCCGTGCGGGCCGCCGGGGTCAACCCGATCGACTGGAAGATCCGCAACGGCGCCATGCAGCAGAACTTCCAGGTCCCGTTCCCGCACATCCCCGGCCTCGAGGTCGCCGGCGTCGTCGACGCCGTCGGGGAGGGCGCGGACTTCGTCGTGGGCGACGAGGTCTTCGGCTGGTCGGAGACCGGCGCCTACGCCGAGTACGCCTTGGCGAAAGCGATCGCACCGAAGCCGTCGAGCCTTTCGTGGGCGGACGCCGCCGCGCTGCCGGTCGCCGGCGAGACCGCGCTTCGCGTCCTCGGGCTGCTCGGTGTCCGCGAGGGCGAGACGCTGCTGCTGCTCGGAGCCAGCGGCACGGTCGGGCGGTTCGCCGCTCAGGTCGCCGTTGCGCAGGGGGTGACCGTCATCGGGACCGGCGGAAGCCGGAGCCTCGATGACCTCAAGTCGCTGGGTGTCGTGCCCGTCCGCTACGGCGACGGCTGGGTCGAGCGGGTCCGCGAGGTCGCGTCCGGGCCGGTGGACGCCGTGTTCGACGCCGCCGGGCACGGGGTGCTGCCGGGCGCCGTCGAGCTGCGGGGCACCAAGGACCGGATCGTGACCATCGCCGATGCGGCCGCGTTCGAGCTGGGGATCCCGTTCTCCAGCGGAGGCGAGCAGACCCCTGAGGTCCTCAGCGAAATCGCCGGTTGGGTGACCGATCGCGGTGTCGGCATCGCGCAGGGCAGGAGCTATCCGCTGGCCGAGGCGGCCGCGGCGCAGGTCGAGAGCGAGGGCGGGCACCCTGGCGGAAAGTTGACCATCACCGTCGGCTGACCGAACGGGAACCAATCCGGGCCTGTCGCCGGATCGCGGCGACAGGCCCGGATCACTTCGCGGGAGGCGAAGCCAGTGGGGCCGCCTGGCGGCGCGGGGTCCGGCGCCGCTGCTGAGCCGGGATCTGGACCGTGCCCAGCGCGGAATGGACCGCCGACTCGGCGAGGGCGGCCAGTTCGCGGCGGGTTTCCGCGCGGCCCGGCGCGATCTCCGGGCAGACGTGGATCTCGAGCACCAGGCCGCGCAGGGCCGCCACCCGGCGCAGGGACGCGATCAGCGACTCCGGCCCGATGAACGCCGGTCGGCTGGTCTCGCGGCCGTCGGCGAGGCGGTACCGCAGCGCGATCGGGCGCACCGGGACACCGCCGTCGATGGCCGCCTGGAACGTCGCCGTCGTGAAGCGGCCCGAGGCCAGGCCGCACCACGTGGTGCCTTCGGGGGTGACGCTCACCAGGGAGCCCGTCCGCAGCGCGTCGGCCAGCGCCGCCACCGTGTCGGGCAGCGTCCTCAGCCGCTCGCGGTCGAGGAAGATGCTGCCGCCGCGGCGGACCAGGCCGCCGAGCACCGGCCAGCCCGCGATCTCCTTCTTGGCCAGCGCGCGCATCGGCCGCAGGGCGTTGATCGCGACGATGTCCAGCCATGAGATGTGGTTGTTGACCACCAGCGCGCCACGGCCGGCGGGCGCGGTCAGGAAGTCGCCGCCGCCACGGATGTCCAGGCGGACGCCGAAGGCCCGCAGGACGCCGCGGAAGATCAGCCGGAGCAGGCGCTCGCGGCCCGGGGCGACCAGCAGCAGGGGCGCGGACGCCAGCGCCGCGAGCACCACCGAGATCGCCGCCGTGAAGCGCAGGACCCGTCGCCAAAATCCGACCACCGGGTCATCGGCGGTGAGGCAGCCGTCGCCGCACGGCGAGGACGGCATCCACGCGTGGCTCATCCCTGGACCCCGAGGAAGAACTTCAGGTACCGCTCGTCGACGTTCTGCAGATCCAGGAGGACCAAGAAGTCCGCGACGCCGAAGTCGGCGTCCAGCGCCGGCGGCCCGCAGACCTTCGCGCCGAGCCGGACGTAGCCCTTGATCAGCGGCGGCAGCGTGGGCCGCGCCGGACGTTCGATGCTCGAGACGTCCCAGGGGATCAGCGGCGTGACGCGCGTGGCCTCGTCGGAGTAGTGCTTCGTGCGCAGGAGGTCCCACACGCCGGCGGCGAAGGAGCCGTCGTCCACCAGCGGGACGGACGCACAGCCGGCGAGGTAGCGGTGGCCGGAAAGCAGCATGTAGCGGGCGATGCCGGCCCAGACCAGGCTGACGACGGCGCCGCTGCGGTGGTCCGGGTGCACGCACGACCGGCCCGTTTCGACCAGCGACGGTCGCAGGCCAGCGAGGGCGGTGAGGTCGAATTCGCTGTCGGCGTAGAGCTTGCCGGCCTGGACGGCTCGCTCGGGCGGCAGCATGCGGTAGCAGCCGACGATGTCGCCCGTGTTGTCGTCCCGGACCACGAGGTGGTCGCAGAACTCGTCGAACTCGTCGACGTCGAGACCGGGCCGCGGGGAGTGGAGGCGCGCACCCATTTCCTCGGCGAAAACCCGGTGCCGCAGTTTCTGGGCCGCGACGACTTCGTCGTTCGCGTGCGCGACGAGAAGCGAGTACCGGGGAGCGTCGGCGGGAAGCTTGGCACCCGCCTGATCAGTGCTGACGAGGAGCTGTGACGTCGTCATGGTCAAGGTTTACCTGCGCGGAGGAAGCCGCGGAGAGTGCCATCCGATGACCGATCAATGCACGTTCAGTTAATGGCGGGTTCTCTGTCCCGAAAACGCACGAAGGGCCTCCCGGGGTGTCCCCGGAAGGCCCTTCGCGGGTGAAGATCAGCCCTTGCGCTTCTCGACCGCCTCGGTCAGCTGCGGCGCGACGTTGAACAGGTCGCCGACGATCCCGAAGTCGGCGATCTCGAAGATCGGCGCCTCCGCGTCCTTGTTGACGGCGATGATCGTCTTCGACGTCTGCATGCCGGCGCGGTGCTGGATCGCGCCGGAGATGCCGAGCGCGATGTACAGCTGCGGCGAGACCGTCTTGCCGGTCTGGCCGACCTGGAACTGCGCCGGGTAGTAGCCGGAGTCGACCGCCGCACGCGACGCGCCGACAGCCGCGCCGAGCGAGTCGGCCAGCTTCTCGACGACGTCGAACTTCTCCGCCGAGCCGACACCGCGGCCACCGGAGACCACGATCGAGGCCTCGGTCAGCTCCGGCCGGTCGCCGCCCGTCACCGGCTCGACGCCGGTGATCTTGGTGGCCTTCGCCGCGTCGACCGCAGGGACCTCGACGGTCTCTTCGGCCGCCGCGCCCTCGGCCGGCTCGGCCTCGACCGCGCCCGGGCGAATGGAGACCACCGGCGCACCCTTGGCCGACTTGGACTTGACCGAGAACGCACCACCGAAGATGGACTGGTCGATGACGCCGTCGCCGTTGACGCCCACGGCGTCGTAGATCAGGCCGGAGCCCAGGCGCACGGCCAGGCGGGCGGCGACCTCCTTGCCCTCACCGCTGGCGGTGACGAGCACGGCGGCCGGGGACGCCTGCTGCGCGAGCGCGGCGAGCACGTCCACCTTGGGCGTGACCAGGTAGTTCGCGGCGTCGTCGCCTTCCGCGACATAGACCTTGGCGGCGCCGTGCGACGCCAGCGCCTGCTTCGCCTTCGCGGCGGTCCCGGTCGGGCCGACGACGACGGCCGACGGCTCACCGAGCGCGCGGGCGGCGGTCAGCAGCTCGAGCGTGACCTTCTTGACCTCACCGTCGACGTGGTCGACGAGGACGAGTACTTCAGCCATGGTTCTACTTCCTCCTCGAAGAGCCGTTGTCAGATGAGCTTCTGGCCGACCAGGTACTCGGCGACCTTGGTGCCGCCGTCGCCCTCGTCTTCGACCTTCTCGCCGGCGGTGCGCGGCGGCTTCGGCGCGGATTCGGTCACGGTGGACCACGCGTTGCCGAGGCCGACCTCGCCCGCGTCGACGCCCAGGTCGGCGATGGTGAACGTCTCGACCGGCTTCTTCTTCGCGGCCATGATGCCCTTGAAGGACGGGTAGCGCGGCTCGTTGATCTTCTCGCCGACGCTCACGATCGCGGGCAGGCTCGCCTCGAGGCGGGTCAGGCCGTCCTCGGTCTCGCGGGTGGCCTTGATCGTCGAGCCATCGACGGTCAGCTCACGCACGTAGGTGACCTGCGGCAGGCCGAGCAGCTCGGCGAGGATCGCCGGGACGGCGCCGCCGCGGCCGTCGGAGGACTCGTTGCCGGCGATGACCAAGTCGAAGCCTTCGACCTTGCCGATCGCGGCGGCCAGCACTTTGGCGGTGGCGATCGCGTCGGAGCCGTGCAGCGCCTCGTCGGAGACGTGGATGGCCTTGTCGGCGCCCATGGACAGCGCCTTGCGGATGGCGTCGGTCGCGCGGTCCGGGCCCACCGAGATCACGGTGACCTCGCCCTCGCCGGCTTCCTTGATCTTCAGCGCTTCTTCGACGGCCTTCTCGTTGATCTCGTCGAGCACGGCGTCGGCGGATTCGCGGTCAAGGGTGTGGTCGGACCCGTTGAGCTTCCGCTCCGAGTAGGTGTCCGGTACCTGCTTGACCAGGACGACGATGTTGGTCATGGGTCTGCTTCGACCTCCCGGTTCGTGGCCCGCGGTCGACCACGGGACAGTGCTCTACTGGCCGGTAGATTAGGGCCATTCCGCCGCCAGGACCCGTCGAGGTGACGCCATTCACCTGGATGCGCACTCTAGTGGGACGATCGTCCCGGTAGTCGACCGGTTACCTCGCCCGAACTGCCGTTCGTCCGATCGGACCAACCACGGCCTACTCGCAGTGGGTGTCAGGCATTAATCTCCCCCACCATGCCCGCGCGCATCGCCGTCATCACCGACTCGAGCTCCTGCCTTCCCGACCTCGTCGCCTCCCGCTGGGCGATCGGGGTCGTCCAGATCCAGCTGAGCCTCGGCAGCCACTTCGACGACGAAAACCGCTTCGACCGCGGCGAAGTGATCGACGCCATGAGAGCCGGGCACGTGATCACGACGGCGCCCCCGGACCCGGGGGCGTTCTTCTGGGCCTACCAGGAGGCGGCCGCCGCGGGAGCGACCGCCATCGTCAGCATCCACCTCTCCGGCCGCATGTCCGACACCCTCCGCGCGGCCCGGGAGGCCGCCCAGCAGGTCCGCGTCCCCGTGCACGTCCTCGACAGCCGGACCACCGGCATGAGCCTCGGCTTCGCCGCCGTGTCCGCCGCCCGCGCCGCCGCGGCCGGCGCGGACGCCACCCGCGTCATCGAAGCGGCCGAACGCCGGTGCAGCACGAGCACGGAGTTCATCTACGTCGACACCCTCGAATACCTCCGCCGCGGGGGCCGGATCGGCGCCGCGCAGGCCATGCTCGGTAGTGCGTTTTCGATCAAACCGCTGCTCACGGTCAAGGACGGCGAGGTCTCGCCGCTCGCCCGCGTCCCCGGCACGCGCCGCGCGCTGGCCAAGATGGTCGACCTCGCGGTGAAGAAGTCCGGCGGCTTCCGCGCCGACATCGCCGTGACGCGCTTCGGCGCGAGCGACCACGAGCTGGAGATCGGCAGGCAGATCGAACGCCGGGTGCCGGCGATGGTCGAGAGCATGGTCGTCGAGGCGAGCACGGTCATCGGCGCCCACCTCGGCCCGGGCGCGCTCGGCATCACGGTGTCGCCGGTGGGCTGACCCGCCGGCCGGGGACCAGCAGGACCACGAACGGGAGAAGGACGCCGAGCCCCGTCATCGCGAGGATCAGCACCTGGTCGATCGGCTCGAAGTGCGACACGTGGCCGAGGTGGTAGAGGAAGTGCGGGACGCCGAAGAGCAGCGCGGCGACCGCCGCGAGCCGCGCCACCGCTGTGGTGGCGATCACGGCGGCTCCGATCAGCAGTGCGGCGAGGGCCAGGTTGAGTCCGCCGAAGTCGCGCAGGAGGTGCTCGTTGAACGGCCCGTCCATGGCCACCCAGCCGGTGCGGAAGCCGGGAAAGTCCTGGTAGAAGCCGGTCGGAGAGGCCAGTGGCCAGATTCCGGCCACGGCCTCGACGAGGCCGAAGACGACGAGCAGTACGCGGGTGATGGTCCGTTGCATGACCACGGAACGAGACGGCGGCGCCGGACGTGACACCCGCTAGGGTCGCGGAGGTGACCACCCCAGCCACCCGGGCCGAGGCGCTGCACCTGACCGGCGAGCGGACCGTCCCCGGCATCGCCGAGGAGAACTACTGGTTCAGGCGCCACGAAGCCGCGTACGCCGCCCTGCTCCCCCACTGCGCGGACGCGACGGTGCTCGAAGCCGGCTGTGGTGAGGGCTACGGCGCGAGCCTCCTCGCGACGACGGCCCGCCGGGTGCTCGCGCTGGACTACGACGTCCCGACGACCGAGCACGTCGCCCGCCGGTACCCCGAGGTCGCCGTCGCGCGGGCGAACCTGGCCTTCCTCCCGGTCCGGGACGGCGCGGTCGACGTCGTGGCCAATTTTCAGGTCATCGAGCACCTGTGGGACCAGGCCGGGTTCCTCGCCGAGTGCCGACGGGTGTTGCCACAAAACGGCAAACTGCTGGTCACGACCCCGAACCGGCTCACCTTCACCCCGGACAGCGACACGCCGCTGAACCCGTTCCACACCCGCGAGCTGGCGCCGTCCGAGCTGGCCGGCCTGCTCACCGACGCCGGTTTCGATGTCGAAACCCTGCACGGGCTGCACCACGGCGAGGCCGTGCGCGCGCTCGACGAGCGGTACGGCGGTTCGATCATCGACGCCCAGCTCGACGTGGTCATGGGCAAGCTCCCGGGGCAGGCCGTGTGGCCGGACGCCCTGCTCGCCGACGTCGCCGCGATCGAAGCCACCGGCTTCGACATCCACGGCGACGACCTCGACGCGAGCCTCGACCTGATCGCCGTGGCGGTGCGCCGATGAGCGAGGGCACCTTCTGCCTCGTCCTGCACAGCCACCTGCCCTGGCTGCCGCACCACGGCAGCTGGCCGGTCGGCGAGGAGTGGCTATACCAGGCGTGGGCGCACTCCTACCTGCCGATGGTCGAGCTCCTGGAGCGCTTCGCAGACGAGGGCCGCCGCGACGTGCTGACGCTGGGCGTGACGCCGGTGCTGGCCGCGCAGCTCGACGACCCGTACAGCATCCGCGCCTTCCACGACTGGCTCGGCCACTGGCAGCTGCGCGCCCAGCACGCGGCGACGCTGTGGCGCGGCGACCCGCTGCTGCGCGAGCTCGCCGCGGCCGAGCACCGGACCGCCGTCCGCGCGGCCGAAGAGCTCGGGACACGGTGGCGGCACGGGTTCTCGCCGGTCCTCCGTCCGCTGGTCGACAATTCGACCATCGAGCTCCTCGGCGGCCCGCTCGCCCACCCCTTCCAGCCGCTGCTGGACCCGCGGGTGCGGGAGTTCGCGCTCAACGCCGGCCTCGCCGACACCGCGCTGCGGCTCGGGACGCGACCCGAGGGGATCTGGGCGCCCGAGTGCGGCTACGCGCCTGGTCTGGAAAACGACTACGCGGCCGCGGGCGTGCGGCGGTTCATGGTCGACGGGCCGTCGCTGCACGGCGAGACCTGGGCCGCGCGGCCGGTCGGCGACACCGACGTCCTCGCCTTCGGCCGGGACCTCGAGGTCACCTACCGCGTCTGGTCGCCGAAGGCCGGCTACCCCGGCCACGCCGCCTACCGCGACTTCCACACCTGGCAGCACGAGGTCGGCCTCAAGGCCGCGCGGGTCACCGGCAAGGCGGTCGAGCCGCAGGACAAGGCGCCGTACGACCCGGCGCTCGCCGCCGACGTGCTGGGGACGCACGTCAAGGACTTCGTCGACACCGTCGTGACGCGGCTGCGGTCGCTGAAGCGGCAACACGGGCGTGAGGCGCTCGTGGTCGCCGCGTACGACACGGAGCTGTTCGGACACTGGTGGCACGAAGGCCCGGCGTGGCTGGAGGGCGTGCTGCGCGCGCTGCCCGAGGCCGGTGTGCGGGTGACGACGCTGAAGGGCGCGATGGAAGCCGGCCACGTCGGCGAGCCGGTCGACCTGCCGTCGTCCTCGTGGGGGTCCGGTAAGGACTGGCGCGTCTGGGACGGCGAGCAGGTCCAGGACATGGTCGCCGCCAACGCCGCATTGCAGGACCGGCTGCTCACCCTGGTCCGGGGGCTGGACCGGACGGCGCGGGATACCGTCGCCGACCAGGCCGTCGCCGAGGCCGTGCTGGCCCTGGAAAGCGACTGGGCGTTCATGGTCACCAAGGACTCGGCCGCGGACTACGCCCGTCGTCGCGCGGCGGTCCACACCGAGCGCTTCGACACGCTGGCCGGCTTGCTCCGGCGCGGCGATCGCGCGCGGGCCGAGGAGCTCGCCGCGGCCTACCGCGCCGACGACGGACCGTTCGGGCACCTCGACGCCCGGGCGCTGAAGCACGACTGAAAGGGACTCACCGGATGGGTATCCACGAAATTCCGCTCAAGACCCTCGACGGCCGGGACGGCTCGCTGGGCGAGTTCGCCGGGAAGGCGCTGCTCGTGGTCAACGTCGCGTCGAAGTGCGGCCTGACCCCGCAGTACTCCGGTCTCGAACGGCTGCAGGAACGCTTCGGCGCGCAGGGCTTCTCCGTCGTCGGGTTCCCGTGCAACCAGTTCGCCGGGCAGGAGCCGGGCAGCGCGGAGGAGATCCAGACGTTCTGCTCGACGACCTACGGCGTCACGTTCCCGATGTTCGAGAAGATCGACGTCAACGGCGAGAGTCGGCACCCGCTCTACGCCGAGCTGACCGAGACCGCCGACGCCGAGGGCGCGGCCGGCGACGTCCAGTGGAACTTCGAGAAGTTCCTGGTCAGCGCCGACGGCGACGTTCTGGCGCGGTTCCGGCCGCGCACCGAGCCCGAGGACGAAGCGGTCGTCAAGGCCATCGAAGCGGCGCTGCCGGCCTGAAACCACGGCGGGGGACGCCGGTCCCCCGCCGTCCACGGCCCGCTGTGGGCGGTTGCCGGAAATCGACCACCGCTCTGACCTGCGTAGATCCGGGTCAGGACGAGCCTGCCTCGATCACCGCTCGGACGCACTCGGCGACCACCACCGGATCCACCTTGATCACCTGACGGTCGTAGGTCAGCAGCCCGTTGACCTCGTTTTCGACATCCGTCGTCTGGGTGTAGACGGCCCCGGACAGGCCGCGGTCCGCCACGACTCGCTCGAGGGCCGCGCTCACCTCGGCGTAGCGCTCGGTGAGGCGCTCCGGCGTCGGCGCCATCTCGTACGCGTTCGGCGGACCGGGCCAGCAGTGGTCGTCCACGACCAGACCGAGGCCGCCGTACTCGCCGTCGACGATCGCACGGCCGTCGCGCACCGACGGCGTCCCGGGGCCCACGTAGGTGTGGTCGTCGTAGACGTCGCCCGCGCCGCTGTCCGGCCGCGAGAAACAGCAGTTGACGCCGCTGTTGGCGATCACCAGCCGCGTCGGGTCCAGGGCTTTGACCGATTCCGCGACACGGACGGTGTCGAACTCGCCCCAGCCCTCGTTGAACGGGACCCAGCCGACGATCGACGGCACCGCTCGCAGCTGCGTCACCATTTCGGCCAGCTCCGCCTCGAACCGCTCCCGCGCCCGCGGGACCGGGTCCGGCGCGATTCCGGGCGGGCCGTCGAACGACACCGTCAGCGACGGCATGTCCTGCCAGACGACCAAGCCCAGCTTGTCGGCCCAGAAGTACCAGCGGGCCGGCTCGACCTTGACGTGCTTGCGGACGAAGTTGAAGCCCAGCTCCTTCGTCTTCTCGAGGTCGAACCGCAGGGCTTCGTCGGTGGGCGCGGTCGAGATGCCGTCCGGCCAGTAGCCCTGGTCGAGCGGTCCGTGCAAAAAAGTGACACGGCCGTTGAGCGCGATCCGCGGGCGTCCCCGCGCGTCCGGGACCAGCCCGATCGTCCGCAGACCGGCGTAGCTGCCGACTTCGTCCGAAACCGAACCACGCGCGTCGAGCAGCTGGACGCGCAGCGCGTAGAGGTGCGGGTCGTCCGGGCTCCAAAGGCGCGGCGAAGGGACGTCCACGCGCACGGCCGTCCCCGCCTCGCCGGACGCTCGGGCCACCTCGGTGCCGTTTGCCGAAATCACGACCACGACCTCCGCGCCGCCGGTGACCTGCGGGAACACCGTCACGCCGGCCAGGTCCGGCGTCAGGTCCAGCCGCTCGACCCGAGCCTCGGGGACCGGCTCCAGCCACACCGTTTGCCAGATTCCCGACGACGGCGTGTAGCAGATCCCGCCGGGTGCGTTGCGCTGCTTGCCGACCGGGAAGGGCTCGATGTCGGTGCGGTCCTCGGCTCGGACGGTCAGCTCCTGCGGTCCCGAAGCGCGCAGCACGTCGGTGATGTCAGCGCTGAACGCCGTGTACCCGCCTTCGTGGGTGGCAACGAGCTGGTTGTTGACCCAGACCTTCGCCGTCTGGTCGACCGCGCCGAAGTGCAGCAGCACCCGTGAGCCGCGCCAGTCGGCGGGGACTTCGAACAGGCGCCGGTACCAGAGGACTTCGTCGCGTCGTCGAATTCCGGACAACGCCGATTCCGGCGGAAACGGGACGAGGATGCGCTCGGCGTAACCCGACGGCCGTGGTTCGTCCGGCGACGACGGCCAGCCCGCGTACTCCCAGACGCCGTTGAGGTTCAGCCAGCGCGGCCGGGTCAGCTGGGGCCGCGGGTACTCGGGCAGCACGTGGTCCGGAGCGACGTCGGCGCTCCACGGGGTCGGCAGAAGCGGGTCGAGCCGGCGCCAGCCGCGGTCCTCGGGAGAAGTCATCGCGGTCGATGGTCGCAGAGATCGTCAGGGCCGCCAGTGATCGGAATCACATGTGAACACTTCGCCAGCACGGGCGCGTCGAGCTGTTCTGACTCGCGAGTAACCTCTGCCCATGCGAGTGCTGATGCTGTCCTGGGAGTACCCGCCCGTGGCCATCGGGGGCCTGGCCCGGCACGTCCACGCGCTCGCCACCCACCTCGCCCGCCAGGGCCACGAGGTCGTCGTCCTCTGCAGGCACGCCGCGGGCACCGACGCCGGGACGCACCCGCGCACCGACCGCGTCGTCGAGGGCGTGCGCGTCATCCGGGTCGCCGAGGACCCGATGCACGTGACGTTCGAACGCGATCTCGTCGCCTGGACGCTGGCCATGGGGCACGCCATGATCCGCGCCGCGCAGGACCTGCTGCGGACTTGGCAGCCCGACGTCGTCCACGCGCACGACTGGCTGGTCGCCCACCCGGCCATCGCGATCGCCGAGGCCGCGCGCGTTCCGCTGGTCGGCACGATCCACGCCACCGAGGCCGGCCGGCACTCCGGCTGGCTTTCGCACCCGCTGAACCAGCAGGTTCACTCCGTCGAGTGGTGGCTGGCGAACCGCGCCGACGCGCTGATCACCTGCTCGCAGGCGATGCGCCGCGAGGTCGCGCACCTCTTCGAGGTCGAGGCGGCCGACGTCACGGTCATCCACAACGGCATCGAGGAACGCGGCTGGCAGGTGCCCGCGGACGAGATCGCGCGCGCCCGCGAGGTCTACAGCCCGGCCGGTGCGCCGCTGTTGCTCTTTTTCGGACGACTCGAGTGGGAGAAGGGCGTGCAGGACCTGCTGGCCGCGCTCCCCCGCATCCGGCGCCGCCACCCGGGCACCCGCGTGGTCGTTGCCGGAAAAGGACGACACTTCGACGAGCTGGTCGAACAGGCGCGGAAGCTGCGGGTGCGGCGCGCGGTCGACTTCGTCGGGCACCTCTCCGACCGCGACCTCCGCGCCGCGCTCGCCGCGGCCGACGCCGTCGTGCTGCCCAGCCGGTACGAGCCGTTCGGCATCGTCGCGCTGGAGGCCGCGGCCGCGAAGGCACCCCTGGTGGCGTCGACGGCCGGCGGGCTCGGCGAGGTCGTCGTCGACGGCGAGACCGGGCTGGCGTTCAACCCCGGGGACGTCGCCGCGCTGGCCGCCGCGGTGACCACGGTCCTTTCCGACGCCGAGGCCGCCGCCGAGCGGGCGCGGGCCGCGCAGTCCCGGCTGGCCGCGGACTTCGACTGGGGCCGGATCGCCGAAGCGACCGCCGACGTCTACCGGCGGGCGAAGCCGGGTGAGCCGGTCGAGCTGCCGCGGCCGAAGATCGCCACCGGCAACGCGTTCGAACCGGTTCCGGCCGAGATCCCTGAAGTCTAGGTAGCCGCCCGGTCAGAACCGGCAGGGCCGGAAACAGTCCGGGGCGGCCGAGACGGTCGTGGTCACCGATCCGCCCACGGCGGACGCGAACGAAAAGACGACGAACAACGCTACGACGGCAGCGCGGAACCTGCTGGTCATGGGGACTCCTCGGGGAACGGCGGCGCGATCGGCGCCTCGCAGCGAGCATCCGCGCCGCCTTCCGCGGAAACAATAAGCGGAACAGCAGGGGCCGATACGTATTCGCCTTCCGTGATCGGTTCGTCCGGTTCACCGCGTCCCGGTCAGCCACCGAACCCGGACGCGTTCCCGCAGTGGCCCGTGCGGAGCGACCGCCGCCCGGATGCGCTCGGTGAACGCCGGACGCGCGTCGGGGCCGGGCAGCTGCTCGGGGCTCATGGCCGAAAAAACGCCACCGGCCAATTCGCCGACGCTCAGCGGCGCGGAGTACTCGACGTCCGCCGAGGTCACGGTGTACCCGGCGGCCGCGAGGGCCTGCGCGTACCGCTGCTGGCTCGCGTCGTCCGTGCCGCAAGTCCGGTGCACCGGGGTGCCGAGGTAGGCGGACAGGAGCTCCCGCAGCGCGGCCGACCACGCCGTGTCCTGGAGCCACAGCGGCTCGCCGTTGGTCACCACCGCAACCCCGCCGCCGGGACGCAGCAGCGGGCGGACCGCCGCGAACAGCCGTTCGTGGTCCATCCAGTGCAGCGCCTGCGCCACCGTCACCGCGGCCAGGCGCCCCGCTCCGAAGGCGGCGGTCAGCGCGCCGACGTCGGAGTCCGCGCCGAGCAGCCAGCTGACATTCGGCTCTCGCGTCGCCAACCGGGCCTGCGCGAGCATCGCCGGCTCCGGGTCCATGCCCAGCACCGCCCCGACGCGGGGCGCCAGGGCCCGGGTGAGCTGACCGGTGCCGCAGCCGAGGTCGAGGACCACGTCGTCGCGGGTCAGCGAGAACGCGGTCGCCAGCCCGTCCGCCACCTCGGGCGGGTAGCCGCGGCGGAACCGCTGGTAGTACTCGCTCACTTCGCCGCCGAACCCCGAGGTCGTCATGTCGCGAGCATGCCCACGCCCCCGGCCGGCCGGACGTCGTTCCGCGGAGAGCGGACCTCAGAACACCGGCAGCAGGACGCCGTGCTCGGACTCCGGCCGCGGACCGAAGATGCGGCGGTCGGCTTCGGCGATCGGCACGTCGTTGATGCTCGCTTCGCGCCGGCGCATCAGGCCCTCGTCGCTGAACTCCCAGAGCTCGTTGCCGTAGCTGCGGAACCACTGGCCCTCGGCGGTCCGGGACTCGTACTGGAACCGCACGCCGATGCGGTTGCCGCGAAAACCCCACAGCTCCTTTCGCAGCGCGTAGTCCAGCTCGCGCGCCCATTTTGCGGTGAGGAACTCGACGATCCGAGCGCGTCCGACGAGGTATTGGTCGCGATTGCGCCAGACCGAGTCCTCGGTGTACGCGAGCGAGACGCGCTCGGGGTCGCGGGTGTTCCACGCGTCTTCGGCGGCCTGGACCTTCTGGCGGGCGGTGTCCTCGTCGAACGGCGGGAACGGCGGGCGCGGGGTCATGGCGGCTCCTTCCGAGCGTAGAGAACGTGCGTTCTCCACTGCTCCCGCTAGACTAGAGAACGATCATTCTCAGCGCCAGGGGCAGGTGACATGGATTCCGCGGAGGCGACCGACCGGCTGCTGGCGGCCGCCGAGGACCTCTTCTACGCCCACGGCGTGCAGGCGGTCGGGATGGACGCCGTCCGCGAACGCTCCGGCGTCTCGCTCAAGCGGCTCTACCAGTGCTTCCCGGCGAAGAACGACCTCGTCGAGGCGTACCTCCTCCACCGCGACGAACGCTGGCGCGGCTCGTTGCGCGATTTCGCCCACGCCCGCGGCGACGACCCACTGGCCGTCTTCGACTGGCTGGAGAACTGGTTCGCCGAGCCGGGCTTCCGCGGTTGCGCGTTCATCAACTCCTTCGGCGAGTTCGGCGAACCCGCTCCCGGCATCGCCGCCGCGATCCGACGGCACAAGGACGAGGTCCGCGCCTACTTGCGCGGTCTCGTGCCGGACCAGGGCCTCGCCGACCAGCTGTTCACGCTTGTGGAGGGCGCGACCGTGCTCGCCGCCATCACCGGTAACCCCCGCGAAGCCGACACGGCCCGCGAAGCCGCGAAGGTCCTGCTCAAAGCACTCGAATGAGGGACGACTCCGCGTAACGAGCAGCCACCGGCCGCCGACTACCGGCCACCAGCAGCGACGACGCGGAGGTGCCGGTTCCATGGAAATCTTCGTCGCGGCGGCCACCGACCAGGTCGTCGCCGATTGGCGCGTTTTCGGCCACGGGCTGCGCGCCGGGCTCATCGCGGCCGTCGTCGTGACCGCCGACCTCGCTCTGCTGACGTTCCGGCGGCGGGGTGTCGAGCTGCCCGGCGGCGCCCAGTGGAAGTTCACCGACAGCTGGGCCAGCAACCTGACGGCGTTGACCGCCGCCTTCGCCGCCCTGCTCGCGGCCTTCTCCGGCAAGCTCGACACCGCGATCGCGCCCGGAGCGTCGGCGGCCTTCGCGGTCGCGTCGGCGCTGTACGTCGCCATCGCCGCCTGCGCCCCGATCGCCTACACCGTCGGCCAACGCACCACGAGGGACAAGACAGGAGCGGCCACGCTCAACGGCAGTCCGGGCGGCCTGCTCGCCGCCGCGTTCCTGACGCTGTGGTCGGTCTTTTCGTCGCTCGGCTCGGTCTTCTTCGTCCTGCAGTACGGCGGGATCGGCGCCATCCGCGACCAGCGCTGGCTCGCCGCGATCCTCCTCGGGGCCATGGCGCTGCTGGTCGCGGCCTATGCCGTCCGGACGATCCGGTGGCTGCTCACCGTGTCCGCCACCACCGCCGCGCTCCCGGGCATCACCGGGTTCACCTGCTGCGAACCACCCGCGGACGTCGTGACGCGGCGGATCTTCCTGCTGTGAAAAGACGTGAACCGGTCCGGTGACGGGGA
Source organism: Amycolatopsis sp. lyj-23 (assembly GCF_046549135.1). NCBI lineage: Bacteria > Bacillati > Actinomycetota > Actinomycetes > Pseudonocardiales > Pseudonocardiaceae > Amycolatopsis > Amycolatopsis sp. lyj-23. Next base: position 57,178 of record NZ_JAJPWN010000009.1, on the reverse strand, counting down.
GCCGCCGTCACCGGACCGGTCCGGACCCACACCATCCCAACAGTGTGGAACCCGGTCGCCCCTCGTCAGGTAGGGGCGACCGGATGCCCGAAGCACTCTCTAGCGCCGAGAGCGCATCGAACAGAGCCCTGCTACCGGGCGTCCGTGAGGTACCGCGCGTAGGCACCCGTGGTGAGGAAGCTCGGCAGCTTCTCCCCCAGCGCGGTTTCGGTGAAGATCTCGCGGGCGTCGTCGAGGCGGTGGCCGTCGCCGAGGTCCGCCCGCACCGAGGCCAGTTCGTCGTCCAGGAATTCGACCGCCAGCTCGCGGGTCAGCGCCGTGCCGTCTTCGAGCTTCGTGCCGTTGCGGATCCACTGCCAGACCTGGCAACGCGCGATCTCCGCGGTGGCCGCGTCTTCCATGAGGTTGTGGATCGCCGCCGCGCCGGTGCCGCGCAGCCAGGCGTCGACGTACCGCAGCGCGACGTTGATGTTCGCGCGCACGCCCGCCTCGGTGACCTCGCCGCCGGCGCTGGCCACGTCCAGCAGGTCCTCGGCGGTGACGTGGACGTCCTCACGCAGCTTGCCGAGCTGGTTGGGCCAGCCGCCGAGGACGCCGTCGAAGATCTCGCGGCAGACCGGGACCAGGCCCGGGTGCGCGACCCAGGAGCCGTCGAACCCGTCGCCGGCCTCGCGTTCCTTGTCCGCGCGGACCTTCTCGATCGCCGTCGCGTTGATCTCCGGGTCCTTGCTCGGGATGAACGCGGCCATGCCGCCGATGGCGTGGGCGTGGCGCCGGTGGCAGGTGCGCACCAGCAGTTCGGTGTAGGCGCGCATGAACGGCACGGTCATGGTGACCTGCGCGCGGTCCGGCAGCACGAAGTCGGCGCCGTGCGCGGCGAAGTTCTTGATAAGGCTGAAGATGTAGTCCCAGCGGCCGGCGTTGAGACCCGCGGCGTGCTCACGCAGCTCGTAGAGGATTTCGTCCATCTCGAACGCGGCGGTGATCGTCTCGATCAGCACGGTGGCGCGGATCGTTCCGCGCGGGATGCCGAGCTCGCGCTGCGCCAGCAGGAAGACGTCGTTCCACAGGCGCGCTTCGAGGTGGTTTTCCAGCTTCGGCAGGTAGAAGTAGGGGCCGACGCCGCGGGCGAGCAGCTGGCGCGCGTTGTGGAAGAAGTACAGGCCGAAGTCGACCAGGCTCGCCGACACCGGGCGGCCGTCGATGCGGATGTGCTTCTCCACCAGGTGCCAGCCGCGCGGGCGCGCGACGATCGTCGCCGGGTCGTCGCCGATCGTGTACCGCTTGCCGGCTTCCGTCGTGAAGTCGATGTTGCGGCGGATGGCGTCGTAGAGGTTCAGCTGGCCGTCGATGACGTTGTGCCACGTCGGCGACGTCGCGTCCTCGAAGTCCGCCAGCCAGACCTTGGCGCCGGAGTTCAGGGCGTTGACCGTCATCTTGCGGTCGGTCGGGCCGGTGATCTCGACGCGGCGGTCCTCCAGGCCCGGCGCGGTCGGGGCGACCTGCCACGACTCGTCGTCGCGGATCCGGCGGGTCTCGGGCAGGAAGCCGAGCGGTTTCTCCCCGGACTGCAGTTCCTCGCGCCGCGTGCGGCGGGCGTCGAGCAGCTCGCGCCGGCGTCCGGCGAACGTGTTGTCCAGCTTGGCCAGGAAGTCGAGTGCCGCGGGGGTCAGGATTTCCGCGAACCGGCCCTCGACCGGCCCGGTGACCTCGATGCGGTAGTTCAGCCGATCAACCATGGGGTGCCTCCACGAGCTGAGCAGGGAAGAAGGGGCAGGACGCGGCCCGGCGGCGGAGGGGGTTGCCGCCGCCGGGCCGCGACCGGGATCAGTGGAACTGGGCTTCTTCGGTGGAGCCCTTGAGCGCGGTGGTCGAGCTCTCCGGGTTCAGCGCCGTCGCGACGTTGTCGAAGTAGCCGGTGCCGACCTCGCGCTGGTGCTTGGTGGCGGTGTAGCCGCGGCTCTCCGAAGCGAACTCGCGCTCCTGCAGGTCGACGTAGGCGGTCATGCCCTCGCGGGCGTAGCCGTGCGCCAGGTCGAACATCGAGTAGTTCAGCGCGTGGAAGCCGGCCAGCGTGATGAACTGGAACTTGTAGCCCATGTGGCCGAGCTCGCGCTGGAACTTCGCGATCGTGGCGTCGTCCAGGTGCTTCTTCCAGTTGAACGACGGCGAGCAGTTGTAGGCCAGCATCTGGTCCGGGAACTTCGCCTTGATCGCCTCGGCGTACTTGCGCGCCACCTCGAGGTCCGGCTCGGAGGTCTCCATCCAGAGCAGGTCGGCGTACTGGGCGTACGCCAGGCCGCGCTCGATGCACGGCTCGATGCCGTTGCGGACCTCGTAGAAGCCCTCGGCGGTGCGGCCGCCGGTGAGGAACTGCTGGTCGCGCTCGTCGACGTCGCTGGTCAGCAGCGTCGCGGCCTGGGCGTCGGTGCGGGCGACGACCAGGGTCGGCACGTTCAGCACGTCGGACGCGAGGCGCGCGGCGTTCAGCGTGCGCTCGTGCTGCTTGGTCGGGATGAGCACCTTGCCGCCGAGGTGACCGCACTTCTTCTCGGACGCGAGCTGGTCCTCCCAGTGCACGCCCGCGGCGCCGGCGGCGATCATGCCCTTCATCAGCTCGAACGCGTTGAGCGGGCCACCGAAGCCGGCCTCGGCGTCGGCGACGATCGGCGCGTACCAGTCGATGTCGGTGTTGCCCTCGGCCCAGTTGATCTGGTCCGCGCGGCCCAGCGCGTTGTTGATGCGGCGCACCACGGCCGGCACCGAGTTGGCCGGGTAGAGGCTCTGGTCCGGGTAGGTCTGGCCGGACAGGTTGGCGTCGGCCGCGACCTGCCAGCCGGACAGGTAGATGGCCTGCAGGCCCGCGCGGACCTGCTGGACGGCCTGGTTGCCGGTGAGCGCGCCGAGCGCGTGGATGTAGTCCTCGGTGTGCAGCAGGTCCCACAGCTTCTCCGCGCCGCGGCGGGCCAGGGTGTGCTCCTCGACCACGCTGCCGCGCAGCTTGATCACGTCTTCGGCCGAGTAGGAGCGCTGCACGCCCGCCCAGCGGGGGTCGTTCGCCCACTGCGCCGCCAGCTCCGCGGCCGCCTGCTTGGCCTGTTCCGTCATCGGTACTCCCGGTGTTGCGAAGTTTGCGATTGCTCGCCTTGCTTGCCATGACCCTGACACGCCAGCGAAAACGCGGTCCAGTTGTCCAAGTTGCCAATTTGTGCGAAGGGTACGTACGCTCTTTGCAAAGCTTGCGAATCGGCTGATTCGCAATGATCGAAAATCCGCGTTCTTGACCGTTCACGTAACCGTTCAGGACCGGAAACCTTCCGGGAAGGAGGGCACGGATGGAGAAGACTTTCGCCGGCGCCCGGCTGCGGCACCTCCGCGAAAGCCGCTCGATGAGCCAGGCGGACCTCGCCCGTGTGCTGGAGATCTCACCGAGTTACCTCAACCAGATCGAGCACAACTCGCGCCCGCTGACCGTGCCGGTGCTGCTGCGGATCACGCAGGCGTTCGGCGTCGACACCGAGTTCTTCGCCAACAACGACACGTCCCGGCTGGTCGCCGACGTGAAGGAAGCCCTGCTCGACGAGGTCCTCGGCATCGACGTCACGACGAGCGAGCTCAACGACCTGGCCACGAACCTCCCGGCGATCGCGCAGGCGCTGGTCAAGCTGCACCGCAGCTACCGCAACGCCGTCGAGAGCACCGCCGCGCTGACCACGGAAAACGGCCTCGGCCTGCACGGCAGCGCCGCCGCGCCGCTGCCGCACGAAGAGGTCCGCGACTTCTTCTACGAGCGCGAAAACTATGTCGCCGAACTGGACGAACGCGCCGAGAAGATGGCCGCGGACATCCCGCTGCTGCGCGGGCAGGTGCTGAGCGCACTGAAGGAACGCCTTTCCCAGCGCTACGGCGTCGAGGTGACCAGCGAAGGCATCGACGAAGCCGCCGGCCAGCAGCACCGCTACGAGCCGGTGACGCGGGTGCTGCGGCTGGCGCCGAGCCTGCGGGTCGGGCAGCAGGCGTTCCGGATGGCGTCGCAGATCGCCCTGCTCGAGTACGACGACCTCATCACCGAGCTCGCCGACTCGTGGGCGTTCTCCGGACCGGCCGCCCGCTCGCTCGCCCGCGTCGGCCTGGCGAACTACTTCGCCGGGGCGCTGATCCTCCCGTACGGACCGTTCCTCGCCACAGCCGAGCGGTTCCGCTACGACATCGAGCGGCTGTGCGACCACTTCGGCGTCGGCTTCGAGACCGTGTGCCACCGGTTGTCCACTTTGCAACGCCCGAAGCAGCGCGGGGTGCCGTTCTCGTTCGTGCGGGTGGACCGGGCGGGGAACATGTCGAAGCGGCAGTCCGCGGCCGGCTTCCACTTCTCCCGCGTCGGCGGGGCCTGTCCGCTGTGGAACATCTACGAGGCGTTCACCCAGCCGGGCAAGATCCTCACCCAGATCGCCACCCTCCCCGACGGCAAGAGCTACTTCTGGATCGCGCGCACGGTCTCGCGCAACATCGGCGGCTACGGCAGCCCGGGCAAGACGTTCACGGTCGGGCTGGGCTGCGAACTCCGCCACGCCGGACGGCTCGTCTACTCGACCGGCCTCGACCTCGACGAGCCGGCCGCCGCGACGCCGATCGGGATGGGCTGCAAGGTCTGCGAACGCCCGGCGTGCTCGCAGCGGGCCTTCCCGACGATCGGCAAGCAGCTCACCGTCGACGAGAACACCAGCACCTTCGTCCCCTACCCGGCGGTGCCGAAGGGCTGATCAGCCGATCACGTGCGTGGTCCACTTCGATTCGTCCGGGCCGAGCACCGTGATCCGGCTCAGGAGCTCCTTGGCGGTGATGCCGGCGAGCTTCGGCTGGTTGAACGAGACGCAGGCCTTCAGCCTGTAGTCGTAAACCGACAACCAGATCGATGCCCTTGATCTGCTCCGGCAGCCAGCCGAAGCTCGCCTTCACCCACATCGGGGTTGTCAGTGGCGCCGGCGCGACCAGCGCCGTAGTCCGCACGCGCCGACGGCGTCCGCCGAGCCGGCGTGCCCGTTCGAGGTCGGCCCGGGGCGGCGGGGCGTTTCGGCGAGTTGAGCGCCGCCCGCAGGTCCAGGGCCGATTCGACGTCCGCGTGGGGCCTGGGTGGGTCCTGGTCGTTTTCGCGCAAATCCACGCGCCGCCACCCTTTGCTGCGCCCGGAGGCCCGGGCGGGTGCCCGGGACGCGCGAGTCGTAGATTCACCGGGGTGCACGACATCGACACGGTGACCGCGGCGACGATCGAAAAGGCCGCCGAGCGGCTGGCCGGGGTGGTGACCCGGACGCCGCTGGAGCCGAGCGCCCGGCTGTCGTCCCGGGTGGACGCGCAGGTCTGGGTGAAGCGCGAGGACCTGCAGACCGTCCGGTCGTACAAGATCCGCGGCGCCTACAACTTCATCGTCCAGCTCGACGAGGACGTCCGCGCGCGCGGCGTCGTCTGCGCCAGCGCCGGCAACCACGCCCAGGGTGTCGCGTACGCGTGCCGCCGGCTCGGCGCCACCGGCCGCGTGTTCGTCCCCGGGACCACGCCGCGGCAGAAACGCGAACGGATCGCGACGCTCGGCGGCGCGCACATCGAAGTGATCGTTGTCGGAGAAACGTACGAAGACGCCTTCGCCGCGGCCAACGAGGACGCCCACCGGACCGGCGCGACCCTGGTGCCCGCGTTCGACGACGTCCGGACCGTCGCCGGCCAGGGCACGGTCGCGTGCGAGGTGGTCGAGCAGCTCGGCTTCGTGCCCGACGTCGTGGTCGTGCCCGTCGGCGGCGGCGGGCTGCTCGCCGGGGTCGGCAGCTGGCTGCGCGAGCGGCACCCGGAGGTCCGGATCGTCGGCGTCGAGCCGGCGGGCGCGGCCTGCATGGCCGCGGCCCTGGAGGCCGGCCACCCGGTGCGGCTGCCTGCGCTCGACTCGTTCGTCGACGGCGCCGCCGTGCGCGAGGCCGGCGCGGTCACCTACCCGCTGATCCGCGAGAGCGGCGCCGAGCTCACCGCGGTCGCCGAGGGCGCGGTGTGCACCGAGATGCTGGCGATGTACCAGTCCGACGGCATCATCGCCGAACCCGCGGGCGCGCTCGCCGCGGCGTCGCTCGGCACGGTCGTCGACGTCGAACCCGGCCAGACCGTCGTGTGCCTGGTCTCCGGCGGCAACAACGACGTCAGCCGCTACAGCGAGATCCTCGAACGTTCGCTGATGCACGAAGGGCTGAAGCACTACTTCCTCGTCGGGTTCCCGCAGGAGCCCGGCGCGCTGCGGCGGTTCCTCGAACAGGTCCTCGGCCCGGAGGACGACATCACCCGCTTCGAGTACGTCAAGCGCACCAACCGCGAGCTGGGGCCGGCGCTGGTCGGCGTCGAGATCGCCCGCTCATCCGACCTGCCCGGGCTGCTGGCCCGGATGGACGCGAGCCCGCTGCAGGTGGAGCGGATCGAGCCGGGCAGCCCCCTGTTCCACTTCCTGCTCTGAGCGCGTGGTCCACTAGGCGGATGGTGAAGGTCGACGGTGTCCGCAGTGTCGAGGCGTTGCGCGAAAAAGTCCACGAGGGTGCGGAGCCCGAGTACCTGCTGTTCTACGGGCACACGCCCTCGAAGTCGGGGCGGGTGACGGCGAGCTGCCTGAGCCAGTGGTGGGTCGACCCGTTCGAGGTCGACGGCGTCGAGTACCCGACCGCCGAGCACTACATGATGGCCGGCAAGGCCGAGCTGTTCGGCGACCACGAGAAGGCCGAGCTGATCCGGGCCACGCCCGACCCGAAGGCGGCGAAGGTGCTCGGCCGCGAGGTCGCCGGGTTCGACGCCGCGGTCTGGGAGCGCCACCGGTTCGACATCGTCGTCGACGGCAACCTGGCCAAGTTCCGCGCCCACCGCGATCTGCGCCGGTTCCTGCTCGGGACGGGCGAGGCGGTGCTCGTCGAGGCGTCCAAGAAGGACCTCGTCTGGGGCAGCGGCCTCGCGCGCGAAGAGAAGAACGCGACCAAGCCGGACTACTGGCGTGGGCTGAACCTGCTCGGCTTCGCGCTGATGGAGGTCCGCGACCAGCTGCGGGCCCGGATCTGACGCGGGTCAGCCGCCCGGGCATTCGTTGCCGCCGCCGCTGCGCTCGACGCAGTGCCGCGGTCCCGGCGGAGGCGGCGGGCGGTGGTGGACGTCGTCGGCCCACTCCAGTGCCGCGACGACGGCGGCCAGGGCGAGGGCGATCCCGAAGAACCACGTCCAGCCGCGGCGGCGCGTGGTCGCCGAAACGACCACGCCACCCAGCGGCAGCCCGGCGCCGAGCCAGGCCGCCCAAGTCAGGGAGCCGTCGCCCGCGTGCGAGCCCGGCAGGTTCGTCAGCAAGCCCCGCAGCACCAGGTACGGGACGACGAGCAGCCATCCGGCCGCGCCCACGGCGAGCAGGGTGGACACGACGACCCGGCGGTAATCCCCCATGCGGCAACTATGTCGTGGAAACCGGCCACGCCGCGTGAGTAGTTCTACTGTTCCAGGGTCTTCTGCAGGGCCTTGTTCGCCTTGCGGGCCATGTCCGCGATGGCTTCACGACGGGCGGCGTCGGCCGCGTAGTCGTCCTCGCGGTTGCGCACCACACGGGCCGGCGCGCCGACCGCGATCGAGTAGTCCGGAATGTCACCACGGACCACCGCGTGCGCCCCGAGCACGCTGCCGCGGCCGATGCGGGTGCCCTTCAGGACGCTGACCTTGGTGCCGAGCCACGTGTCCGGGCCGATCCGGACCGGGGACTTCACGATGCCCTGGTCCTTGATCGGGACGTGGATGTCCGAAATAACGTGGTCGAAGTCACAGATGTACACCCAGTCGGCGACCAGCGTCGCCGCGCCGAGCTCGATGTCGAGGTAGCAGTTGATCACGTTCTGGCGGCCGAACACCGACTTGTCGCCGATCCGCAGCGAACCCTCGTGGCAGCGGATGGCGTTGCCGTCGCCGATGTGGACCCAGCGGCCGATCTCCAGCCGCCCGTAGCCCGGGCGGCAGTGGATCTCGACGTCCTTCCCCAGGAAGAGCATCCCGCGCAGGATGATGTGCGGGTTGGCGAGCCGGAACTTGAGCAGCCGGTAGTACCGGACCAGGTACCAGGGCGTGTACGCGCGGTTGCGCAGCACCCAGCGCAGCGAGTCGGCGGTCAGGAACTTCGCCTGCCGCGGGTCGCGGCGGGCGCGGCGCCACGCCCGCACCCGCGACAGCGCGGGCGCACCCCACATCGACGTCATGCGAGTGACCGTAACCTGTGTGCGGGACGGGTTCGCAGGCAAGGGGAGCTGGATGGGCACGAAGCTGATCATCGACACCGACCCGGGCGTCGACGACGCGCTGGCGATCGCGCTGGCGGCGCTGTCCCCGGACGTCGAACTGCTCGGGGTGACGTCGGTTTTCGGCAACGTCCCGCTCGACCGCACGACGTCGAACGCCCGCCGCCTGCTGGAGCTCTTCGGCCGCACCGACGTGCCGGTGGCCGCCGGGGCGGCGCGGCCGCTGGTCTACTCGAAGCCGCGTGACGCGAAAGAGGTCCACGGCGGCGACGGCCTCTCGGGTCACTCCTACACGCTCCCCGAGGCGAGCCGGCCGCTGGAGGAGCGGGACGCCGTCCGGCTGATGCTCGACCTGCTCGAGGCCGCCGGCGAACCGGTGACCATCGCGCCGATCGGTCCGTTGACGAACATCGCCGCCCTGCTCGCGGCCCACCCGGGCGCGGCGGCGAAGATCGCGCGGCTGGTGATCATGGGCGGCGGCGTGACGTTCGGCAACAGCACGACGGCCGCCGAATTCAACATCTGGAGCGACCCCGAAGCGGCCCGGCGCGTGCTGGTCGAGGAGGACGTCCCGGTCGTGCTCGTGCCGCTGGACCTCACGCACCGCTGCGCCGTCGACGCCGAGTGGCTGGCGAAGCTCGCGGCGTCGGGGCCGGTCGGCGCCACCCTCGAAGGACTGACGTCGACCTACCGGCAGCACTACACGCGCGTGTTCGGCGAGGACCGGATGGTCATGCACGACGCAGTCGCGGTCGCCGAAGCGATCTCGCCGGGCATCCTGCGCACCGAGACCTACCGGGTCGACGTCGACTGCGGCCTCGGCCCGGCGCGCGGCCAGACCCTGGTCGACCGGCGGCGGCTCGGCGAGGACGATCCGCAGTTCACCCCCGGCCGCCCGATCGAGGTCGCGCTGGACACCGACCTCGACGGCCTGCGCGGTTTCGTCCTCGACCGGCTCACCGGAGCCGCCCGGTGAGCGAGGAGCCCGAGGTCGTCCCGGCCGAGCCGCCCGCACCGCGCCGCCGGAAGCCCGTGGTCGTGATCGCGGCGGTGGTCGTCGTCGCGGGCGCCCTGGTGGCCGGGGTCCTGCTCGCGCCGAACCGGCAGGAGACCGAGAACGCCGCGGCCACGTCGTCGACCACGGCCCACCCGCCGACGTCCCGGCCGCCGGCCACGACGACACCGCCGATTTCGGCACCGCCGAAGGTGCCCGAATCGAGCGAGTTCGACGCCTGGGCGTCCAAGACCAGCCAGTGGCTCGACGTCCCGCTGCGGGCGATGGTCGGCTACGCGAAGGCGACGACGAAACTGACCAAGGACATCCCCGGCTGCCACCTTTCGTGGGTCACGCTGGCCGCGGTCGGAAAAGTGACCACGGACCACGGCCGCGCGCGGGGCGGCCAGCTCGGCACCACCGGCGTCCTGGACAAGCCGCTCGGCACGATCGAGGTCCGCGACTTCTACAACCAGGTCGTCTCGACGCCGAACGCCGCCGGGCCGATGCAGCTGTCGCCGGCGATCTGGGGCAAGTACCAGGAGAGCGCGTCCGGCGGGAAGCCCGATGTCCAGAACATCGACGACGCCGCGTTGACCACCGGCCGCGCGCTGTGCGCCGACGGCCACGACCTGTCGCAGGGCCAGGCCTGGTGGAACGCGGTCGCCACGCTGCAGCCGGCGCCGCTGTTCCTGCACCGGACGCTGGCCACGGTCAACGTCTACGGGACGGTCGGCCAGGGCTCGGCGGCGCCGAACCCGGCCGTGCTGAGCGCGGTGAACTTCGCGATCGACAAGATCGGCCTCCCCTACATCTGGGGCGGCAACGGCACCGGCGGCAACGACCCGGGCTTCGACTGCTCGGGCCTGACGACGGCGGCGTACGGCAGCGCGGGGATCAAGCTGATGCGCACGGCCGACACGCAGTTCCGGAGCGTGCCGCACGTGACCGATCCGCAGCTGGGCGACCTGATCTTCTACGGAGAGCCGACGACGAAGATCCACCACGTCGGTCTCTACATCGGCAACCAGCAGATGATCGACGCACCCCAGACCGGCCAGGCGGTCCAGGTCCACTCCTACCGCCGTGACGGCGACGACTACGCGGGAGCCGGCCGCCCGACGGCCTGAGCGGCTTCGGCGTCGAAAAGACCACGGGCTCGGCGGTCAGGCCCGGCTCTTCCCCGTGGGCCCGGCGATGGTGGGTGGTCGTGCGGACGGCAAAAGCGGTGGACGCCGGCCCGCACGGGCTTGTAGCTTGCGGAGGTCCGTGACACGCCCGAGGAGGTGAGACCCATGACCGCTGGATCGATGTGGGTGCTCCCCCTCCCGTCACGGCCGGGCGACTGACGTAGGCGTCGCCGGGAGCGCCGACCCGAGGCACTCCCGAAAGGCACCACCATGGACTCGTCCCCCTTCGACGTCGTCATCGCCGGCTGCGGCCCGACCGGCGCGACGCTGGCCGCCGAACTGCGGCTGCACGGCGTGCGCGTCCTCGTCCTGGAGCAAAACACCGAGCCCGCGTCGTTCGTCCGCATCGTCGGGCTGCACATCCGCAGCCTGGAGCTGATGGCCATGCGCGGGCTGCTGGACCGCCTGCTCCGGCACGGACGGCAGCGTCCGGCCGGCGGGTTCTTCGCCGCCATCCCCAAGCCCCCGCCCCCGGGTCTCGACTCGGCGCACGCCTACCTGCTGGGCATCCCGCAGCCGGTCATCGTCCGGCTCCTGGAGGAACACGCGATCGACCTGGGTGCCGAGGTCCGGCACGGGTGCGCCGTGGTCGATTTCGAGCAAGACGACGACGGCGTGACCGTCGAGCTGGCCGGCGGCGAACGGGTACGGGCGCGCTACCTCGTCGGCTGCGACGGCGGGCGCAGCGCGGTGCGCAAACTGAGCGGCATCGGCTTCCCCGGCGAACCCTCGCGAACCGACACGCTGATGGGTGAAATGGCGGCCGAAGCGCCGCCCGCGGAGATCGCGGCCAAGGTGGCCGCGGTCGGCGAAACCCACAAACGATTCTGGCTGCGGCCCTTCGGCGAGGGTGTCTACAGCGTCGTCGTCCCCGCCGCCGACGTCGGCGATCGTGCGGCAGCGCCGACCCTGGACGATTTCCGGCAACAGCTCCGGGCGCTCGCCGGAACCGACTTCGGCGTGCACTCCCCGCGCTGGCTGTCCCGCTTCGGCGACGCCACCCGGCTGGCCGAGCGGTACCGGGCCGGGCGGGTGCTGCTGGCCGGCGACGCGGCGCACATCCACCCGCCCACCGGCGGCCAGGGCCTGAACCTCGGCGTCCAGGACGCCTTCAACCTCGGCTGGAAGCTGGCCGCCCAGGTCCGCGGCTGGGCGCCCGAGGACCTGCTGGACACCTACCAGGCCGAACGCCGTCCGGTCGCCGAGGCCGTGCTGGACAACACCCGCGCCCAGATGGCGTTGTCGTCTTCCGAACCAGGCGCGCAGGCCGTCCGCCGGCTGCTCGCCGAACTGATGGACTTCGACGAGGTCAACCGCCACCTGATTGGCAAGATCACGGCGATCGACATCCGCTACGACTTCGGCGAGGGCCCCGACCTGGTCGGCCGCCGCCTGCGCGACATCGACGTCGAGTCCGGGCGCCTCTACGACCGGCTGCACCGCGGCCGCGGCCTGCTGCTGGACCGCACCGGAAGCCTGACCGCCGGCGACCGGCCGGACCGGGTCGAGGTCCTCGCGGATCCGGCCGCGGCCCTCGACGTCCCGGCGGTCCTGCTGCGGCCCGACGGTCACGTGGCTTGGGCCGGTGACGACCAACGAGACCTCGACGAGCAGCTGGCCCGCTGGTTCGGCGCACCTCACCGGTAAAACTCCGGGCACGGCGTCCAGGCGCGCCGGGTCGTCCGCCGTGAGCCGGAGATCTCCGGCGGCGACGGACGCCCGGCCATCGCCTGCTCCCGGTCCCGGTCCCGGTCCCGATGGCGTGGCACGGCGTAGGCGGCGAACGCCTGGCCGATTTTCGGCAACCGCCTTGCGCCGAAGCCGACGCGGTGGACGGCCTGGGCTTGGAGCGGCGCAGGGATAATTCCCGGATGGATTCGGGGACCACAACGCAGCTGATCACCGTGGGCGCCACGCTCGGCGGGGTCGTGCTCACCCAGCTGAGCAACACCTTCGTCGAGGGCCGCAAGCTGAAGGCGACCCAGCGCGCCGAAGTGCAGAAGCGGGCGGCCGATCACGCGAACTGGCTGCGCGACGAGCGCGTCAAGGCCTACGCGAGCTTGTCGACGGCGAGCGAAGAGGCGTTCCAGCTGGTCCGGGCGGAGTTCCCGAGGCTGCCGGAGGGCCGGGCGGAGATCGAGGCGCGCTGGCGCGAACGGCGCTCCGAGCTGCGCAAGGCGCACAACCAGGTGGCGCTGTTCGGCACCGACGAGCCGCGGCAACGCGGCAAGGAGCTGTGGAAGGCGGCCCGCAACGGGGTCAACGCGATCTTCGCCGAGCTGGACGCCGGGGCGACGCAGGTCCGCCGGGAAAGTCTCGACGAGGTCCTCACCGGGATCAGCGACGCCGGGGACCGGTTCCTGGAGGCGTGCCGCACCGACGTGCAAGGCACGCACTGATCGCCGTCACCTTCCCGCCGGTTCCCGAACCCGCAACGACGGCGCGAGGAAGACGATCCCGAAGGTGACCACCACCGCCGACGACAACGCCCAGTGCAGGCCGATCCGGGTGGCGAGCGCGCCCACCAGCACCGGTTCCACCAGGAAGCCCAGATACCCGCAGGCCGCGACGGCGGCGACCGCCCGGCCCGGTGCGTCCGCCTGCTTCCGGCTCGCCACGCTCCACGCGATCGGCACGATGCCGGCCACGCCGAGCCCGACGACCGCGAAACCGAACACCGCCGCGATCGGCCACGGCGCCACGAGGACCACGGCGAAGCCGAGCACCGCGACCGCGGCCGCCACGCGGACGAACCGGACCGCGCCCGTCCGCGCCACCACGCGGTCGGCGACCAGGCGGACGGCGATCATCGTCCCGGAGAAGGCGAAGTAGCCGAGCGAGGCGAGCGCGGGTGTCGCGCCGGTGACGTCGGCGAGGTACACCGCGCTCCAGCTGTTGACCGCGCCTTCGGCGACGAACCCGCAGAAGGCGATCACGCCCAGCGGCACCAGGACCCGGCTCGGCCACGCGAACGCCGCATCGCCCTGCCCGCGGTCGGCGCCGGCGAGGAACCGGGTGCGGGCCGCCCACAGCGCCAGCGCGAGCAGGACCGCGCCGGCCACCGGGAAGTGAACGGACACTGGAACGTGCGTGGCCTCCATCAGCGCGTCGACGCCTGAGCCCGCGAGGCCGCCGATGTTCCAGAAAGCGTGGAAGCCGGCGAAGATCGGGCGCCCGTAGCCTTCCTCGACGCGGGCCGCGTGGGCGTTCATGGCGACGTCGAGCAGGCTGTTGCCGACGCCGAGCACGACGAGCGCGGCGAAGAACACCGGCGCCGACCACGCGAGCGCGACCAGCGGCAGCCCCGCGCACAGCACGACCGCCCCGAGCACGACGGCGGCGCGGCTGCCGATCCGCGTGAGCAGCGCGCCCGCGGCCAGCAACGCGAGCACCGACCCGGCGGCGAGGCCGAACAGCCCGGTCGCCAGCTCGCCGGTGCTCAGCCCGAGCCGATCCTGCACCGCGGGCACCCGGGCCAGCCACGTCGCGAACGCGGCGCCGCACACCGCGAACACGACGGAGACTCCCAGCCGCGCGCGTTTCAGTTCCCCAGTCATCCCGCCACTCTAGGGATCTTGAGCTCTGGTGCGGCGGCCGTCCAGGTCCGCGGAGGCCGTCTTGGGGGCAGCCGATCACGACCCCACGGCCGTCGCCGCACGGCCTACCGTGGACAGGTGAAGTCTTTGAGCCACGACCGGCTCGCCGGCGCCCTCGTCACCGAAGCGCACCGGTTCGGGACGGCGATCGCGGGCGCCGACCCGGCCGCGCGCGTCCCCACGTGTCCGGAATGGACGCTGCGGGACCTGGCCTGCCACGTCGGACTCGCCTACCACAAGACCGCCGTGATCATCGCGAGCCGGCCCACGGGTTACGTGCCGTTCGAGGCCGTCACGGTCGACGACCCACCCGCGTTCGAGGACCTCGGCGGCTGGCTGCGCGACGGCGCGGAGCGGCTCGTCGCCGCGGTGGCCGAGGTCGGCCCCGGAACGCCGACGTCGACGTGGACCCCGGATCGGCGCGCCGGGTTCTGGACGCGCCGGCTGACCCACGACACGGTCGTCCACCGCGCGGACGCCGCCTTCACGACGGGCACGCCGTTCGACGTCGACGCCGACCTCGCCGCGGACGGCATTTCCGAAGGCCTGGACCTCGTCGCCGTCTTCTCGCGCCGGCAGCACCCGGCACTGGACCGGACGTCCTTGCAGGGCACCGGCGAGACGCTGCTCTTCCGCGCCACCGAACCCGAAGTGGCCTGGTTCGTCCGGCGGACGCCGACGGGGGTCGAGGTTTGTCAGGAACCTGCCTCGGCAGCCGACGTCGTCGTCGAGGGGCGCGCCGTCGATCTGCTCCTCGCGCTGAACAGGCGCCTGGCGGCGGACGACGCCCGGCTCACCGTGTCCGGCGACGCGACACTGTTCGACCACTGGCGGGAGAACACGCGCTTCTAGCACCCTTTCGGGTCGAAGCAGTTGCGTAAGGTTCCTGTCATGAGTTCCGCCCCGACCGGGGATCGGCCCGGCTACCTGATCAAACGCGCGCAGCAGGCCCTGAACCAGACCTGCACCGACCGGCTGCGCCCCCTGGAACTGTCGATGTCGCAGTACGCCGTGCTGCGCGCGCTCGACGACCACCCCGGCGCGTCGTCGGCGGAACTCGCGCGGATCACCTTCGTCACGCGGCAGTCGCTGCGGGACGTCCTGGGCGGCCTGCAGTCGGCCGGACTGGTTGCCGTCGCCGAGCAGGCGCCGTCCGGGCGCGCCCGGCCCGTCACATTGACGCCGACCGGGCGCGCCCGGCTCGACGCCGCCGAAGACCTGATCACGCAGGTCGAAGCGCAAATGCTCGGCACGTTGTCGGCCGACCAGCGGCGCTACCTGGCGGAACTCTTGCGCACCTGCGTCGGCAACCTGACTTGACCGAGGTCGTATAGTCGGTTCCGACTAATAGGGAGCGACTAGTGCCGCCACGCAAGATCCGCAACACCCTCGCGCTGGCCCTGCTCGGCCTGCTGCTGGAACGCCCGATGCACCCGTACGAAATGGCGTCCACGCTGCGCGAGCGCCACAAGGGCTCGACGTTCAAGATCAACCCCGGTTCGCTCTACGACACCGTGGAGTCCCTGGCGAAGCACCGCTGGATCGAGCCCGTCGAGACGGTCCGCGAGGGCAACCGGCCGGAGCGGACCGTCTACGCGCACACCGAACTCGGCCGCCAGGAGTTCGTCGCCTGGCTCGACGAACTGGTCCGCGAGCCGGTCGCGGAGTACCCGAAGTTCGTCGCGGCGGTCAGCTACCTCGGCGCGCTCGGCCCGGAACGTGCCGCCGACGCACTGGAGGAACGCGCCCGCCACCTCGCCGAACGCATCGAAGGCGCGGACACGGCGCTGGCCGAAACCGTCGGCCAGGGCGCGCCGCGGCTGTTCATGATCGAGGTCGAGTTCGTCCGGCACGCGTGGCAGGCGGAGCTCGACTGGGCACGCCGCACAGTCGCCGAAATCCGCTCCGGCTCGCTGCCGTGGCCCGAACACTTCTGAGGGGAAACCGTGTCCGATCCCGATGTCCTCGTCGCCGGCGCCGGTCCGGCCGGCCTGCTGCTCGCCGCGGAACTCGCGCTGGCCGGCGTCCGCACCACGGTCGTCGAACGCCTGCCGGAGCGGCCGCCGTACTGCCGCGGCTTCAACCTGAACGCGCGGGCGCTGGACCTGCTGGCGCGTCGCGGCCTGGCCGAGGGACTGGTGGCCGAGGGGCACCGGGTGCCGCACGCACCGGCGACCGGCTTGCGCGGCCCGTTGCTGCTCGACCGCACGGCGACGGACCACCCGTTCTCGCTGGGCATCCCGCAGACCCGCGTCGAAGAAGTCCTGGAGGCGCGGGCGCTCGAGCTCGGCGCCGAGATCCTGCGCGGCCACGACCTGCGCTCGTTCACCCAGTCCGCGGACGACGTCACGACCGTGGTCCACAATGGACGCTTCGGCCGGACGATCCGGTCGCGCTTCCTCGTCGGCTGCGACGGCGGCCGCAGCACGGTCCGCAAGCAGGCGGGCATCGACTTCCCGGGCGTCGACGCGCGCTGGTACGCGCTGCTCGGCGACGTCGAGTGCGACCTGCCGTACGGTCCTTCGGCGGGTCCGGACGGGCGGAGCCTGTTCGTGATCCCGCGGCCGGGGTACGTCCGGATCGTGGTCCGGGAGGACGATCCGCCGTCGGACAAGAACACACCGGTCACGCTGGAGCGGTTGCAGGCGCAGGTGGACGCGGTGCTCGGCCGTCACGTCGAGCTGCGCGCACCCCGCTGGCTCAGCCGCTTCGGCGACGCGGCGCGGTTGGCCTCGAGCTACCGCGAAGGCCGGGTCCTGCTGGCGGGCGACGCGGCCCACATCCACCCGCCGGCCTCGGCGAACGGCGTGAACGTCGCTCTCGACGACGCGTTCAACCTGGGCTGGAAACTCGCGGCAACGGTCCGGGGAACGGCCCCGGAGGGCCTCCTGGACACCTACCACGACGAGCGGCACGCGGCGGGTTCGCGGATCCTGGCGAACACGCGGGCCCAGGTGGCACTGGAGGAGCAAGCGACGGAGCCATGGGCGGACCTGCTGCGGCGCGTGGCGGCCCACCCGGCGGGCAACCGGGCGCTGGCGGAGATCATCACGGGCTTGGACGCGTGCTACGAGCCGGGCGGCCACGCCTGGCTCGGGCGGCTGGTTCCGGACATGCCGCTGCGGGTTTCGGGGGCGGAGACGCATTTGGCGGCACTGCTGCACACCGGGCGGCCGGTGCTGGTGGACCTGACCGGCGCGTTCGCTGCCTGGTCGGCCGGGGTGGAGGTGCTCGCGGCCTCGAGTCCGTCCACTTCGGACGTCGAGGCGGTGTTGCTGCGGCCGGACGGGCACGCGGCTTGGGTGGGTACGAACGGTTCGGGAGATGCGGGGCTGGCGGAGGCGGTGCACCGGTGGGTGGGTGATGTCCCGGTTCCGGCTTCCGCGTGACCTCGGGGGTGGGGAGGCTGCGGCCGGTTCGACGCCGGCCGCGGATGACCGAAACCCGTTCGGTTGATCGGCATCCGGGTAATCGCCGGGCCCCGAAACTCCCCCGCCCTCTCCGGGGGGCGTCCCCAAGTCCATTCTATCGGTGGGGTCGGACAGGACCCCGGAAATCGCCGTTGGACGGCTGGGTTTTACACAATCACACCGCCCTGTGGACAACCCTCAGCGGGGGCGTTCGAGCACCGCGCGTTGCTCCACCCGGCCGTTCAAAATGAACTTGCTGTGCAACGAAAATCCGAGTTTCTCCACCACTCGCACCGACGGCTGGTTCGCCGGTTCGAACACCGCCAGGAGACGGTCCGTCCAGGCCGACTCGAACGCTTGGTCGCGGATTGCCGTCGTTGCTTCTGTTGCGTACCCGCGGCCCCACGCCCGAGGTGCTGTCCACCAGCCCATCTCCAGCGCCGGTCTGCCCAGGCCCGACTCCGTTGCGGTGCGCTTGACCAGGGACACCACTCCGTCGAACGATCCCGGCGCCGCCGATATCGCGAACCAGCCGAACCCGTGGTCCGCCCAATGGGAAAGCGTGGCGCGGTGCTTGGCCAGTGTGTACTCGTGGCTCCACGGCTCGCCCGTTCCCACGTAACGGACCGTCTCCGGGAGCTGGGCCAACGCGAACAAGTCGTCGAAGAACTCTTCCGACCACGCGTGCAGCGTGAGCCGTTCCGTGGTGATCAGCACCGGTGGCAGTCTAGTGGTGGCGCAGCAACGCAGCGATGCCGTCGAGCTGGCGCTGCAGGCCGAACTCGAACGCCTCGTCGAGGTCCACGTCCTCGATGCCGGTCATCACTTCGGTCAGCGTGGGGAACCGGCCCGATTCGAGGAACCTCGTCAGCAGCGCCATGTCGGCCTGCAGGCGCTGGTCGCCCGTGATGCCCGTGTCCTGCTCCGCCTGGACCTCGAACGCGTTGCTCACCGCGAGCCCGCCCACCCAGCCGTTCAGCGTCATGATCACTTGCAGCTTCGCCCGCCGCTTCAAGCCGGTGCCGGCCAGCGCTCGCAACGACCAGTCGACCAGCCGCAGGCCCGCCGCCAGCACCGGCGGGCGGACCAGCGAATTGAGCAGGATCGGCGCCAGCCACGGGTGACGGCGGTACGCCCGCCACTGCGCGCGTGCGGCGAGCTCGAGGCGCCGCCGCCACTGCTCCGGGCCCGGTTCCGGCAGCTCCGCCTCCCCGAGCGCCACGTCGGCCATCAGCCGGAGCAGCTCGTCCTTGTCCGGGACGTGCCGGTACAACGCCATCGGGCCGACGCCCAGCTCCGCCGCCAGCCGCCGCATCGACAGCGCCGCGAGACCCTCGGCGTCGGCCAGGGCGATGCCCGCGCGCACCAGCGCGTCCCGGCCCAGCGGCGGCTTGGCCGGCGTCCGGTCGGCCACCACCGTGCCGCTGCCCGGCACCGCGCGCACCCAGCCCTGCTCGCCCAGCGCGGACAGCGCCTTGGCCGCGGTCGCCATCGCGACACCCCACTCGCGAACCAGTGCCCGGGTCGACGGGACGCGATCGCCCGGCCGCAGCTCGCCCGCGGTGATCCGGCGACGCAGGTCCGCGGCGATCCGCAAGTAGGGCGCCTCGGCCACGCACTCCTCGATCCGTACTAGAACAGTTGCCGATCGGTGGTAGAACAGTTTCAGGGTACTCCCCTATTAGTTGCCGCCGTTGTTGTCGTTCAGTTCCGCCGGTCCATACGGTTCGGATACACCGTACGAGCCAAGGGGGCAACATGACGACAACTGAACAGGCCGCACCCGCAGCCCGCGTCGCGACACCGTGGTGGCGACGCCCGTGGGTCTTCCCGCTGGGCCTGCTCGTCACCGCCTTCCTGGTGTTCTCGCTCCCGCCGTACCTCGGGCTCGACCCGGCCCGGTCCCGGATCCCGGCGCCCACGGCCTGGTACTACCCGGTGCTGGTCACGCACATCGGCTTCGCGACCATCGCCATGGTGACCTGCGCGCTGCAGATCTGGCCGTGGCTGCGGCAGAAGCACCCGGCGGTGCACCGCCGCACCGGCCGGGTGTATGTCTTCGCCGGCGCGATCCCCGCGTCGATCGCCGGCTTCGTCATCGCGCTCGCGGCGCCGTTCGGGCCGGTCGGCGCCGTGTCGAACGTCCTGCTGTCGCTCCTGTGGTTCGGCTGCACCGTGCAGGGCTACCGGATGGCGCGGGCGCGCCGGTTCGGCGACCACCGCCGCTGGATGGTCCGCAGCTTCGCGCTGTGCATGTCGATCATCAGCAACCGGATCTGGGGCGTGGTCTGGGTGCTCGTGCTGACCCCGCAGCTGGACACGACGTTCGGCGGCAGCGGGGTCGCGCTGGGCCAGGCGATCGCCGGGATCACGACGTGGACCGGGTGGGTGCTCCCGCTGCTGGCCGCCGAGTGGTGGCTCGGCCGCCGCCCGCGCCGCCGCAACGCACCGTCACCGGCGTAGCCCGTCCGGCCTATGGTCCGCACCAGGGTTAATGGTCTATACCAATGAGGACACTTTCCGCCGCCGCGCCCACCGTCGTGGAGGTTCCCCGTGCGTCTCCGTTCCCTGCTGGCCGCCCTGGCCGGAGCGACCCTGATGAGCACCGCGTTCGCCGCTCCGGCCGGCGCGGCGGCCGGCTCGCCGATCCCCGTCGGTCCCTACGTCGACATGGGCGCGTGGCCGACGCCCAGCCTGTCGGCGATGTCGGCCGCGAGCGGCGTCAAGGGCTTCACGCTCGCGTTCGTCAACTCCTACGGCTGCAAGGCCAGCTGGTTCGGCGCCTACGACCCGCGCACGGCGTGGCAGCAGGAGGAGATCGCCAAGATCCGCAACGCGGGCGGCGACGTGAAGATCTCCTTCGGCGGTGCGTCCGGCATCGAGCTGGCGCAGGCGTGCAGCACGTCCGCCCAGGTCGCAGCCGAGTACGACGCCGTCGTCAAGGCGTACGGCCTCAAGTACGCCGACTTCGACATCGAGGGCGCGGCCGTCGCGGACCCGGCGTCGATCGCACGCCGCTCCCAGGCGTTGAAGACACTGCAGAACAACAATCCGGGACTGAAGATCTCGCTGACCCTGCCGGTGCTGCCGACCGGGCTCACCGCGGACGGGCTCAACGTCGTCAAGGCCGCCAAGGACGCCGGGGTGAACCTCGACCTCGTCAACATCATGGCCATGGATTACTACCAGGGCGCCGGCGACCAGGGCGCGAAAGCGATTTCGGCGGCCAAGGCCACTCAAGCGCAACTGAAGTCGCTGTACGGCCTGGGTGACGCGGCGGCGTGGAAGAAGGTCGGCGTCACCCCGATGATCGGCGTCAACGACTCGCAGAACGAGATCTTCTACCAGAAGGACGCGAAGGCGCTGGTGGCCTTCGCGAAGACCGTGCACCTGGGCATGCTGTCGTTCTGGGAGCAGGGACGCGACGCGAACGCCTGCACCGGCGCGCTCTACCGGTGCACCAACGTGCCGCAGGCGCCGTACGAGTTCGCGAAGATCTTCGCGGGGTACACGGGCTGAGTCACCACCGCCCGGCGTCCGCGAGCAGTGCGTCGCGCACCGCCGCGGGCCCCGGGCGGCACGGCTCGGTCCGGCTGACCACGTACAGCGTGTTGATCGGTGGCTCCGCCGGCTCCAGCAGCGCCACCAGCTCGCCCGAGGCCAGCTCGGCCGCGCAGAGGTACCGCGGCAGCACGCTCACGCCGAACCCCGCCCGCACGCAGGCCAGCACGCCGCGCAGATCCGGGACGACCACGGCTGGCGCGGCGGGCGGGCGCGTGCCCAGCACCGACCGCCAGTAGCGGCGGACGATCGGCAGGTCCTCCGCGTACGCCACCAGAGGCGCGGTACGGAGGTCGCCGGAGAACCCGGGCGGGCCGACCAGGACGAACTCCTCGTCGGTCAGCGGGGTGGCCGTGAAGCCGCGGCCGCGGGGGCGGATCGTCGAGACCACCAGGTCGAAGCGGCGCTGCGCGAGGCCCGCCAGGAGGTCGTCGGCCAGGCCGAACGTCACCCGCAGGCGGAGTCCGCGCGCCACCAGGGCCGCCAGTGCGGGCAGGACGCGGGCCGTGGTCAGTTCGGTGGGTCCGGCCAGGTGCACCGGCGTCGCGAACGGGTCGGGCTGCCCGGCCGTGACGTCCGCCAGCGCGTCGATGTGCGGGGCGATCCGGGCCGCCAGCTCGTCGGCGGCCGAAGTCGGCGTCACGCCCCGGGCGCGGCGGACGAACAGTTGCCGGCCCAGTTGCTCCTCCAGGGCCTTGACCTGCGCGGTCACCGTCGGCTGGGACAGGCCCAGTGACGGTGCCGCGCCGGTCAGTGAACCCGCTCGGTGGACGGCCAGGAACGTCCGCAGCAGGTCGAGGTCCAGCTCAGTCCTCGACCAGCTCGATCGAGTCCACCACGTTCGGGTAGAACGCGACGTGGTCCTTGATCGGCGCGACCGCGTCGTACGGCTTCTCGTACGTCCAGACCGCGTTCTCGCCCTTCACCTCGCCGGCGTTGAGCGTGTAGTAGCCGGCCTCGCCCTTGTACGGGCAGTACGTCTCGTGGTCGGTCCGCTCCAGCACGCTCGCGTCGACGTCCGCCAGCGGGATGTACTGGACCGCCGGGTAGGACGCTTCCTGCAGCGTGAGCGCGTTGCGGCTGTCGGCGACGACGCGGCCGCCCGCCTTGACCACCACCCGGGCCTTCGTCGGCTCGACGGTGATCGGGTGGTCCGGGCCCGGCTGAAGAACCTGCTTCGCCATGTCAGCTCCCTAGGAATCCTGTGTACAGGGAGCAGCACGCCGGACCCGGCGGATATTCCGCGATCAGGGCAGGTAGTACATCGGGTTCGGCAGCTTGACCGGACGCAGCGCGTAGCCGCCTTCGAGGTCGCTGAACTGGTCACCGAGGTTGAGCACGATCTTCGCGCCGGTCGCCTCGATGTGCGCCCGCGTGCCCGCCTTGTACTGGACGGTGGTGCAGGTCAGCCCGCACGGGAGGTAGGCAGGCGCGGCGGTCTTCGGCTTGAAGAACGCCCCGGCCGGGGCGGGGTAGCCCTCGCCGGCCAGGTTCTTCAGCGACTGCGGTCCCTGGAACTCGTTGCGGCCGGTCAGGAAGTACACCTTGACGCCGTGCTGCGCCGCCCAGTTCGCCAGCTCCAGCACCGGCTTGTTCGCCACGAACGTGCCGTTGTCGATGGCCTGCTGCTGCTTGACCGGGTCGAAGCCGAAGTCGTTGTCGGCCTCCCAGCCGTAGGTGACCTCGGCCGTGTCGTCGACGTCCAGCACGATCGCCGGGTTCTTCACCCGGCCCAGCGACCGCTCCAGGTAGTGCTTCGCGTCCGAGACGATCCGGTCGGTGTCCTTCGCGAACCGGCTGGTGTCGGAGTAGTGGTGCTTGCCCGCGGCGTCGACGTAGTCGCCGTAGTACGCCTTGACGTCCAGCTTGACCTGGCCGATGTTGGCCGGCTCCTTGGCGCGGGCGGCCGTCGACTCGTCCGAGCCCGCCAGTGCGGTGGCTCCCGAAGCGACAGTGGCGCCGATGGCCGCGGCGGCGGCGAGCTTGACGAGACCTGACCAGTTGCGGAACACGTGAATCCTCCAGCGGTGACTTGCCGACCCGCGGAACCTACGTCACGTTCACCCGGAGTTCCACCCCTCGAAAGTTCCCGTTCACTTTCCGGCGCGGCACAGAAACGCCACTGGTGAGCGCCCGATGCGCGTGAGGACGACCGACGCTTCGGCGCCACCACGTGGTTTCAGCCGTCGGCGCAGTGCGTCCGGATCGACGTCCAGGCCCCGCACCAGGATTTCCAGCCGCCCGACGTCGTGTCGCTTGAGGACGGCCTTCAGTGTCTTTTCGCTGTAAGGACACTGCTCCAGTACGCGGAACGCCCGCACGCCCGGCGGCGGGGTGTCACCGGTCAGGTACGCGATGCGTTCGTCCAGTTGCCACAACCCGTGCCGCGCCCCGTAGTGGCGGACCAGGCCCGCACGCACGACGGCACCGTCGGGATCGACGATCCACTCCCCCGGCGCCCGCACGGGCAGTTCGTCCGGTTCCGCATCAGTGACCGTCCACTGTGTCCCATCCGAGCGCAGCACGGTCGCCCGGCGGGTGACGCCGGTGCCGAGCCCCCGCCACAGACAGGACTCGCGAACCTGGCCGTCCAGGGACACCAGCTCGACCTCCTCGGCCCACGGCGTGAGCGCGAAGTCGAGGCCCGGAGCGCACTTGACCGCCAGTGGCCGCCCGGGGTACGCCTCGACCAGCCCGTCCAGCGGCGGGGCGAAGTCGGCGGGTTTCCACGCCCGGCGCCCGGCGGAGTCACGCCGGGCCGGATCGGCGACGACGACGCCCGAGCGGCTCACCGGATGCAGGGCGTCGGCCCGCGCCAGCCCGAACCCGACCCCGGCGGCGAGACCGTTGTGCCGCGCCATTTCCAGCCGCACCGGGTCCACATCGGACCCCAGCGCCCGCCGCGCCACCCGGGCGATTTCGACGAGGTCGGCGCCCACCGAGCACGTGACGTCGTGGACGTTGAGCCCGGCCAGCCGCGAAGCGCGGTGCCGCGCCACGATCGACGCGCTCGCCTGCTGGAGCGCGTCGGAGGTGAACAGCCAGTCCACACCGGACAGCTTGCCGACGGCTTTCCGTCGCAGCAGCACGGTTTCCAGGACGGCGGCCGCGTGCTCCTCGCCCACGAGACGGCGGACGGCCGCGACGGACGTGATCCGGTCGGTCAGCGGCAGCGCCGCAACCTCGGCGAGCGCCGCCGCGCCCGCGCCGGAACGCAGGTAGGCGACGTCACCGAGGCTGAACGAGTAACCCAATTCAGGACGGCCGCTTGGTCCCGGTGATCATCACGTTGTAGAACAGCTCGCGCGGCAGGATCTTGGCCAGCACCTTCTTGTCCACGGCGGACAGCCGCAGCCACAGGTGGTAGGCGAACATCCGCCAGCGCACGGTGAGCTTCTCGGCCGGCACGGCGGCCTCGAACGTCCGGATCGGCCAGCCGGCCAGCGCGGCGGCGAACTCCTCGGTCACCGCGCGGACGTCCTGGGCGCCCGCGCCGCGGGCCCACGACTCCAGCTCCGACGGGTCGAAGGTGTGGATGTCGACCACAGCCTCCAACGCGGCCGCGCGCGACGATTCGTCCAGCTCCGACTGCGGACGCCGCCAGCCGCTCAGCACGGGCAGCTTGGTCACGCGGGTGGTCAGGAACCAGGTGAACTGGCCGAGCTTGCGGGCGTAGAAGTCGCCGATCTTGGTCGGCTCGCCGGCGAAGACGAACCGGCCGCCCGGCTTGAGCACGCGCAGCACCTCGCGGAACGCCGCCTGGACGTCCGGGATGTGGTGCAGCACCGCGTGCCCGACCACGAGGTCGAACGTGTTGTCGTCGTACGGGATGCGCTCGGCGTCGGCGACCCGGCCGTCGACGTCGAGACCGAGCTTCTCGGCGTTGCGCAGCGCGACCTGGACCATGCCGGGCGAGAGGTCGGTGACCGAGCCCTTCTTGGCCACGCCGCCCTGCATCAGGTTCAGCAGGAAGAAGCCGGTGCCGCTGCCCAGCTCCATCGCGTGCTGGTAGGGCTGGCCGTCCTCGCCCGCGACGGCGTTGAACACGTCGGTGGCGTAGGAGATGCAGCGCTCGTCGTACGAGATCGACCACTTCTCGTCGTAGGTGCCGGCTTCCCAGTCGTGGTAGAGCACGTTCGCCAGCTTGGGGTCGGCGTAGGCCGCCTGGACCTCTTCGGCGGTGGCGTGCGGGTTCGGCGCCGGGTCGTTCACGTCGGTCAAGGCGTCATTTCCCTTCGAAAGTGGCCTTGCCGGGCCCGTTTTCGATGAACGACTTCATGCCGTTCTTCTGGTCTTCGGTCGCCCAGAGCGCGGCGAAGAGGTGCGATTCGAGCTTGAGCGCGTTCGGCAGGTCCAGGTCGAGACCGCCGTCGATGGCCGCCTTCGCCGCGCGCAGGGCCACGGCGGGGCCTCCTCCGAACTGGGCCGCCCACTTGTGCGCGGCCGCGTAGACGTCGTCCGGGGCGACGACCTGGTCGACGATCCCCAGCTGCAGGGCCTCTTCGGCCTTGACGAACCGCCCGGTGTAGACGATGTCCTTGGTCTTGCTCGGCCCGATCAGGCGCGCCAGGCGCTGGGTGCCGCCCGCGCCGGGGATGACGCCGAGCTGGATCTCCGGCTGGCCGACCTTGACGTTGTCCCCGGCGACCCGCCAGTCCGCGGTCAGCGCCAGCTCCAGGCCGCCGCCGAGGGCGTACCCGGTGATGGCCGCGACCACCGGCTTCGGGATGTTCGCGATGGCCGCGAGGGTGCCGGTGAGGTTGGCGCCGAACTTGGCGATCTCCGGGTACGTGCGGGTGGCCATCTCCTTGATGTCCGCGCCGCCCGCGAAGGTCTTCTCACCGCCGTAGAGGATCACCGCGCGGACGTCGTCGCGCTCGGTCGCCTCCTTCGCCAGCTCGGCGAGCTCGGCCGTGACCTGGGCGTTCAGGGCGTTGACCGGTGGCCGGTCGAGCCGGATCGTGCCGACCCCGTCCTTGACCTCCAGGGTTGCGAACTCTCCCACGCCCATCCTCCTCGTTGACGATCTGCCAGCACGCTACCGGTCGGTAGGGACAGCCTAGCGACGGCGGGCGAAGAAGCGATCCCCGGAGCGCTCCAGCACGAGGTCCTGGTCGAACGTCTTCGACAGGTTTTCGCTGGTGATGACGTCGTCGACCAGGCCGGACACCACCGCGCGCCCGTCACGCAGCAGCAGCGCGTGGGTGAACCCCGGCGGGATCTCCTCGACGTGGTGGGTGACCAGGATGAGGGCCGGCGCGTCCGGGTCCATCGCCAGGTCGGACAGCCGCGCGACCAGGTCCTCGCGGCCACCGAGGTCGAGGCCGGCGGCGGGCTCGTCGAGCAGGATCATCTCCGGGTCGGTCATCAGCGACCGGGCGATCAGCGCCCGCTTGCGCTCGCCCTCCGACAGCGTGCCGAAGGTGCGCTCGGCCAGGTGCCCGATGCCCATCGCTTCGAGCAGCTCGGTCGCGCGGGCGGTGTCGAGGGTGTCGTATTCCTCACGCCAGCGGCCGAGCACCGCGTAGCCGGCGCTGACCACGACGTCCTTGACCAGCTCGTCGCCCGGCACGCGCTGGGCGATGGCCGCCGACGTGAACCCGATGCGCGGGCGCAGGTCGAAGATGTTGACCCGGCCGATGCGCTCGCCGAGGAGGTCGACCTCGCCGGTGGTCGGGTGCAGTTCGGCCGCGGCGAGGCGCAGCAGGGTGGTCTTGCCCGCGCCGTTCGGGCCGAGCACCACCCAGCGCTCGTCCAGTTCGACGGTCCAGTCGAGGCCGGCGAGGAGGTCGTTGGTCCCCCGGCGGACGCCGACACCGGCCATCCGGACCACGAGGTCGTCAAGTTCGCTGGGCTGGATCGGCTCGCTCACGAGGCCCATTCTGTCTGCCGTCGCGCGCGCGTGCGCACCCGCCCGGGTGAGACGGCGAACCGGCAGGTCGGGCAGTGTCCACGACGTGGAACGCCGCACCGGGGAAGAGCAGCGGGCGGCGTCGTTGTGGCAGGATCGCTGGCATGTCAGCCGACGCGCCCGCCACCGGGATCACCCGGGGTTCGTTCTGGCGCCGTCGCACCATCGACCTGCTCCTCGTCGCTTCGGCCGGGTGTACGCGGGCGCGGCTCCGCTGATCCCTCGCGCCCTTGGCGCGTGCGGTGCCGCGCTGCCCCGGCGTCCCGATCCGTCGCGTCCGAGGAGCACCCGCGTTGACCACTTCCCTGGTTCGTCCGCCCGTCGAAATCCACCCGCAGCTCACCGACCCGCTGCTGCCCGAGCTGCTGCACCCGTCGCGGCTGCTCTGGACCCCGCGTGAGCTGGCCGACCTGACCGCCACCGTCACCACCGAACTGACCGCCGGCCTGCGCGGCATCCTGCGGTTCGACGAGGACCGCCGCTGGTGGGCGCGGCTGGCGCTGACCGACGGCGTCGAGCTGTGGCTGCTGTCGTGGCTGCCCGGCCAGCGGACGAAGCCGCACGACCACGGCGGCGCGTCCGGCTCGTTCACCGTCCTGCAGGGTGAACTCGGCGAGGAGTACCGCTACCCCGGCGGGCCGATCCGGCGGCGCACGCACGTCGCCGGCCAGGGCCTCGGCTTCGGCGCCGGCCGCGCCCACCAGGTCACGGGCATCGGCGACGAGCCCGCGGCCAGCGTCCACGCGTATTCGCCGCCGCTGGTGCCGACGCGGGAGTACGACACGCTCGCCGACGTCCCGGCGGAAATCCCGCCGCTGCCCGCTATCGTCCGATCATGAGCGCTGTCGACTCGCTGCTGGCCTCCGCACGAGCGGGACTGGACCGGGTGACCCCCGTCCGGGCCCGCGAACTGCAGGAAGCGGGCGCGCTGGTCGTCGACATCCGGCCGCTGGCGAACCGCTCGGCTGAGGGCGAGATCCCGGGCGCGGTGATCGTCGAGCGGATCCACCTGGAGTGGCGGCTGGCCCCGGACAGCGAGTGGCGGCTGCCCGCGGTGACGCGGGACACGCGGGTGATCGTGGTGTGCAACGAGGGCTACTCGTCGAGCCTCGCGGCGGCCGACCTGCAGCGGCTGGGCCTGCGCGGGGCGACCGACCTCGAGGGCGGGTTCCGCGCCTGGGCCGCCGCCGGCCTGCCCGTGCAGGCAGGCGGCAGCCCGGCGGTGCCTTAGCAGCCCCCGTTTTCCACGCTACCGGAGGGGACCGACAGTTCTCAGTCCGCGAGCGCCGGGGCGACGTGTTTGGTGAACAGGTCGATGCCCGACCGGTCGTACGCGGCCTCCGGGAAGTTCAGGATCGCGTACGACATCCCGCGCTTGCCCAGGGCGGCCAGGTGCTCGGCGACCTGCTCCGGCGTGCCGGCCGTCGGGCCGCTCGCGAAGGTGGCGACCGCGCGCTCGGCGGCCTCCGCCGGGACGTACTTCTCGTAGTGCGCCTTCAGCCAGGCCTGCTTCTCCCGGACGTCGCTTTCGGTCTCGCCGAGGACGACGCCGAGGTTGCCCGAACGGACGATCGCGTCGAAGTCCGTGCCGACGTCCTTGCAGTGCGCCGCCAGGATCTCCGACTTGTGGGTGAACGCTTCCGGCTCGGGGAAGAAGTTCGTGTACCGCGCGTACTTCGCCGCGATCCGGAGCGTCTTCTTCTCGCCGCCGCCGGCGATCCACAGCGGGATGCCGCCGTCCTGCAGCGGCCGCGGGCTCAGGATGGCGCCGTCCGTCCGGTAGTGCTTGCCGTCCAAAGTGGACTTTCCGGTCGTCCAGAGGTCGCGCATGATCTGCACGCCTTCGTCGAGCTGGCCGAGGCGCTCGCCGGCGGACGGGAAGCCGTAGCCGTACGCCCGCCACTCGTGCTCGTACCAGCCCGCGCCGATGCCCATTTCGACCCGGCCGCCCGAGATGAGGTCGGCGGTCGCGGCCACCTTCGCCAGGTAGGCGGGGTTGCGGTAGCCCATGCAGGTGCACATCTGGCCGAGCCGGATGGTCTCCGTCGACGCGGCGAACGCCGAGATCAGCGACCAGGCCTCGTGCGTGGCCTCCTCGGTCGGCACCGGCACGGTGTGGAAGTGGTCGTAGACCCAGATCGATTCGAAGGGGCCCGCCTCCGCGTGTTTCGCGAGGCCGAGCATGGTCTGCCAGTGGTCCGCGGGGTCGATGCCGGCCAGGTCGAGCCGCCAGCCCTGCGGGACGAACATTCCGAAGCGCATGGCTACAACTTAACCCGGCCTCCCGGCCGGTGCGGCGTGATTTCCGGGCCTGGAGCAGCTCAAGGTCAGCCGCGGGCGAGGTGGTCGAGCACCGCGTCGCAGAGGTCCTGCAGGTGACCGCGGTAGGCGACGCGGTCGACGTCGCCGAGCCGCGGATCTCCCGGCTGTCGCGGCTCCTCCGGCTCGGGAGCCGCGGCGCCGCCGCGGAGCGGCGGTGCCGGCGGCGGCAGCGGGGGCCCGGCCGGGACCCCCGCTGCCTCGGCGTGTTCGGGCAGCACCGGCCGCAGTTCGGCAAGCCTGGCGGCCGCCTCCCGGCAGGCCGCTTCCGCCGCCCCCGCCGCCTCGACCCGCTGGACCTCCAGTCGGGCCAAGCCGTCCGACAGCGGCTCGTGCCGGCGCCGTTCGCCCAGCTCCGACAGGGTTTCGGCGTAGTCGTCCAGTGCCCGGGACGCGAGGTGGTGGGCGTCGGCGGCCGAGCTCAGCTCCTTCGCCAGGCGGCCACGCGCGTCGGCGAACGCGTCGTGCGCGGCTCCCGCCCACCCTTCCGGGAGAAGCAGGCGCACCTCGGTGTCGAGCTCGTCGAACAGCCGCGCCAGCGCCTCGAGCCGGGCGGCCTCACCCCGCAGCAGGTTGACGGTGCCGGGATCCCAGGTCACGTCGGCCGCCCGCTCAGCCGAGGCCGGCCGGGTCGGACGGTTCCGGCGCCCCGATCAGGCCGACCGCGCCGAGGGCGTCGGCGTCCCGGCCGGCGTACAGGCGCGCAGCCCGCTCGAGCCGCGCACCGAGCTCGCGCGCCTCCCCCAGCAGGAGCGTGGCCGCGCGCGCCGAAGCGTCCTGGAGGTCGTCGAGGGCGCGGCCGAGCAGCACGTCACCGGCTTGCTCGGCCTTGGCCGTGTAGCGCAGCTCGGGGCGGGCCGCGGACTCGGCGGCCAGGGCACCGAACCGGTGACCGGCGGCGCGCAGCAGCACGGGATCGGCTTCGAAGCCGTTCATCGGGGACCGTCCTTCGTGGTCAGTTCGGGAAGCCGTGAACCAGTTCGGCGATCAGCGACCGGGGGATCGAGAACGCGCGCTCGGCGCCGATCCCCCGGCTGCTGCTGGGGTTGAGGAGCAGACCGCAGTCCGCACGGTGGGCCACCGCGGCGAGTTCGCGTCCGGTGCCGGTCACCGACAGCGGCCAGTGGCACCCGGCGGTGTCGCGGTAGTCGTCCAGCGCGCCTTGGTCGCCGAAGGCGCACAGCCAGGCGCCGCGCGCACCGAGGTCGACGACCGCGGGCACGTGACCGCTGTCGGCCGGTGCGCACCAGAACCGGTCCAGGAACCACCGGACCACGCCGGCCGAATCCAGGTGGAACCCCTCGATCGGGCTGCTCGGGACGGTCCGGGCGGGACCGGTCGCGAACCGGCCCTCCGCTTCCCGGATGTCCGGCTCGCCGAGCGGCCGCCGGCGGCTCCGCAGGCTGACGAACAGCTCGTCCCGGAACGGCTTGAGGTCCCGCTGGAAGCTGCGGGCCGAACGGCCGAGCAGGTTCTCCAGGCGAGCGGCCAGGTTCCGGTCCAGCGGCACCGGCTCCACGTTGTAGGCCACGTGCACGAGCCGCTCCAGCTTCGGTTCCGGCTCGACCATCGACCGGAGCACTTCCATCAGGCGCAGGTAGACGACGGCGCAGACCCGCTGCGCGGGATCGGCGTCCCCGACACCCCAGAATTCCCGGAGTTCGGGACCGAGCGCCTCGCGCAGACCGGAAACCCGCACACCCGCGTTTTTGTGCAGCTTGCCCACCGCATTCTCGACGCGCACGCGGGCTCGGGGATCAAATCCCTCAGCCGGCCGGTCCTGCCCGGTCATCGTCCTCCCCGCCTCCACAATGGAGCAGCATCATAAAGGATCCGTGATCCGTCAAGGCAAGCCCTTTACCCACGCACGTCACCTGCGGAAACTCGTCGCCACCTGGGCTTATGCCAGGTTTCGGTCAAATTGATGACACATTGTCGCCCGCCTTTCGTCGCGGAGTCGACAAATCTGCTTTCCGGTTCCCAAACCGTACGGTCGTCCTTGACCTGTTTGTGGCGAAACCGCAGATCAGCGCACTGTGAATGGATCAACGCCCGTACGTTGATTCCAACGGCCCGTTCCCGAGCGGCCAACCGACACTCCCGGGAGTACCACAGTGGAATTGATCTTGATTGCGGTTTTGGCGTTCCTGGTCGGCAGCCTGGCGACGGCGCGCGTCGCTGCCTGGCTGCCGCGGTCCAGGGAAGTCGAAGCCGGCCGGGTCGCCGAGCTCGAAGCCCGGCTGCAGGCCGTCGAACACGTCTGGTGCACCGGCCGGCCGGTGCTGCCCCCGCCGCCCGGACGGCGGCCGTGGTGAACTCAGGCCAGGACGACCCGGGCCAGCTCCGCCGGGGTCGCCAGCAGGCCGTGCCTCGGCAGCACCCGGACCGTGTACCCGATCGCGCCCGGGCGGGGCAGCTTGACCCGGGCCGCGAACGCGCCGATGCCGTCGCCGGTCATCGGGACCGTCACCGGGTCGTGCAGCTCGTCGTCGTCGCCCACGCGGCCGACCACCGCCTGGATGTCCACTTCGGACGGGTCGAGGCCGGCCAGGTCGATGCGGGCCCTGATCGTCACCTCGGTGCCCACCACCAGCGGCTCGGTCGCCTCCACCAGCAGCTCCGAGTCGAAGATCCGCAGCCGCGGCCACGACACGTCGAGCTTCGTGCGGTAGTCCGCCAGCGACAGCGCGCCGCGGTAGCCGTCGCCGGTCGCCGCCGCCACCGTCCGGGACGCCGGGAGGTAGCCGTTGTCGACGTACTCGCGGACCATCCGGGACGCCTGGACCCGCGGTCCGAGCGTCTCCAGCGTGTGCCACACCATCGACAGCCAGCCCGTCGGGACGCCGTCGGGCGAGCGGTCGTAGAACAGCGGCGCGATCTGCTGGCCGAGCAGCTCGTACAGCGCCGCCGCTTCCAGGTCGTCGCGGCGGAGCGGGTCGGCGACGCCGTCCGCGGTGGGGATCGCCCAGCCGTTGCTGCCGTCGTAGCACTCGTCCCACCAGCCGTCGCGGATCGACAGGTTGAGCCCGCCGTTCAGCGCCGACTTCATCCCCGACGTCCCGCACGCCTCCAGGGGCCGCACCGGGTTGTTCAGCCAGACGTCGCAGCCGCGGTAGAGGTAGCGGGCCATCGACATGTCGTAGTCGGGCAGGAAGACGATCCGGTGCCGCACGTCCGCGCCGTCGACGAACCGGACGATCTGCTGGATCAGCTGCTTGCCGTTCTCGTCGGCCGGGTGCGACTTGCCCGCGACGACGACCTGGATCGGCCGGTCTTCGTGCAGCAGCAGGGTGCGCAGCCGTTCGGGGTCGCGCAGCATCAGCGTCAGCCGCTTGTACGTCGGGACGCGGCGGGCGAAGCCGACGGTCAGCACGTCCGGGTCGAAGACCGAGTCCACCCAGCCCAGCTCCAGCGGCGACGCGCCGCGCTGCAGCCACGCGGCGCGCACCCGGCGCCGCACCTCGTGCACCAGCTTCTCGCGCAGCTCCCGCCGCAGCTCCCACAGCTGGGCGTCGGACACGCCGTCGCGCAGCGGCCCCTCGCCGGTGTCGAGGCCCCACTCGCGCCCGAGCAGCGTGCTGAGCTCACGCGCCACCCAGGTCGGGCCGTGGACGCCGTTGGTCACCGACGAGATCGGCACCTCGTCGTGGTCGAACCCGGGCCACAGCCGGGAGAACATCTTGCGCGTGACGCGCCCGTGCAGCTGGGAGACGCCGTTCGCGCGCTGCGCCAGCCGCAGGCCCATGTGCGCCATGTTGAACAGGCCGGGGTTGTCCTCGGCGCCGAGCGCCAGCACCCGGCGCGGGTCGATGTCGGGCACCAGGCGCCCATCGGCGAAGTAGCGCTGGACCAGGTCCACCGGGAACCGGTCGATGCCCGCGCTGACCGGCGTGTGCGTGGTGAACAGCGTCCCGGCGCGGACCGCGGGCATGGCCTCGTCGAACGCCAGGCCGTCGGCCTGGACGATCTCGCGGGCGCGTTCGAGGCCGAGGAAGCCCGCGTGTCCCTCGTTCGTGTGGAACACCATGGGCTGCGGGTGCCCGGTCAGCTCGCAGTACTTGCGGACCGCGCGGAACCCGCCGATGCCGGCCAGGATCTCCTGGCGCAGCCGGTGGTCGGCGTCGCCGCCGTAGAGCCGGTCGGTGACGCCGCGCAGGTCTTCGTCGTTGGCCTCGGTGTCGGTGTCGAGCAGCAGCAGCGGCACGCGCCCGACGCGCGCCTGCCAGATCTGCGCGCACAGCTCGCGCCCGCCCGGCATCGCGACGCCGATCAGCACCGGACGGCCGCCCGCCGTCAGCAGTTCCAGCGGGAAGGCGTTGGGGTCGATCACCGGGTAGTGCTCGACCTGCCAGCCGTCCAGCGACAGCGACTGCCGGAAGTAGCCGTTGCGGTAGAGCAGCCCGACGCCGACCATCGGCACGCCCAGGTCGGACGCGGCCTTGAGGTGGTCGCCGGCCAGCACGCCCAGGCCGCCGGAGTAGTTCGGCAGGGCTTCGGTGACGCCGAACTCCATCGAGAAGTAGGCGACCGCGGACGGCAGGCCTTCGTCGTCGCGGCGCTGGTACCAGCGCGGCTCCGACAGGTACTTCTCCAGGTCCTCGGCCGCTTCGCGGGCCCGGGCGAGGAAGTCGTCGTCGACGGCGAGCTCGTCGAGCCGGGCCGGTGGCAGCGCGGTGAGCATGCGCAGCGGGTCCCGGACGGCGTTGAACAGCTCGGCGTCCATGGACGCGAACAGGTCGCGCGTCGGCGGGTGCCACGTCCAGCGCAGGTTGGTGGCCAGCGCGCCCAGTCCGGACAGGGAATCCGGGAGGCTGGCGCGGACGGTGAACCGGCGGACTGCACGCATGGGAAGCGACGATATCGGGCGACCGCCCGCGATGCGCAGGGAGGACTTCGGGGATTACGTGCACGCTGCGCGTATGCGCTGGGTAGGGTCCTGCCGTCGGTACGGGTGGGCACGAGAGCGAGTGGACAGATGATCCCAGGGGGAGGACGGCGGGCGCTGGTCGCGCTGGTCGTCGCGGCGGTCGCCGTGAGCGGGTGCAGCGGCAAGGGCGGCAGCGGGCCGGTCGAGGACACCGGCGCGGGATCCGTCGCGGGGCTGCCGGTGACGCACTTCGAGAGCGGCCTCAGGCCGGACGCGCCGACGCCGAGCCTGAACGTCAGCAACGCCGACGGCGGTGAAGACGACAAGCTCGCCACCGCCGCGATCGACGACGTCCAGGCGTACTGGGGCGAGCGGCTGCCCGCCGACTTCGGCCAGCAGTTCGAGCCGGTGAAGTCCCTGCTGTCCTACGACTCGCAGACCGACACCGAGAAGACCGGCTGCGGCAGCGTGAAGAAGCTCGTGAACGCGTTCTACTGCCCGGTCGACGACTCGGTGGCCTGGGACCGCGGCGTGCTGCTGCCGATGCTGCGCCAGCGGTTCGGCCCGATGTCGGTGGTCGTGGTGCTCGCGCACGAGTTCGGCCACGCTGTGCAGTACCGGCTCGGTGACAAGGCCGGCGTCGGCAAGAGCACCCCGACCGTGGTCAAGGAGCAGCAGGCCGACTGCTTCGCCGGCGGCTACTTCCGCTGGGTCGCCGAGGACAAGAGCAAGTACTACCGCGTGTCGACGTCCGAGGGCCTGAACCAGGTCATGGCGGCGATGTTCCTGATCCGCGACCAGGCGGGCACCAGCGCCGCCGACAAGGGCGCGCACGGCACGGCGTTCGACCGCACCTACGCGTTCCAGGCCGGGTTCGAGAAGGGCCCCAAGGAGTGCGCGGGGATGACGGCCGAGAACGTCAAGGCGCGCCTCACCGAGCGGCCGTTCGACAAGGGCGACAAGGGCAAGGGCGACGCGAAGTTCGACGAACAGGCGGTCGCGCTGCTGAAGAAGAGCCTCGACGAGGCGTTCAAGGGCGCCCAGGTGGCCGCGCCGGAGATCACCGACGGCGGCAGCTGCCGGACCACGCCGCCGGCGTCGTACTGCCCGGGCGACAACACCGTCAGCATCGACATGGCCGAGCTGGCCCGGCTCGCCCAGCCCATCGACCGCGACGCCGAGATGAAGGGCCAAGACCCGGGCGGCATGGGCGACTTCGCGGCGTTCGCGGAGGTCGCGGCGCGGTACGCGCTGGGCATCCAGAAGGGCGTCGGCGCGTCGATCGACAACGCGAACGCGGGCCTGCGCACGGCCTGCCTGGTGGGCGCGTGGGCGGCGTTCACGAACCGGCCGGGTGACCTGCGGCTGTCGGCGGGCGACCTCGACGAGGCCATCGCGGACCTGCTGCAGCCGGAAAGCCTGGTGTCGGCGGACGTCAACGGGAAGCGCCCGGACAGCGGTTTCGACCGGGTCGAGGCGCTGCGGCGCGGGTACCTCGAGGGTTCGTCGGTCTGCTCGAAGCAGTACGCCTAGGTGTGTGGGCCCCCACCGCGAGGTGGGGGCCCCTTCTCGTGATCTAGAAGAGGGCGCTCGCGAGGTCGCGGCGGGCCTTCATAACGCGGTCGTCCGCCGGGTCGAACAGGTCGAACAGCGCCACCAGGTGCTCGCGGACCTTGTTGCGGTCCTCGCCCGCTGTGCGGCGGACGGTGTCGATCAGGCGCTTGAAGCCGGCCTCGACCTCGTTCGCCGCGATCTGGAGGTCGGCCGCGTCGAGCTGGGCCGCCAGGTCGGCCGGGTCGGCGTCGGCCTTGGCGATGGCGTCCGGGTCCGCGTTTTCGGCGCGGGCGGTGAACTTGACCTGGGCCAGGGCGTTCTTGGCCAGCTCGTTCGCCGGTTCGACGTCGAGGATGCGTTCGTAGGCGGCCTGCGCGGCGGCGAAGTCGCCCCGCTCGAAGGCCTCTTCCGCCTCGGTGAAGCGCGGGTCCTCCGGCTCCTCGACCGGGCCGCCGGCCGCCTCGGCGTCGCGGATGCCGGGCAGCTTGTCGCGCAGGGCGTCCAGGAGCGCGGAGATCCACTTGCGGATCTCGGGCTCGGGCAGGGCGCCGGAGAAGGCGTCGACCGGCTGGCCGCCGGCGATGGCGACGATCGTCGGGATGGACTGCGCGCCGAACAGCTGCGCGATCCGCGGGTTCGCGTCGACGTCGACCTTCGCGACGACCCAAGCGCCACCGGACTCGGCGGCCAGCCGCTCCAGGACCGGGGACAGCTGCTTGCACGGGCCGCACCACTCGGCCCACAGGTCGACGACCACGAGCTGGTGCAGGGACCGCTCCACGACCTCGGCCTGGAAGGTGGCCTCGGTGACATCGATCACGGCCCCACCCGCGGCGGGCCGCGGCGGGCCGTCGCCCCCGGCCGGGCCGGTGGGCGGGGCCGGCTGCCGCTGCGCCGCTTCGGCACGGGCTTTGAGCGCGGACAGGTCGACCGCGCCGGACAGGGCGGCGGACAGGGCCGCTGACTTCGCTGCAGATCCGCGTGGTTGTGTCACGGTTCCATCCTGGCACGCGCGCCGGAGGAGTTTCACCGGGAGCCCGGCCTGTCCACGGTCTGGCACGTTCCGCGGTGGGTGGTGGATCGGGGTCGGCGGCGAGCCGCGGTGGGTGGCGGGCCGCGATCGGCGGCGGGTGGCGATCGGCAGCGAGTCGCGAACGGCGGCGGACCGGCGGCGGCGGCGGATCACGGTTGGCACCGGGTTGCGGACCGCGGCGGGCCGGTGCCGGCGGCGGCCGCGGCGGATGCCGGGCCGCGGTGCGCGGCGGGCCACGATCGACAGCGAGACGCGAACGGCGGCGGCGGGCCGCGATGGGTGCCGGGCGCCCCGGCGGCGGCGGACCACGGTTGGCACCGGGCCACGTTCAGCGGCAGGCCACAATCGGCAGCAAGTAGCGGTCGGCGGCGGCCCGCGGTCGGCGGCGAGTCGCGGACGGCAGCCGGCCACGCTCGGTCCCGGCTCGAGGTGGGCGGCGGGTCGCGGTCGACGCCAGGCCACGCGTAGCGCCGCCTCCGGCCCCCGGTATCCAGCTTACCGACCGGCACCGACAATTCCGCACCGCAAGCACCGCTCCCCGGAAACTGTCGGTGGCCACCGGTAGCGTGGAAACCGGGGGCTGCTCAGCCGCCCTGATCACCCACCGGCCGCCGTGGGTTTGCGCACCTCGCGGCCCGTCCGCTTGGCAGGGACGGCACCGCTGGGGCAGGCTCACCCGGGTGCACATCCGGCGTGACGTGAAGGTGGGCCTGTCGGTCGCGGCCGCCGCTGTCTGGGTCGGGGCCGTGACGCTGCTCATCGTGCACCAGCCGGATCCGGGGGCCGGCTCGCCCGGTGAACTGCACGACCGGCTCGCCGCCGCCCTCGCCCGGCACGATGCCGATGCCTTCGCCGACCTGCTCGACTACCCCGGCTCGGGCGGTGGTGACTTCTCGAAGGACTACGTCTCGGTGCTCGCCGGGCGCGGGGTCCACGACGTGCGCGTCGAGCTGGGCCCGGATGCCGGCTCGCCGACCCGGGCGACCGTCTCCGGTGCGCTCGGCGACGGCACGCCCTTCAGCTACCCACTGGCGGTGACGAGCGAAGACGGCCGCTGGACGGTCGCCTTCACCCCGCCTCTCCCCTAGCTCAGTCCTCGCGCAGGTGCGCCTCGATCCGGTCCACCTTGGCCGCCAGCTGGCCGGAGAAGCCCGGCCGGATGTCCGCCTTCAGCACCAGGCTCACCCGGGACGACCCTTCGCCCGCGGCCTCAACCGCGCGCTTCACGACGTCCATCACCTCGTCCCAGGACTCGCCCTCGATGTTCGTGAACATCGCGTTGGTCGAGTTGGGCAGGCCCGACTCGCGGACCACCTTCACCGCGCGGGCCACGGCTTCGCTCACCCCGCCGTCGGGGTCCCCGCCGGACGGGCTCACGCTGAACGCGACGATCATGCTCGGAAGTCCCTTCTTCGGTGGCCATTTCCGCCAGTCGTGCGACACGCCCCGGTACCCGCTGGTAACTTCGCGTCATGAACCGTCCGCTGCCGTTCGACCCGATCGCCCGTGCGGCCCGGATCTGGGAGGACCGGATCGGGCCCTCCGGGACCATGGCCGCGGTGACCGGGGTGATGCGGGTCCAGCAGATCATCCAGTCCGCGGTGGACGGCGCGCTCAAGCCGCACGGCCTGACCTTCGCCCGGTACGAAGCGCTGGTGCTGCTCACCTTCGCCCGCAGCGCCAGCCTGCCGATGCGGGTGATGGGCGAGCGGCTCCAGCTGCACCCCACCAGTGTCACCAACATAGTGGACCGCCTGGAGCGCGACGGGCTCGTGAAGCGCGTGCCGCACCCGACGGACCGCCGCACGACGCTGGTCGAGATCACCGACGAGGGCCGCAAGCGCCGCGAGGCCGCGACCGAAGCCGTCACCGCCATCGACTTCGGGCTCAGCGGGCTGACCGGACGGCAGACCGAGCAGCTGACGGACCTGCTGACGAAGGTGCGCCGCGCCGCAGGGGACTTCAGCGAGTAAGCGTTCTGCTGCGCACTGTCCACAACAGAAAAAGGCCCGCGCCGGGAGCGCGGGCCTTTCTCACGTTCTGGGAATCAGGCGGCGACGGGTTCCTTCGCCTGGAACAGGCCGACCCCGCCGTGGGACAGCCGCTGCGGGCCGTCCAGCTTGCCGTTGCGCAGCGCCCACTTCTCGAACAGCCACGTGAACAGCGGCGGGATGCTCGCCAGCAGGGCCAGGACCAGCGTCTTCGGGCGCCAGCCGAGCGGCTTCGCGACGGACAGGGAGACGACCACGTAGAGGACGAAGATCACGCCGTGCACCATGCCGATGACGGGCACGCCGCCCTCGCCGGAAGAGTGGACGACGTACTTGAGGAACATCCCGACCAGCAGCGCGGCCCAGGACAGGGCTTCGGCTACTGCGGCCACGCGGAATACGAGAGCGGCCTTGCTGGACACTGCTTCCTCCTGTGGGGTCTCACCACGTTGGTCCAAGACATCAGAAAACGCCCGACACACCGTCCAAGGCGGACTTGCCTCGAACGTCAACGGCGCTGTCGGACGTGGTGATACCCAGTGTGAGGCGTGATGGCCCTCACGGGAACACCGGGTCCCGTGAGCCTGCTCACGACCGTGGTCCACTGTGGTCTGAACCACGGTCGCGAGCGGGCGCCGGCTACTCCGCGCAGGGCGAAACCGGGGCGGACGAAGGTGATGTGCCCCACGTCGCGCCGGCCGCGTCCGCGGTCAGCCGGAAGTCGAGCGTCGTGCCACGCTTCAGCTGGTCCACGTTCACGTAGACGCGGTCGCTGGCGCGCGAATCCACCCGCAGGCCCGAGACGTACTGCAGCTTCGAGCCGTCCGCGCCCCGCGCCTGGATCGTGATGTCCCGTCCGTTCTCCAGGTGAAGGACGGACTTCGCGAACCGCGGTGCGTTGAGCACGAAGTTCCCAGTACCTGGGACGGCGGGGTAGAGCCCGAGGGCGCTGAAGACGTACCACGCCGACATGGTGCCGAGGTCGTCGTTCCCGGTGACGCCGTTGGGCGCGTCGGTGAACAGCGTGTGCGCCGCCCGCACGACCGTCGACGTCTTCGCCGGCTGCCCGGTGAGCGCGTACATCCACGGTGAGTGCAGGTCGGGCTCGTTGTTCGGGTTGTAGCGGAACTGGTCGTAGTAGTCGTACGGGCCGACGACCCAGTTCTCACGGACCGCCGTCGCCGGGTCCTTCACCAGTTCGTCGTAGGCGAAGAAGTCGTCAAGGCGCTTGCCGGTGGCCGCCGGGCCGCCCATCCGCTGCACCAGGCCGGGCACGTCCTGCTGGACGAGCCACTGGTACTGCCAGGCCGTGCCCTCGTGGAAGCCGTCCTGGCTCTGCGGGCTGTAGGGCTTGTCGGCGGGCGAGAACCACGCGCCGCCGAGGACCTTCGGCCGGAAGAAGCCGGTGAAGCCGCGGTCGGTCTGCGATTCGTCCCACAGCGTCCGGTAGGTCCGGCCCTTCGCCTTCAGCGCGGCGGCGTCGGCCTTCCGGCCGAGCGCGGCCGCCATGACCGACAGCGAACAGTCACCGAGCGCGTACTCCAGGGTGGCCGACGCGCCGTGGTTCGGGTCGGTGTCCTGGCCCTTCTTCGGGAAGTCCGGGTCGTACTGGACGAACCCGGCGGCCTGGTAGCTCGCGTTGCCCGACCGGCCCTGGAACGGCGACGCCGCGGGCGGGATCTCGCGCGAGTTCTGCAGCAGCGCCTGGTAGGCGTGCACCTCCTCGCCCGACAGCGCGCCGAAGCGCCACAGGTCGACCAGGAACGGCGTGACCGGGTCGCCGGTCATCGTGTTCGTCTCCTGGCTCGCATACGCCCACCTCGGCAGCCAGCCACCCTGGTCGTGGATGGCGAGGATGCTCTTCGCGATGTCCTTCGCGCGGCTCGGCCGCAGCAGCGCCAGGAGCTGGTTCTGGGAGCGGTAGGTGTCCCACAGCGAGAAGAAGTCGTAGTACGTCCAGCCGAGCGCGCGGTGGATCTTCTTGTCGAAGCCGTAGTAGCGGCCGTCGGCGTCGTTCGCCGTCAGCGGCTGCAGCAGCGCGTGGTAGAGCGAGGTGTAGAAGACCGTGCGGTCGTCCGGGGTGCCGCCCTTGATGTCCACACTGGACAGCTCACGCCGCCACGTCTTCTGCACCTCGGCCTTGGCCGCGTCGAACGACCGGATGTGCTCCGAAGCCAGGTTCGCCCGGGCACCGGCGGCGTCGACCTGCGAGATCGCGGTGGTCGCGGTGACCTGCCCGCCGCCCGCGAAGGTCAGCCACGCACCGCGCAGGCCCGCGCCGCCTTCGGACGAGCGGGAGCCGGGGGTGCCGCCGGACGGCGACCAGGTGCCGAACGCCTTGAACGGCTTGTCGAACTTCGTCGTGAAGTACGTCGTGTACGCCTTGCCGCCGCAGAAGGCCTGCGACTCCACGGTTCCTTCGACGGTCCGGTCGTCGACCACCCGGATGCTGCTGCCGGTCACCGGTTCCTTGTCGTTGGCCTGCCCGACGTTGACGAAGACGTTGGCGTCCCCGGCTTTCGCGAACGTGTACCGCTCGGCACCGGCGCGCGTGGCGGCCGTCGTCTCGACGTCGACACCGCCGTAGCCGGTCAGGTGAACCCTGTAGTAGCCCGGTTTCCCCACTTCGCCGTCGTGGGTGAACGGCGAGGCGTACTGCTTCTGGTCGAAAGTGGACGCTTTCGCGGTGTCGAACGCCTGGCCCGGGCCCACTTCCCCGGTGGTCGGCAGCGTCGAGACCAGGCCGCCCTGCTCCCAGCAGCCCGCACCGGACAGGAAGAAGTGCCCGAAGCCGCGGATCGCGGTGTCGGTGTAGCGGTAGCCGGCGTAGTGCGAGGTGATCGGACTGACCTGCGTCATCCCGAACGGCGCCGAGGCGCCCGGGAAGGTGTTGCCTTCGTCCTGCGTGCCGATGAACGTGTTCACGGCTTCGAGGGCGTCGCCGCCGGAAGCCGAAGCGACCGCGGGACTCACCCCCGTCGCCACCACGGCGAGCGTCAGCGCACCCGCCAGGATCCTGCTCTTCACAACAGCCCTCCGGAAAACGGGAAAGGCCGCCCGCGCGGAACGCGGGCGGCCTTTCGACGGTGGATCATCACTCAGGCGCCGATGCCGATCGCGAAGACGTGCAGCGCGCCGCCGCTGACGTTCGACGGCAGCGTCACGCTCGCCACGGTCTTGCCCGCGTCGAGGGTGATCGGGTTGGTGCCGAACACCATCGTGCGGATCTGCTGCGGGTCGCCGCCCGAAGCGTTGCGGTACGGCGTCGACAGCACGATCCGGTTGCCGAACGCCGGCTGCGCGCCGCCGCCGCCGAGCGTCCAGTCGGAGAACCCGATGGTGGCGGTGGACGTGCTGCCGTCGGTGTAGGTGACGGTCAGCGTGCCGGACGCGTTGCCGTTGGACGCCGAGCCGAGCAGCGCCAGGCGCCCGGACCCGCTGACGTTGACCTTCTGGCCGCCGGCGATCACGTTGTCCGGGTCCCCGGCCGGGAACGACGGCCAGGTGAACTTGATGCCGTCACTGGTCACCGTGCTGCCCGGGGTGGCCCCGGCCGCGGCGAGGGCGTCGGCCGAGTAGCTCCAGCCGCCGCCGTCGAAGTTCGCCGCCGCCGGCTTGGCGTCGGGCGAGATGCCGGCGTTGTTCACCGTGGCCAGCCAGCTGTTCGGCTGGGCGACGAGCACGGTCAGCACGGCCTGCGAAGAGGCCACGCCGGGCGCGGAGAACGTCACCGGGATGCGCCGGGCGCCGTCGGCCAGGCCCGCCGGGACGCTGACCGTGAGCTCGGCCTGCGCCTTGCCCGCGGCCGGCACCGCGATGCTGCCGGTCGCCGGGGTCAACGTGATCCCGTCGACGCTGCCCGCGCTGTAGGTCCAGGTCCGGGCGACACCGGACAAGTCCTGGACACCCACGGACGCCTTGGACGTCGACCCCGCGGGCGTCACCGCGCGGGCCGGGTCCACGAAGGACAGGCTCGGCTTCTCCTGCTCACGGAACGACGGCGGTGCGTCGGCCACCGCGCTGCCCCACGCGGTCGCCGTGGCGGAGCGGGTGTAGTCGAGCGTGCCGCCGCTGGAGATCAGCCCTTCCGGCAGCCACGCCTTCGAAGCCGCGGCGCCGTTGACCTTCAGGCTGCCGACGTAGTCGCCGGTGCCCGGCGCGTTGACGGTGACCTTCTTGCCCGCGCCGGTGGTGAGCACGGCGTGCTCGAAGCGCGGGGTGACGAGCAGCGTCTCGGCGCGGCCCGGGATCTCCGGGTAGAGGCCGAGTGCCGACCAGACGTACCAGGCCGACATCTGGCCGAGGTCGTCGTTGCCGATCAGGCCTTCGGGACGCGGGTTGTACAGCTCGTCCATCGAGCGGTGCACGATCGCCTGGGTCTTGGCCGGCGCGCCCGCGTAGGAGTACACGTAGGGCGCGTTGGAGTTCGGTTCGTTGCCCATGAAGGCGTACGGCAGCTGCGTGCCCGCGTTGAGCTGGGTGAAGAAGGTGT
The DNA here is from genome assembly GCF_046549135.1 of Amycolatopsis sp. lyj-23. NCBI lineage: Bacteria > Bacillati > Actinomycetota > Actinomycetes > Pseudonocardiales > Pseudonocardiaceae > Amycolatopsis > Amycolatopsis sp. lyj-23. Next base: position 13,972 of record NZ_JAJPWN010000009.1, on the reverse strand, counting down.
CCAACCGCGACTGGGTCGCGGTGTTCCCGCCGAACGCCGTCACGACGCCGCCGAGGTCGTAGGGCACCATCCACTCGTACTGCGCGCCGTTGCCCTCGACCCAGCCCTGCGAGCTGGCCGGGTTGTAGGTGCCGGCGAAGGAGCCGTCGGCGTTGCGCGGCTGCAGGTGGCCGGTGCCCGGGTTGTAGAGGTTCTGCCAGTTCTGGGCTCGCTTCATGAACGTCGTGTACGTCGCGCTGTCGCCGAGCCGCTTCGCGAACTGGGCGATGGAGAAGTCCGCGCTGGTGTACTCGAGCGTGTCCGCGCCGGCGCCCGGGACGTACCCGAGGTTCTGGTAGTCCTCGAGATCCGGCCGCTCGGTGTAGCCCTGCGTCGGCTGGGTCGCGCCCTTGATCATGAGCAGCAACGCCTTCTGGGCGTCGAAGTCACGCGCGCCGAACGCGTACGCGCTGGAGACGATGATGTGGTACGGGTCGCCGTTCATCACGCCGGTGTAGTCGTTGGCCACCGTCCAGCGGTCCCACGAGCCGCCCTGCTCGGCGTAGGCCATCATCGACCGGACGATGTCCGACGTCTCGTGCGGCGCGATCGTCGCCAGCAGCGGGATCTCCGAACGGTAGATGTCCCAGCCGGAGAAGTTGGTGTACATCGCGTGGCCCTTGTCGGCCGTGTGGATCCGGCCGTCGAACCCGATGTACTGCCCGTTGACGTCGGAGAAGACGTTCGGCTGGATGAGCGAGTGGTAGAGCGAGGTGTAGAACGTCGTCTGGTCGGCGTCGGAGCCGCCGGTGACGGCGATCTTGCCGAGCTGCGCGTTCCACGCCTTGCGCGCGTTCGACGCCACCGTGTCGAACGACTTCCCGGTGTTCTCCGCCTTGAGGTTGGCCTTCGCGCCGTCGACGGACACGAAGGAGAGGCCGACCTGGACGTTCACCTGGGCGCCGGTGAGGTTGGCGAAGGTGACGTACCCGCCGCTGCCCGGGCCGCTGACCGTGGTGTTCTGCGGCGCGGCCTTGGCCGGGCGCGCGATCGAGGCGTTCACGCCGTTGGGCTGCGCGACCTTCGCCTTGGCGCCCCCGGTTTCGGCGGCCTTGTTCGGCGTCACGGCGCCGTTCTTCCACGTGCCGATCGAGGCGAACGGCGTGTCGAACTTGGCCGAGAAGTAGACGCGGTAGCTGTTGCGCGCGCCGCAGAAGCGGCCGCTGGTGGCCCAGCCGCTGATGGTGTCCTTGCCGATGGTGATGGACGCGTCGTCGGTGCCGTTGACCGAGCCGGACGTGTTCACCAGCAGCGTCGAGGACGCCCCGGCCGGGTAGGTCAGCCGCGCCGAGCCGGTGCGCTGGGTCGCGCTCAGCTCGACCTTCGCGCCGCTGTCGAGGGTGACGTCGTAGGCGCCCGCGGTCGCGTGTTCGTTCGTGTGCGAGAACTTCGACGTGTAGTGTGCCGGGTCGGTCGCCGGGGAGGTCGTCACTTCCCCGACGTACGGGATGAACGGGATGTCCTGGTAGGTCGAACAGCCCGCCCCGGACAGGTGGGTCAGGCTGAACCCGGTCAGGGCGTCGTCGTCGTAGAAGTAGCCGCCGGGCTGGGACTTCACCGTGTCCGGGCTCCACTGGACCATGCCGAACGGCACGACCGCGCCCGGGAACGTGTTGCCGGCGCCGCCCCCGGTGCCGTGGTCGGCCCCGCCGGGCCGGGTGCCCACGAAGGGGTTCACCCACTTCGCGTAATCGGTGCTCGTAGCTGCGGCGGCGGGAACAGCGGGAGCCACCGCTGCGGTCACCGCCAGGGTCAGGAAAGTTAAACCGGCTCTCAAGCGCAATCGCGCCATGGCCATCGCCTCTCCACCTCGTCAGCGCGACCGGAAACCCCGTCATGACAACCTTGTCGCGCAGTCGGTCGAACCGGGCCACCTTGGGCAGCGGCTCACGAGACAGTCAAGGGACACGTCAAGACCTGTCCGGTTCCGGACAGCGTGATCAGCCGTCTGTCCTACGCCGTCGGTAGCCGAATCGGCACAATCCCCGCCCGGGGCGTTGACAAGCACCGGGGCGGTGGCGTTCAATCCCCGTCACTATGACAACGTTGTCTCCTCTGGGCCGGGACCGGGACGGCAGCACGCGCACCGCGAGCAGGCGGGCCACGATGAGCGACGTGGCCCGGCTGGCGGGCGTGAGCATCAAAACCGTCTCCCGCGTGGTCAACGACGAACCGGCCGTGCACCCGGACACCGCCGAGCGGGTCATGGCGGCCATCGAGCAGCTCGGCTTCCGGCGCAACCTCGGCGCGCGGAACCTGCGGCGCGGATCGACCACCGGCACCATCGGGCTGATCGTAGAAGACGTGGGCAACCCCTTCTACTCCGAGCTGAACCGCGCGGTCGAGCGGATCGCGACGTCGTTCGGCCGCCAGGTGCTCACCGGCTCGTCGGAGGAGAACTCCGACCGCGAACGCGAGCTCGTCCTCGAGTTCTGCGCGCGGCGGGTGGACGGCATCCTGGTCGTCCCGGCCGGCCTGCAGCACGGTTACCTGGTGCCGGAGATGCGCGCGGGCACGCCGGTGGTGTTCATCGACCGCCCGGCGGGCGACATCGTCGCCGACACCGTGCTGGTCGACAACCTCGGCGGCACCATCGAGGCCGTCACGCACCTGGCGCAGCACGGGCACCGGCGGATCGCGTTCCTCGGCGACAGCCCGGACATCTTCACCGCCGCCGAGCGCCTGCGCGGGTTCCGCGAGGGCTGCGTGCGCAACGGGATCTCCTACGACGAGTCGCTCGTCTCGATGGGGACACCGACGCCGGATTCGGTCGGCAACGCCGTCAAGCGGCTGCTCGACGGCCCGGAGGCGGCCACCGCGGTGATCGCCGGCAACAACCGGGTCGCCGTGCACCTCCTGCGTGCTCTCGCGCACGCCGAGCGCCGCCCGGCGATGGTCGGCTTCGACGACTTCGAGCTGGCGGACCTGCTGAACCCACCGGTGACGGTGGTCGCGCACGACGTCAGCGCGCTGGGCCACGCCGCGGCCGAGCTGCTCTTCGCCCGCGTCCAAGGAGATCAGTCCCCGCCGAGAAAGGTAGTCCTGCCCGTGCATCTCGTCGCCCGTGGTTCCGGTGAGGTCGCCCCGTGACCCTCGAACCGATCCGGCTCCCCGCCAACCAGCCGCCGCAGTTCTACCGCGGGGGCGACGCCATCGCGGCGCTGCGCGGGGCCCCCTCCGAGTCGAAGTTCGGCCCGGAGGACTGGGTCGCCTCGGCGACCACGATGTTCGGCCAGGAGACCAACGGCCTCACCCGGCTCCCGGACGGCGCCTGGCTGCGGGACGCCGTCGTGGCGAACCCGAACGGCTGGCTCGGCGCCAAGCACGTCGAAGCGCTCGGGACGTCGACCGGCCTGCTGGTCAAGCTCCTCGACGCCGGCCAGCGCCTGCCGGTGCACTTCCACCCGGACGACACCTTCGCCAAGCAGCACTTCGACTCCCACTTCGGCAAGACGGAGGCGTGGATCGTCGTCGGCACCTACGGCGACGACCCGCGCGTCTACCCCGGCTTCAAGGAGACGCTGTCGAAAGCGACGGTGTCCGAGTGGACGCGGGAGCAGGACGTGCCGTCGATGCTGGGCGCGCTCAACAGCGTCCCGGTGGCCGCGGGCGACACGGTCTACATCCCGGCCGGGCTGCCGCACGCGATCGGCGAAGGCGTGTTCGTCGTCGAACTGCAGCAGCCGACGGACTTCTCGCTCACCATCGAGTGGCGTGACTTCCTCGCGTCGCCGGAGAAGGGCCACCTCGGCCTGGGCTTCGACACCGCCATCGAAGCGCTGGACACGTCCGGCTGGGACACCGAACGCCTCGGCACGATCATCAAGCGCACGGCGGCCGACTCTTCGTCCACTGTGGACCTGCTGGCCGGCGGCTCGGAGCGGTTCTTCCGAGCCGACCAGCTGCGTACGGACAAGGCGACAACGTTGTCACTCGACCCGTCGTTCGCCGTGCTGGTCGTTTTGGACGGCGAAGGCACCCTGCGGACCGAGCAGAGGGGCGAGCACGCGCTGGCGAAGGGCGACACCTACGTCGTCCCGTTCGACGCCGGCCAGACCGAGCTGTCCGGCACCGCGACGGTGATCCGCTGCCGCCCGCCGGCGCCGGAGGAGAGGCACGGATGAGCGAAATCCTGCTGGACGCGATCGACCTCACCAAGCACTACGGCTCGGTCGAAGCCCTGCGCGGCGCGTCGTTCCAGGCGCGCGCGGGCGAGGTGACGGCCCTGATCGGCGACAACGGCGCCGGCAAGTCGACGCTGGTCAAGTGCCTCTCCGGCGCGGAGCAGCCGACGTCGGGGAAGATCCTCCTCGACGGCGAGGCGGTGCGCTTCGAGTCGCCGACCACCGCGCGGCGGCTGGGCATCGAGACCGTCTACCAGGACCTCGCCGTCGCCCCCGAACTCGACCCGGCGGCCAACCTGTTCCTCGGCCGCGAAATCCACCGCAAGGGCATCCTCGGCAAGTTCGGCATGCTGGACAAGGCCGAGATGCGGCGGCAGGCCGTCGAGGAGTTCCAGCGCCTCGGCGTGACGCTGCAGAGCACCGACGTCCCGATCGGCTCGCTGTCCGGCGGCCAGCGGCAGAGCGTCGCCGTGGCCCGCTCGGTCGTGTGGGCGTCGAAGGTCGTGTTCATGGACGAGCCGACGGCCGCGCTCGGTGTCGTGCAGCGCGAGCGCGTGCTCGACGTCATCAAGAAGGTGCGCGACAAGGGCATCGCCGTCGTGCTGATCAGCCACAACATGCCGGAGGTGCTGTCGGTCGCCGACCGCGTCGAGGTGCTGCGGCTCGGCAAGCGCGTGGCCCGGTTCACCGGATCGGACACGAAGCTCGAAGACCTCGTCGCCGCGATGACCGGCGCCCTCGTGCAGGAGGAGGCCGCGTGACCGCCTCGACGCCCACGCGCAAGGACATCCAGGAAACCCCGGACGCCGGCTTCGGCAAGCGGCCGCTGGGCAGGCGCCTGGTCGGCGCGAACACGTTCTGGATCGCCCTGGTCCTGGTGGCGCTGATCGTCGTCTTCAGCGCGATCGCCCCGGGCGAGTTCCCGACGCTGTTCACCTTCCAGACGCTGCTCATCGAGACCTCGGTGCTGCTCGTGCTGTCGGTCGGGATGACGTTCGTGATCATCACCTCCGGCATCGACCTGTCCGTCGGCTCGGTGCTGATCTTCGCCGGCATGGTCGCCGGCAAGGTCATGGAAGCGATGTCCGGTGGCAACGCCTCGAACGCCGGCTGGGGCGTCATCACGGTCGGCCTGCTCGCCGCGGTCGTCGCCGGGACGGTCTGGGGCCTGGTCAACGGGTTCCTCATCGCGGTGGCGGGGATCCCGCCGCTGATCGTCACCCTCGGCACCATGGGCGCGGCGCTCGGCGCGGCCTACCTGCTCAACAACGGTTCGGACGTCCGCAGTGTGCCGGTGGCGCTCAACCAGACCCTCGGCTACGGCACGTCGTTCGGCGTCGTGCCGAACCTGGTCATCGTGGCCGTGGTGATCACCCTCATCGGCGCGTGGCTGCTGCACACGACGAAGTTCGGCCGGTACACCTTCGCGGTCGGGTCCAACGCCGAGGGCGCGCGGCGCGCCGGCATCGGCGTCACCCGGCACCTGCTCAAGGTGTACACGCTGACGGGGTTCCTGGCCGGGATCGCCGGGTTCCTCTCGCTGGCGTACTACGCGTCGACCACGATTTCGGCACACACCACCGACAACCTCAACGCCATCGCCGCGGTCGTGATGGGCGGGACGAGCCTGTTCGGCGGCGTCGGCTCGGTGCTGGGCACGGTGATCGGCGTGTTCATCCCGGCGGTGCTGAAGAAGGGCTTCAACATCACCCACGTCCAGGACTTCTGGCAGATGATCGCCGTCGGCGCGGTCCTCATCGCCGCCGTCTGGTTCGACCAGCGACGCCGCCGCCGTCGCAACTCCCGCTGAGTTCCCCCCTAAGTACAAAGAGGTGCTTATGAAGCTGACCAAGACTCTCACCGCCATGGGTGCCGTGGTCTCCGCGGCGGCGCTGCTGTCCGCCTGCGGCTCCGGCACGGTCGGGCAGACCGGGTCCGGCGACAGCCAGGCCAATTCGGCAGGCTCGAAGAAGCTCGCGCTCATCCCGGGCGTGCAGGCCGAGCCGTTCTACATCTCGCTGCAGTGCGGCGCGCAGGCCGAGGCGAAGAAGCTCGGCTACGAGCTGACCACGCAGGCGCCGCAGAAGTTCGACGCGGCGATGCAGACCCAGCTGGTCAACGCGCTGGGCTCGAACCCGCCGGCCGCGCTGCTCATCGCCCCGACCGACGACACCGCGATGCTCGCGCCGATCCAGCAGGTCAAGAACCGCGGCGCGAAGATCGTCGAGGTCGACACGTCGCTGAAGGACACGGGCGTCGCCGTGTCGTCCGTGTCCTCCGACAACGCCGAGGGCGGCAAGCTCGCCGCCCAGACGATGGCGAAGCTCGCGAACGGCAAGAGCGGCTCGGTCCTGGTGCTCGACACGATCGCCGGCACGTCGACCACGGCGGCGCGCGCGAAGGGCTTCGAGGACGAGCTGAAGAACACCCCGAACCTGAAGTCGATCGGCGTCCAGTTCACCCAGAACGAGCCCGACCAGGCGGCGTCCAAGGTGACGGCGGCGCTGTCGTCGACGCCGGACCTGATCGGCGTCTTCGCGACCAACCTCAACACCGGGGAGGGCGCGGCGACCGGCCTGCGCAACGCGGGCAAGGTCGGCGCGGTCAACCTGATCGGCTTCGACGCGAGCCCGTCGGAGGTCGAAGGCCTCAAGAACGGCCAGTACCAGGCCCTGATCGCCCAGGACCCGGCCTCGATCGGCACCCAGGGCGTCCAGCAGGCGGTCGCGGCCGTCGAGGGCAAGCCGGTGACGCGGAACCTCACCGCGCAGCTGCACTCGATCACGAAGGCGGACATGGACGCCAACTCGCAGTACTTCTACAAGCAGAGCTGCTGAGCCGTCCGTCAGGGTCCTGCGGGTGGTGCGCACGCCACCCGCAGGGCCTTGACCAGCGTGTTCCTCGGCAGTGAAGCCACCCACCGGTCACCGCGGTGGGATAACCGCTCACCGCACAGCCCGTTTACCCGGACGGGTGTCCTGCGTCACACTCATCTGCACATGCATCTGCACCCGCCGGATGCATGATCGCAGGGAGGGTGCGATGAAGTACGAGCGGCCGGCTTTGCACCGGACGATCTTCGCCGTGGACGTGGAAGGCTACGGCGACCAGCGCAGGACCACACCACACCGGCTGGCGTTGCGCGAAGGGCTGTACCGCGCGCTCTGCCGGGCGTTCGACGACGCCGGCGTCCCGTGGGCGGACTGCCACCGCGAAGACTGCGGCGACGGCGTCTTCGTCCTCGTCCCGCCGGAGGTCCCGAAGGGGCCCTTCGTCGAGTTCCTGCCCGCGGCGCTCGCCGTGGCGCTGCACCGCCACAACCGGACGCACGACCCCGGCGCCCGGATCCGGCTGCGGATGGCGCTGCACGCGGGCGAAGTCGCCTACGACGACCACGGCGTCACCGCGCCGGCGATCAACCAGACGTTCCGGCTGCTGGCGGCCAGGCCGCTGAAGGAGGCCCTCAAGGCCTCCCGCGGCGTGCTGGCGCTGATCACGTCGGCGTGGTTCTTCGACGAGGTCGTCCGGCACAGCGACGGGCTCGACCCGACGACGTTCCGGCCGGTGCCGGTGGCGGTCAAGGAAACCCGCACGACCGGCTGGATCTCGCTGCCGGACCGGCCGTACCCGGCGAACTCGAGCCTGCTCGGCAACGTCACGGCGCTCGACCACTACCGGACCTGGCGCCGCTTCCGCCGCCACGCCCAGGTGCTGGCCGACCGCGACGGGCCCGCGTAGCCGTAGGATCTTTGCCCTGGACACCGCCGCCGAGGGGAGGCCCGATGACCGTGCACCTGCGCCCGGCGTCCCGCGCCGACCCGGTCGCGGTGCTGGCCGCCGCCCGCCGCATCACCGACGACCTGCGCGACGGCCTGTCCGGGATGCCCGCCCGGCGCGCCGCGCACCGCCTGCGCCGGCTCTTCGGCTTCCCGGGGCTCGGCCTCACCGACCTGTCCGGGTCGCTGCTGTGGTCGGGGCGGCCCGGGCCGGACGCGGTCGTCGCGGCGGTGCTCGACGGAGTCCTCCACAGCGAAGAACCCGGCTCCGCGCCGGACGTGCTGGTGCTGCCGCTGCACGTCCGGGACGAGCTGGCCGGGGCGCTGCTGGTGGTGGGCGACGTCCGCGACGCGGTCGCGGCCCAGGCCGCCGACCTCGTCGTGCAGGCCCTCGAGCGCGGGCGGCTCGAGGCGTCGGCGGAACAGGCGGCGCAGGCCGAACTGCGGGCACTGCGGGCGGAGATGTCGCCGCACTTCGTCTACAACGCGCTGACCGTGATCGCGTCGCTGGTGCGGTCGGACCCCGACCGCGCCCGCGACCTCATGCTCGACTTCGCCGACTACACCCGCTACAGCCTCGCCCGCCACGGCGAGTACACCGTCGTCGCCGAGGAGTTCCGCGCGATCGAGACGTACCTGGCGCTGCAGAAGGCGGTGCTCGGCGAGCGGCTGCGCGTCCAGGTGCGGGTCGCGCCGGAGATCCTCGCCGTCGCGGTCCCGTACCTCGTGCTGGAACCGCTGGTGGAGAACGCGATCCGGCACGGCATCGAGCCGCGGTCGGGCACCGGGCTGGTCCAGGTGCACGGCCAGGCGGAAGGGAACGACTGCGTGATCTTCGTCGAGGACGACGGGGTCGGCATGGACCCGCACCGGGCCGCGGACATCCTCGCCGGGCGCACCGGCGAGGACGACACCGCGGGCATGGGACTGGCCAATGTGGACAGACGGCTCCGGGACGTCTACGGCGCTTGGTACGGCCTCACCGTGGAAACCGAGGTCGGCGCGGGCACCCGGGTGATCGTGCGGGTGCCGCGGTTCCAGCCGGGGGTGCTGCCGTGAGCCTCCGGGTGCTCGCCGTCGACGACCTGCCGCCCGCGCTGGACGAGCTGTGCCGGATGCTGCGCGAAGCGCCCGAAGTCGGCGAAGTGGTCGGGGCGGGCGATGCGCTGAAGGCGTTGAAGCTGCTTCAAGCGGATCGCTTCGACGCGGTGTTCCTCGACATCTCGATGCCGGGCCTGGACGGGCTCGAACTGGCGTCCCTGCTGGCGAAGCTGAGCGAGCCGCCGGTGATCGTGTTCGTCACCGCGCACGACGGGCACGCGGTGACGGCGTACGGCATCGGCGCGGTCGACTACCTGCTCAAGCCGGTGCGCACCGAGCGGCTGGCCGCGGCGCTGGCGAAGGTGCTCCGGATGGCGACCCCGGCGTCCCGGCCGACCCCGGACGCGATGGCGGCGCTGCCGGTCGAGTCGGGCGGCCGAACGCGGTACGTCCGTCGCGACGACGTGCTGTTCGTCGAGGCCCACGGCGACTACGTCCGCCTGCACACCCGCGGCGGGGTCCACCTGGTGCGGATGCCGATCTCACGGCTCGAGGAGTACTGGGAGGGAACGGGGTTCAGCCGGGTGCACCGGGGTTTCCTGCTCGCGGTGAGCGCGGTGCTGGAGCTGCGCAGCGACACCGCGGGCGGCCTGCTCGCGCACACGGAGGCGGGCGACGTCCCGGTCAGCCGCCGGCACGCCCGCGACCTGCGCGACCGGCTGCTGGAAGCCGCCCAGCGCGGCCAGCTCGGCCCGGACCCGCGATGAGCAGGATCCGCCGGGTCGCCGTCACCAGCCCGCAGACCCGGCTCGCGCACGCGCGCCGCCGGTCGCGCGGCCGCTGGCGCCAGCCGCGCCTGCCCGCGGGCGACACCCAGCGCGCCACGGCCCTCTACACCGCCCAACGCCGTCACGGCATCCCCGCGCTGGTCCTCATGTTCGCGCTCCTGCTCGGCCTGCCGGGAATCTTCGCGATCTTCCCGGCGCTGGACACCGTGCGCCTGCTGGGCATTCCGGTGTCCTGGCTGATGCTCGCGGTCCTCCCCTACCCCGCGATGGCCCTGCTCGCCCGCTGGCAGCTGCGCCGCGCCGAGCGCCTCGAGGACGAGTAGTGGGTGTCGCGCTGGCCGTCGCGCCGGTCGTGCTCGTGACGCTGCTGATCGGCGTCCGCGGGGTCGCCGCCATGCGCACGACGTCGGACTTCCTCGTCGCCTCGCGCCGGATCTCGCCGCTGGTCAACTCCGCGGCGGTCTCCGGCGAGTACCTGAGCGCCGCCTCCTTCCTCGGCATCGCCGGGCTCGTCGTCAAGGACGGCATCGGCGCCCTCTGGTACCCGGTCGGCTTCACCGCCGGCTACATCGCGATGCTCGTGCTCGTCGCCGCGCCGATGCGGCGCTCCGGCGCGCTGACCGTCCCCGACTTCGCCGAAGCCCGGCTCAACTCCCCCGCGCTGCGCCGCCTCGCCGCCGTCGTCGTGCTGGTGATCGGCACCATCTACGTCGTCCCGCAGTTCCGCACCGCCGGCCTGGTGCTCGCCGCGGTCGGCGGCACGCAGTACTGGGTCGGCGTGGTGCTGGCCGGCGCCGCGGTCAGCGTCACCCTCGCGCTCGGGGGCATGCGCGCGGCGACGTACGTGCAGGCGTTCCAGTTCGTGCTGAAGCTGCTGCTGTTCCTCATCCCGGCGATCTGGCTGGTGCTGCAGGCCGGTGCGGTCAACCGGACCGACGCGCTCAACCCCGTCGAGTTCACCCACTTCGCCCGCGAGACGCCGGTGCGGTTCGAGGTCGACGTCACCATGGAAATCCGCGAACCGACGCCGGTGCGGCGCAACGGCGTCGTCGAGACCCTGCCGCCGGGCGAGTTCACCGCGCACAGCCAGGACGAGGTCGTCTTCGGCACGGGTGCGGCCGTCCCGGCGGTCCGCGGCGGCGCCGCGCTGGGCGGCCCCGACTGGCGGCGCCCGCTGCTCGACCTCGGCGACCAGGGCTACCCGCTGCTGGGCACGTGGGCGGTGCTCGTCGCGACGATGCTGGGCACCATGGGCCTGCCGCACGTTCTGATGCGCTTCCACACCAGCCCGGACGGCCGGGCCGCCCGCCGCACGGCGGCGATCACGGTCGCGCTGCTCGGCGTCTTCTACCTCTTCCCGGGCGTCTACGGCGTGCTGGGCCGGGTGCTCGTCCCGGGGCTGTACCTCTCGGGCGCGACGGACACGGTGGTCGTCGCGCTGCCGTACCAAGTGGACAGTGGCTGGGCGGGCGGCCTCTTCACGGCGTTGCTGACCGCGGGCGCGTTCGCCGCGTTCCTGGCGACGTCGCTCGGCCTGCTGCTGGTGATGTCCGGCGCGATCGCGCACGACCTCGTCCCCGGCGGGCTGCGGCGGCTGCGGATCGCCGTGTTCGGTGTCGCCGGGATCATGGTGCTGCTGGCGCTGCGCTCGGCCGAGCTCGACGCCGGGGTGCTGGTGACGTGGGGGTTCACCGTGGCCGCGTCGACGTTCTGCCCGCTGCTGGTGCTCGGCATCTGGTGGCCGCGGCTGACCGCGACCGGCGGGATCGCCGGCGTGCTGACCGGGCTGGTGGCCTCCTCCGGCTCGATCCTGTTCGCCCTCGCCGGGCCGCCGCTGCGCGGCTGGGTGGCGATCCTGGTCCAGCAACCGGCACCCTGGTCGGTACCGCTGGCGTTCGGCGTGATGGCGCTGGTCTCGCTGCGGGGCCGGCCGCCCGGCTGGTCGACGGCGGCGATGCTGCGCCTGCACCTGGACGAACCCCGTTCGACGGGACCCCGCGACCGTTCGTCGACCGTTCGTCGTCTCGCTCGGCTGTTGAACCGCTGAATCTTCACGCGAGACTCACCCGTCCCTACGGTGTCGCACGTCACTTTCCGCAGCGTCGCAGGGAGCAGCGATGAGCACTACGGACACCGGCGGGCCCCCGGAGACCTCCGAAACGGTCTGGGAGCGAGCGCACGAGAGCACCGAGTTCCGGGAGCTGCGCAGCCGCCTGCGCCGGTTCGTCTTCCCGATGACGGCGGTGTTCCTCCTCTGGTACCTGCTGTACGTGCTCCTCGCGGACTACGCGCACGGCTTCATGAGCACGAAGGTGTTCGGCAACATCAACGTCGGCCTGATCTTCGGCCTGCTGCAGTTCGTCTCGACGTTCGTGATCACCGGGCTCTACGTCCGGTACGCCAACCGGAAGCTGGACCCGGTCGCGGAGAAGATCCGCGAGGACATCGAAGGCGACTCCCCGAAGGAGCAGGCATGACGAACATCGCCGCGGGTGTGGAAGGCAGCAACCCGCTCCTCAACATCATCATCTTCGCCGCCTTCGTGGTCATCACGCTGGTGATCGTGTTCCGGGCCAGCCGCAACACGAAGACGGCGTCGGACTACTACGCCGCCGGCCGCGCGTTCACCGGCCCGCAGAACGGCATCGCCATCTCGGGTGACTACCTGTCGGCGGCGTCGTTCCTCGGCATCGCCGGCGCGATCGCCATCAACGGCTACGACGGCTTCCTCTACTCCATCGGTTTCCTGGTGGCGTGGCTCGTCGCGCTGCTGCTGGTCGCGGAACTGCTGCGCAACACCGGTAAGTTCACGATGGGCGACGTGCTGGCGTTCCGGATGAAGCAGCGCCCGGTGCGGGCCGCGGCCGCGACGTCGACGCTGATCGTGTCGTTCTTCTACCTGCTGGCGCAGATGGCGGGCGCGGGCGGTCTCGTCGCGCTCCTGCTCGGCGTCGAAGGCAAGGGCGCGCAGGCGCTGGTGATCGCCGTGGTCGGCGTGATCATGATCGCCTACGTGCTGATCGGCGGTATGAAGGGCACCACCTGGGTGCAGATCATCAAGGCCGCGCTGCTGATCGTCGGCGCGCTCGTGATCACGCTGTGGGTGCTCGGCAAGTACGGCTTCAACTTCTCCCAGCTGCTGCAGGCCGCGGTCGACAAGGCGGGCAAGGCCGGGCAGACGCTGCTCGGGCCGGGCAAGCAGTACGGCACCAACGGGACCTCGAAGCTGGACTTCCTCTCCCTCGGCATCGCGCTGGTGCTGGGCACGGCGGGCCTGCCGCACGTCCTGATGCGCTTCTACACGGTCCCGACGGCTCGCGACGCACGTCGCTCGGTGGTCTGGGCGATCGTCCTGATCGGCGTGTTCTACCTGTTCACGCTGGTCCTCGGCTACGGCGCCGGTGCGCTCGTCGAGCCGGACACGATCAAGAAGGCGCCGGGCGGGGTCAACTCCGCGGCTCCGCTGCTCGCGCTCGAACTGGGCGGCCCGGTGCTGCTCGGCCTGATCTCCGCGGTCGCGTTCGCGACGATCCTGGCGGTGGTCGCCGGCCTGACGATCACGGCGTCGGCGTCCTTCGCCCACGACGTCTACGCGAACGTCGTCAAGCGGGGCAAGACGTCGCCGGACGCGGAGGTCAAGGTCGCCCGGATCACCGCGGTGGTCATCGGCGCCCTCGCCATCGGCGGCGGCATCCTGGCCAACGGGCAGAACGTGGCGTTCCTGGTCGCGCTGGCCTTCGCGGTCGCGGCGTCGGCGAACCTGCCGACGATCCTCTACTCGCTGTTCTGGAAGCGGTTCAACACCCAGGGCGCGCTGTGGTCGATCTACGGCGGCCTGGCCATCACCATCGTGCTGATCGTCTTCTCGCCCGCGGTGTCGGGCAAGAGCACGTCGATGATCAAGTCCGTGGACTTCGCCTGGTTCCCGCTGAGCAACCCGGGCCTCGTTTCGATCCCGGCGGCGTTCATCCTGGGCTGGCTGGGCACGGTCCTGTCCAAGGAGCACGACGAGAAGAAGTACGCCGAGATGGAGGTCCGCTCCCTGACCGGCGCGGGCGCCGAGAAGGCCGTCGTCCACTAGGGCCTGTATCGAAGTTGTCTCCGGCGGGTTGAGCTGGAGTTGGCGGTGCTGGGCGTGTCGTCGGCCGAAATGGGTGAGGTCTCCGGTATTTGGTTCGTCGACCAAGAAAAACCTGAACACCGG